>JAEYSS010000036.1 GCA_023434425.1 Pseudomonadota bacterium | reverse complement strand
GATTTTCACGTTCCCGTGTCGCGGCGCTTCTATGCCGCCCGGCGCGACTTCACCGAACGCCTGTGGCGCCTGATCGGCGAGCAGCGCGACGGCGTCTATGCCGAACTGCTGCCGAGATATCTGTTCTAGCCCCTGAACGTATCCTTGCGCCGGCGTACCTCGGCAAAGACCGCGACGTCGTCGGCGCCGGCCATGTTCAGTTGCAGCCGGATGTCGTCGCTCATCGGGCGCAGGAAGGGATTGGTCGCCTTCTCCTCGCCCAGCGTGGAGGGCACGGTCGGCTGGCCTTCGGCACGCAATGCCCTGATGCGGCGATAGCGCTGCTGCAGCGTCTCGTTGCCGGGTTCCACGGTGACGGCGAAGCGCGCATTCGATTCGGTATATTCATGCGCGCAGTAGACGCGAGTCGCATCGGGCAGGCCGCGCAGCTTGCTCAAACTCGACCACATCTGCGCCGGTGTGCCCTCGAACAGCCGGCCACAGCCCAGCGCGAACAGCGTGTCGCCGCAGAACAGGGCCTGGCTGTCGGCGAACCAGTAGGCGATATGGCCTTTGGTGTGGCCCGGTACGTCGAAGACCCGCGCGGTCTCGTCGCCCAGATTGATGCCCTCGTTGTCACCTACGGCGATATCCAGGCCGGGAATGCGGTCGGCATCGGCCTCGGGGCCGATCACCTTGCAGCCGGTGGCGCTCTTCAATGCCATATTGCCGCCCACATGGTCGGGATGATGATGGGTGTTGAGGATATGAGTCAGCACCCAGTCGCGGCGGTTCAACTCGGCCAGGACCGGCTCGTGCACGGCGGGGTCGACCACCCCGACCGCGCCGGATTGCGGCTCGCGCAGCAGATAGACGTAGTTGTCGTTAAGCACCGGAATCTGGACGATCTCAAGGGGCATGGCGCACTCTATGCTGGAACGCGGAAAGGGCTAATATAGCGCGATGCTGCGCCCGGACATCATCGATCTGCGCGAATTCTACGCCAACCCGCTTGGCCGGGCGGTGCGCCGCCTGCTGCGCCAGCGGATGCGCGCCTTCTGGCCCGACGTTCATGGCCTGACGGTGCTGGGCCTCGGCTATGCCACGCCTTACCTGCGCATTTTCGAGGGCGAGGCCGAGCGCGTGCTGGCCGCCATGCCGGGGCCGCAGGGTGTCGTGCGCTGGCCGCGTGGACTGCCCGGCCGCGTCATGCTGGTGGACGAGGACGACCTGCCGCTGCCGGATGCCAGCGTGGATCGCCTGCTGCTGATGCATGCGCTGGAGAATTCGGAAAACACCCGCCTGCTGCTGCGCGAGGTCTGGCGCGTGCTGACCCCGCAGGGCCGGCTGCTGGCCGTGGTGCCCAATCGCAGGGGGGTGTGGGCGCATATCGAAGCGACCCCCTTCGGTCAGGGCCATCCTTACACGCCGCCGCAGCTCACGCGGCTGATGCGCGATTCGATGTTTTCACCGACCGCGTCGCAGCAGGCGCTCTGGCTGCCGCCGTCGGATGGCGCTGTCGTGATCAAGGCGGTGAATGCCTGGGAAAAGGCCGGCGAGATTCTCTGGAAGCGTTTTTCCGGCGTGCTGCTGGTGGAAGCCGAGAAGCAGGTCTATGCCGGCGTGCCGGTCAAGGCTATGAAGACCAAACGCCACTTCCTGCTCAAGCCGGCGGCGCAGCCCGCGCTGACCAGCGGCGCGCACCGGACCGGGAAGACCAAAGCCGACTAGCGGCGGTGCAATAAATATACAGCCCGCACCGCCTAGCGGCGGTGCAATAAGTATACAGCTTGGGCGCCGAACCAGTTGGCCGGGGCGCCGCCCAGCCGCTTGCCATGGCCGTCCACCGCGATGCGCTGTTCCACCGCGATGCCGTCGCGGGCGCAAAGCTCGTCGAAATCCTTGATCGTGCAGAGATGGATATTCTGCGTCTCGTACCAGGGATCGTCGAGTGCCGCCGTCATCGGCATCCTGCCGCCCAGCAGCAGCTGCAGCCGCACACGCCAGTAGGCGAAATTGGGGAAGGAGACGATGGCGCGCCGGCCGATGCGCAGCATTTCGTGCAAAACCTTGCGCGGATTGCGCGTCGCCTGCAGGGTGAGGCTCAGGACCACATAATCGAAAGCGGCATCGGGATAGTCCGGCAGGTCGCTGTCGGCATCGCCCTGGATCACGCTCAGGCCGCGGGCGACGCAGGCATTCACGCCGCTCTGGCGGATTTCGATGCCGCGGCCGTCCACCTGCTTTTCGCTGGCGAGATATTCCAGCAGCGATCCGTCGCCGCAGCCGACATCGAGCAGACGACTGCCCGGCGCCACCATCTCGGCGATCAGCAGCAGGTCGCGGCGGATATCGCGATGATTGGTTGTCATGATGGCACGGTTCTCGTTCATGACCGCACCCCGCTCTGAGTCCGGCCATTGAGACCGCGCTGCTCGGCGCAGCCGTCGATGAAGCCCTGCAGGGTGGCGAACATCACCGGCTCGTCCAGCAGGAAAGCGTCATGGCCCTTGTCGGTCTCGATTTCCACGAAGCTGACATTGGCGGCAGCGGCATTCAGCGCACGCACGATTTCCTTGTTCTCCGAGGTCGGGAACAGCCAGTCGGAGGTGAAGGACACGACGCAGAACTTCGTTTTCGTGCCCTGGAACACATTGGCCAGCACGCCGCCGGCCTGACCCGCCAGATCGAAATAGTCCATCGCGCGGGTGATGTAGAGATAGGAATTGGCATCGAAGCGTTCGACGAAGCTCGACCCCTGATGCAGCAGGTAGCTCTCGACCTGGAATTCGGTCTCGAAGCCGTAGGTGATGCGCTCGCGGTTCTGCAGGTTGCGGCCGAATTTGCGGTGCAGGGCAGCTTCGGACAGATAGGTGATATGCGCAGCCATGCGGGCGACGGCGAGGCCGGCGCGCGGAATGGTGTTGTGCTCGAAATAATCGCCCTTGTGCCACTGCGGATCGGCATAGATCGCCTGGCGGCCGACTTCGTGGAAGGCGATATTCTGCGCCGAATGCTTGGCGGCGCAGGCGATCGGGATCGCCGCGAAAACGCGCTCAGGGTAGCTCGCCGCCCATTGCAGCACCTGCATGCCGCCCATCGAGCCGCCGATGACGCAGAACAGCTGTCGGATGCCGAGATGGTCCAGCAGCATCGCCTGGGCATTCACCATGTCGCGGATGGTGATGACCGGGAACTGCAGGCCATAGGGCTTGGCCGTCGCGGGACTGATCTCTTTCGGACCCGACGAGCCGAGGCAGCCGCCCAGCACATTGCTGCAGATCACGAAGAAGCGGTCGGTATCGATCACCTTGCCGGGACCGATCATGGTGGTCCACCAGCCGGGCTTGCCGGTGATCGGATTGACATTGGCGACATGCTGGTCGCCGGTCAGGGCATGGCAGACCAGGACCGCATTCGACCTGTCGGCATTCAGCGTGCCATAGGTCGTATAGGCGATCTGGTAGGGGCCGAGATCGAGGCCGCAATCCAGCTTCAGCGGCAGCGTCTCGCCGAGCGTGACGCGGTGGCCGGGGCCGATGGGATCGAGACTGTGCAAAGGGGGGAGTGCGGCACTCATAGGCAGCCGTTATGTCCTACAGGGCTTGAAAAGGATGGTTTCCGGCCGGGACGGAAATTCGGGGCCGGAACCCCCGCCGGGCCCTGTCCGGCGCGGGGATCACGTGATTACGGACCCCCGGCCCCCCTGTCAACGGCTGAATTGTCGCCATGACGGTTGCGTGAGGCCTCTCGGACCGGGGGAGGCCGCCGCGTCTCGGCCTTGCGGGCCGGACCGGCTGACCCTATGACTATGCTGCATTTTTCAGATCAGCATCCCCCATGAACGACCATATTCCGAGCCTGGCCGACCTGCGGCACGACATCGATGTGCTGGACGACCAGATTCTCGATCTGCTGCGCCGCCGCGCCGAAACCGTGCAGCGTATCGCCGAGGCCAAAGGCCGTGAGCCGGGCACTGCCGCAGGGCAGGCGGATGGCTTCCTGCGTCCCGGCCGCGAGGCCCAGATCCTGCGCCGGCTGGCCAGCCGCATGCGCGGCGGCCTGCCGGTCGCAGCACTCAGCCGTATCTGGCGCGAGCTGATCTCGGCGCTCTACCATTACCAGGCCCAGGTGAAGGTGGCGGTGCATGCGCCGAATAAGTCCGCGGCGCGCTGGGATCTGGCGCGGGACTTTTATGGCTCGACCACGCCGATGCAGCTCTGCACCACGGCCAGCGCCGTGTTCCGCGCGCTCGCCCAGCCGGCCACGCTCGGCATCCTGGCGCTGCCCGAGGAAGGTGAGAAGGAATGCTGGTGGCCGCTCCTGGCCAGCCGCTCGCCCGACAGCCCGCGCATCGTCGCCCGCCTGCCTTTCGTGCCCAATCCGCGCGGTCGCTTCGCCGAACTGGGCGCCTATGTGATTGCCAATGCACCACCCGAGGAATCGGGCGACGACATCACCCTGCTGGTGCTGCAGCTGAGCGAGGGCTCGCCCAGCATGGCGCGGCTGTCCAGCCTGCTGGGCCAGGTCGGGCTGGCGGGTCAGCCGGTGGCACAGTATCGTCGCAGCAGCGAGGAAGGCGCCCGGGTGCTGCTCGAACTGCCCGGTTTTGTCACGGCCGAGGATGCGCGGCTCGCCGCGCTGATCGCCGCCGATCCTGCCCAGATCCTCGATGCCGTGGTGATCGGTGCCTATGCCGTGCCGCTGGCCACCGAGGGCGAGTAACCGAACCAGAGTCAGCGAGTCCTGAAGGAGTCCCCGTCGTGACTGCACCGAAGCCGCAACCCGGAATTCTCGATATCGCGCCCTACAAGGGCGGCGAGGCCGCCGTGCCGGGCGTGACCAAGGTACACAAGCTGTCGTCGAACGAAACGCCGATGGGCCCGAGCCCGAAAGGGATGGCGGCCTTCCAGAAGCTCGCCACCGAACTGCATCGTTATCCCGACGGCAATGTCGATATCCTGCGCAATGCGCTGGCGAAACACTACGGCATCCCGGCCGAGAATATCGTCTGCTCGAATGGCTCGGACGAAATGATCTCACTGATCTGCGCCGCTTACGTTGGCGTTGGCGACGAGGTGGTTTATTCGCAATACGGCTTCATGATGTATCCGATCGCCACGCAGGCGCGCGGGGCGACGCCGGTGGTGGCGAAGGAGAAGAATTTCACCTCCGATGTCGATGCGCTGCTGGCCGCCGTTACGCCGAAAACCCGCGTGGTATTCATCACCAATCCGAACAACCCGACCGGCACGTATATCTCGGGCAGCGAGTTGCAGCGACTGCGCGACGGTCTGCCGGCCGATGTGCTGTTGGTGATCGATGCGGCTTATGCTGAATACGTCTCGCGCAACGACTATTCCAGTGGCATGGAAATGGTGGCCGCGCGCGACGATACCATGGTGCTGCGCACCTTCTCCAAGATCTATGGCCTGGCCGCATTGCGTCTGGGCTGGGCCTATGCGCCGGCCAATATCGTGGCCGTGCTCAACCGCGTGCGCGGGCCGTTCAATGTCAATGCCGCGGCGCAGGCCGCCGGTGCCGCCGCGCTTGAAGACACCGCCTGGCTGCAGAAGAGCCGCGACCATAACGATGCCGAACTGGCGCGCGTCGGCGCCGCGCTGAAGGGCCTCGGCATCGAAGTCGTGCCCAGCGTGGCGAATTTCCTGCTGATGCGATTCCCCGGCGGCGCCGAACAGGTCAAGGGCGCCGATGCGGCGTTGCGTCAGGCCGGCCTGATCCTGCGCGGCATGGGCGGCTATGGCCTGCCCGACTGCCTGCGTCTGTCCATCGGCACGGTCGAGGAAGACGATATGGTGATCGCCGCGCTCACCAAGTTCATCAAGGGCTGATTTCAGCATGACCGGCGCGCCTCTCTTCACCCGGGTCGCCATCATCGGCATCGGCCTGATCGGCTCGTCGATCGCGCGGGCCGTGCGTGAACACAACCTCGCCCGGCATATCGCGATTGCCGATGCGTCTGAGGCGCATCGCGCGCAGGCGCAGGAACTCGGCTTGGGCGAGTCCGTGCATGGCGATGCGGCCGAAGCGGTGAAAGACGCCGATCTGGTCATGCTCTGCGTGCCGCTCGGCGCCAATGCCGCCGTCGCCGCGCATATCTCAGCCGCGCTGAAAACAGGCGCCATCGTCTCCGATGTCGGATCGTGCAAGCAGGCGGTGATCCGCGATGTCGCGCCGCATCTTCCCCAGGGTGTGCATCTGGTGCCCGGTCATCCGGTGGCCGGCACCGAGCATTCCGGCCCGAAGGCGGGCTTCGCCGCGCTGTTCCGCAATCGCTGGTGCATCCTGACGCCGGAAGGCGGTACGGATGCGGCGGCGGTCGAAAAGATGAAGATCTTCTGGGGCGCGTTCGGCAGCAAGGTGGAGCTGATGGAGCCGCGGCATCACGATCTGGTGCTGGCGATCACCAGCCATGTGCCGCATCTGATCGCCTACAACATTGTCGGCACGGCGGACGATCTGGAAGCCGTGACGGAATCGGAAGTGATCAAATATTCAGCCGGCGGTTTCCGTGACTTCACCCGCATCGCGGCGTCGGATCCCACCATGTGGCGCGACGTCTTCCTCAATAACAAGGAGGCCGTGCTGGAAATGCTCGGCCGCTTCACCGAAGACCTGATCGCTCTGCAGCGCTCGATCCGCTGGGGCGAGGGCGAGGAATTGTTCAACCTGTTCACCCGCACCCGGGCGATCCGCCGCGCCATTATCGATGCCGGCCAGGAAACCGCGGCGCCCGATTTCGGCCGCCAGAGCCCCGATCAGGGCGCAGAAGTCAGCGACCCGGCAAAACCGACGGCAGGCTGAGCAGCGGGATGTCGCCATAGGACAGCTGGCCGTCCTGCGCCGTGAGGGCAATTCGGCGGAGCGATTGCCCCCTGTTGTCGGAATACTCTTCCAGATCGGGCAGAATGCTTTTCACGTTCGCGGCAGCCGCTTTGGCTATCAGGCCGCTGGCTGCAAGTGCATCGATGACCTGCACGGCATTTCCGGCCGTGCCGCTCATCGCGCCGAGCGGACGGAAATCGCGATCAAGAGCCAGTGTACCGGTACCGTAGAGACTCAGGTCGCTCCAGGTGAGCGCAATGGCGCTCAAATCCAGCACTCCGCCGGCATCGCGCCAGCTCGCCAACAGCTCTTCCGGCGTCGTGCCGTAAAAGCCGCCGCGCAGATTGCCGGTCAGGCGCAGACCGCGCATCGCGCGGCCGAACGGTTTCTCTGCCTGCCGGGGCAGGGTGACCTGATCGACCTGCATCGCCAGATCCAGACTGGGCGGAACATTGTCGGCGCGACGGGCATGCAGCAGAAGCTTGTCGGCGAGCCATTCGCCGCGCAGGGTGCCTTCAGCCGGGCCCTGCAGGCGCGGTTTGCCCAGATCGGCGGCGATGCGCAGCCAGTTGCCTGCGCCGTCGGTGACCAGGCTGGCGCGGAAACGTTCGCTGGTCATGCTGCTCCGCTGTTCGACGCTCGCGCTGCGCCAGACCGCGCTCTGCCGGCCCGGCAGGTCGAAGATCACATGCTCGCGCTGCCACAACTGCAGATGGGCGGTGATTTCATCGGCCTCGAGCTGCGGCGCCAGCGGCAGGCGCGGATCGCTCCATTTTGCCCTGGTCAGCGTCAGCGACAGGCGATACGGGAAGCCCCAGACGCGGCGGCTCTCGTAACTGACGTCGCGGCCCAGGCGGCGCTGGCCTTCGATCCAGGCCTCGGCCTGCGCCGCCACCTGATCTGCAAGATGCGACCACAAAACATAGTAGCCGAGCAGGCCGCCGATAATCAGACCGGTCAGAATCAGGTAGCGCATGGCAATCCTATAGCAGCCTCGTTCCCAGCTGTCAGGGGCCGGCCTTGCCGGACCGCCTGCCTTGCCATAGTTGACCATTCGGTCAATAGTGACCCGAAAGCCACCTCCCGCGACATCCTGCCTCACACGCCATGACCGATTCCGTTTTGCGCCCGGCTGCCCCCCAGAGCACCTGGTTCAGCAGCTGGGCCATCGCTGCAATGCCCGGCGTGTTTGTGCTGTTGTGGTCGACCGGCTTCATCGGCGCCAAATTCGGCCTGCCTTACGCCGAGCCGATGACTTTCCTGGTGCTCCGCTTCGCTGCGGTCACGATCCTGCTCTGCGTTTTCGCCGCGCTGACACGCGCGCCCTGGCCGAAAAGCTGGACCGAGGCCGGTCACATTGCAATGGCAGGTCTTTTGCTGCAGGCCGTGTATCTCGGCGGCGTGTTTGCCTCGATCTTCCATGGCGTGCCGGCCGGCATCTCGGCGCTGATCGTCGGCATTCAGCCGCTGCTGGTGGCCGCCGCCGCCGGCCCGGTGCTGGGCGAACGCGTCACCGCACGGCAATGGCTCGGCCTGATCCTGGGGCTCAGCGGCGTGATTCTCGTGGTCTGGACCAAGCTCGATCTCGGCGTCGGAACGCTCTGGGGTTACGCGCTCTCGGTGATCGCGCTGGTCGGGATCACTGTCGGCACGCTCTACCAGAAACGCTACTGCCCGCAGATCGACCTTCGCTCGGGCACCGCGATCCAGTTCGCCGCCACCACCGTGGCGCTGACGCCGCTGGCACTGCTGTTCGAAACCCGGCAGGTGCAGTGGACCGGCGAATTTATTTTTGCGCTCGCCTGGCTCTGCATCGTGCTGTCGCTCGGCGCCATCACGCTGTTGTTCATCCTGATTCGACGCGGCGCGGCGGCAAAGGTCTCCAGCCTGTTCTTCCTGGTGCCGCCCTGCACGGCGCTGGTCGCCTGGCCGCTGTTCGGCGAACAGCTCAGTCCGCTGGCGCTCTTTGGCATGGTCGCCACGATGGCCGGCGTGGCGCTGGTCAATATCAGCCCGAAGAAATGACGAAGACGAAGCGGCATATTCCCTTCGACCACGAGGAACCGCTGCCCGGCGAGGACGCGCCGGCCTTTCCGCAGATCCAGGTTGCGCGCGGCCAGCCGCTCTGGGTCTTCGGCTATGGCTCGCTGATGTGGGATCCGGGCTTTCCCTTCACCAGACAGGCGAATGCACGGCTCTGGGGTTTCCACCGCGGCTTCTGCGTCTGGTCGCATCGCTATCGTGGCACGCCGGAACGGCCCGGGCTGGTGCTCGGCCTGATGCCGGGCGGCTCCTGCACCGGCCGCGCCTTTCGCGTGCGCCGTGGCGACGAGGCCGCCGTGATCGACTATCTCTACCGCCGCGAGATGGTGACGGGTGTGTACCGGCCCGGCTTCCATCGCGCCGAGATCGCGGGCGGCGAGCGCATCGCGGTGCTCGCCTTCGTGGCCGATCCGCATCACAAGCAGTATGCGGGATACCTGAGCGAGCGGCAGGTGATCGATACGATCGCCACCTGCTGCGGCCAGCGCGGGCCGAATGCGGTTTATCTGGCGAATACCGTGCAGCATCTCGATGCGCTCGGCATCGCCGACGGTCCGCTGCATCGGTTGCTGCAGGAAGTGAAAAAACGCTGCCCTGAGATTTGATCAGACAGATCGTCGTCCTCGGGCTTGACCCGAGGATCTCACGCAGTTCGGCCTGAGATGGTCGGGTCAAGCCCGACCATGACGTTTATTTTCGGGCATACTCATCGCGCAATTCGCGCTTCAGCACCTTGCCGATGGCGCTGCGCGGCAGCTGGTCGCGGAATTCGATAGCCGAGATGCGCTGCATCTTGCCGAGCTTCGCATTGGCCCAGAGCAGTAATTCCGGCGCGGTGATCGTCATGCCGGGCCGCACCACCACAAAGGCCACCGGCGTTTCGCCCCATTGCTCGCTGGCGACGCCGACCACGGCGACATCGGCGACGGCTTCGTGGCCGCGCAGCACGGCTTCCAGGTCGCTCGGATAGATGTTAAACCCGCCGGAAATCACCATGTCCTTGCGGCGGTCCATCAGCTGCAGGAAGCCGTCTGCGTCGAAGCGGCCCAGATCGCCGGTGCGGATAAAGCGCTTGCCGGTCTCGTCGAACCATTCGGCTTCCGCCGTCTTGCCCGGCTGCTTGTGGTAATGCGTCATGATGGCGCCGGAATGGCCGACAATCTCGCCGATCTCGCCTAGTGCTGCCGGCTTGCCGTCCTCGGTGATCAGGCGAATGTCGTGGCCCTCGGCGGGACGGCCGACCGTGTGTAGTTTGTCGGGGAATTCGTCGGCCACCAGAATGCAGGTGCCGCCGCCCTCAGTCATGCCGTAATACTCGATCAGCTTGCCGGGCCAGCGTTTCAGGATGTCGGCCTTCAGCGCCGCATTGAAGGGCGCGCTGGTGCAGAATTTGGCGCGGAAGC
>JAEYSS010000217.1 GCA_023434425.1 Pseudomonadota bacterium | reverse complement strand
AGCGGCACTGAAATCCGGTTCGCTGATCACTGCGCGCATGGCAGCGGAACAAGGTCGCGAGGTAATGGCTGTGCCCGGTTCTCCGCTCGATCCGCGCTGCCGCGGCAGCAACGGCCTGATCCGTGACGGCGCCGCCCTGATCGAGACCGTCGACGACATCCTTGCCATCCTGGCACCCCAGCGCGCGCAGCTGCACGCCGAAGCTCCCGCGTTGAAACCCGCGCCGATTGCCGATGACGACCTGTCGCGCGCCCATGCCGAGATCGAACGCCTGCTGTCGCCTTCGCCGGTGCTAGTGGATGAACTGGTGCGCATCAGCGGGCTCGCATCCGCTCTGGTGCAAATGGTGCTGACCGAAAAGGAACTGGCTGGCCGGGTGTTACGCCACCCCGGCGGCAAGGTGTCGGCCGCGTAAAAACCCGCTTGCCAATTTGCCGGGGCAGCGATAAGTCTCAGGCCACGGGGACAACGCGGTCTCCCCGCTTCTTAGGTACTTCGGTATCCAAGCGCCGCTCCTGACGCCGTTTTGCACGGCAGGAGTCGCTTTATGGATACCACCCCCCTTCCATCGATCTCGATTGCCGCACTGGCGCGCGAACAGGCCGCCGGACGTTTTCCCGTTCTGCTCGATCTGCGGCGAGAAGAGCGTTACGCCGAAGCTGCGCACACCATCCGCGGCGCGCGGCGCCGGCGCCCGGACCAGCTGTCGCGATGGGCCGCAGAGCTGCCGCGCGAGGCCCTGATCGTCGTCGCCTGCGTGCATGGCCATGAAGTCAGCCAGAGTGCGGTGACAGAACTTCTGCGACGCGGTTTTCGCGCCCATTATCTGATCGACGGCATCGAAGGCTGGCGAAGCGCCGGCGGGCCGATGCAGCCCAAGCCGCCTGCCGAGGCCAGTCGCTGGATCACACGCGAGCGGCCGAAAATTGATCGCATCGCCTGCCCCTGGCTGGTCCGGCGCTTCATCGATGCGGATGCGCGCTTTCTCTACGTGCCGGCCGACCAGGTCTTTACCCGCGCCGAAGAGTGGCAGGCCACGCCCTACGATATTCCGGGTGCTGCCTACAGCCATGACGGCGAATTCTGCAGTTTCGATACCTTCATCACCAAACACGAACTGAATGGCGACCCGGCATTGATGCGACTGGCTCTCATCGTGCGCGCCGCCGATACCGGGCACCCCGAACTGGCGCCGCAGGCGCCGGGCCTGCTGGCGATCTCGCTCGGACTGTCAGCGATGTTGCAGGACGATGACATCATGCTGGACCGCGGCATGCTGATCTACGATGCCCTTTACGCATGGTGCGCCAGCGCGGTAAACGAGAGCCATGGCTGGCCGCCTGCGGCCTGATTGGGTTGGACAGGATCATGGATACGACGACGCACAAGCCCCAGCCCACATTCGTAGAAGCCTTCTGGACCTGGGCCCGGATCGGCCTGCTGAGTTTCGGCGGGCCGGCGGGGCAAATCGCCCTCATGCACCGCATCGTGGTGGATGAGAAGAAATGGGTCAGCGAGCCGCAATTCCTGCATGCGCTGAATTTCTGCATGCTGCTGCCTGGGCCCGAAGCGCAGCAGACCGCCACCTATATCGGCTGGCTGCTGCATCGCTGGAAAGGCGGCGTCGCCGCCGGCCTGCTGTTCATCCTGCCTGGTCTTGCCGTCATCCTCGCGCTCAGCACCATCTATGTGCTGTGGCGTGAAATCCCGCTGGTCGAAGGTCTGTTCTTCGGATTGCAGGCCGCCGTGCTGGCCATCGTCTTCGAGGCGATGCAACGCATCGCAAAGCGCGCCGTCAAATCGCGCTTCCTGCTGGGCCTGAGCGCGGCCGCCTTCATCGGCATCTTCGTGCTGCAGATACCGTTTCCGCTGATCGTACTCGGCGCCGGCGTGATCGGCTGGGCGGTCGGCCGCAGCCGTCCGGACTGGATTGCCGTGCAGGCGAAACACGACGGCGACGTGCTGCCCAGCGTCGAGCCCAGCTGGTCGCGCAGCTTTGGCATCCTGGCGATCTTCAGCGTCCTTTGGGCCGCGCCGGTGCTCTGGAGCTTCGCGGCCCTGGGCCCCGACCATGTCTTCAGCCGCATCGGCGTGTTCTTCAGCGAGATGGCGGTGGTCACCTTCGGCGGCGCCTATGCCGTGCTTGCCTATGTCGGCCAGCAGGCGGTCGAGCAGTACGGCTGGCTCGCGCCGGGCGAGATGCTGCATGGTCTGGGGCTGGCCGAGACCACGCCAGGGCCACTCATTCTTGTGCTCACGTTCGTCGGTTTCCTCGCCGGCTTTCGCGACAGCGGTCTCGATCCGCTGCTCGGCGGCCTGCTCGGCGGGCTGCTGGCCACCTGGGTCACCTTCGTGCCCTGCTTCCTGTGGATCTTCCTCGGTGCGCCCTATGTGGAACGCGCGCGTCATGTGCAGGCCTTCGCCCACGCACTGGCGGCAATCACCGCGGCCGTGGTCGGCGTGATCCTCAACCTGGCGGTCTGGTTCAGCCTGCATGTGCTGTTCAGCCAGATGCAGACGGTCTCGGCCGGCTGGATGGACTGGAAACTGCCGCTGCTCTCCAGCCTCGATCCCTGGATGGCGGTATTGTCAATCGCAGCACTGATCGCGGTCTTCCGCTTCCATCTCGGACTGGGCTGGCTGCTCGGCGGCGCGGCACTCGCTGGCATCGCCATCCGGATGCTGTAAGAAAGAAAAGGGGGCCGAAGCCCCCTTTCCTCATCTCATATCGCGCAAGGTCTTACAGACCGAGCCTCACAGCCCAACCTGGGTGATGAACTTGGTGTTCAGATAGGCCTCGATGGCTTCCGAGCCGCCCTCCGAGCCGTAGCCCGAATCCTTGATGCCGCCGAACGGCACTTCCGGCAGGGCGAGGCCGTGATGGTTGATCGAGACCATGCCGGACTCAAACGCCGCACCGATGGCAGCCGCCGTCTTGGCCGACTTGGTATAGGCATAGGCCGCCAGGCCGAACGGCAGGCGGTTCGCCTCCTCCACCACATCGTCGAACTTCGAGAAGGGCATGATCGGCGCCAGCGGGCCGAACGGCTCTTCATTCATGATGCGCATGTCGGTGTTGATGCCGGTCAGCACGGTCGGCTCGAAGAAGTTGCCCTTGTTACCGATGCGCTTGCCGCCGGTCTCGACCTTGGCGCCCTTCGACACCGCGTCGGCGACGAACATTTCCATTGCCTGCACACGACGGTCATTGGCCAGCGGACCCATGCGGGTGTCCTTGTCCATGCCGTCGCCCACTTTCAGCGACTTGGCGAAGGCCGTGAAGCCCTCAACGAACTGGCCATAGACCTTCTCATGCACCAGGAAGCGGGTCGGCGACACGCAGACCTGGCCGGCATTGCGGAACTTGTTGGCCGACAGCACCTTGATGGCGGTGTCGACATCGGCATCTTCAAACACGATAGCCGGGGCATGACCGCCCAGTTCCATGGTGATGCGCTTCATATGCTGACCGGCCAGCATCGACAGATGCTTGCCCACCGGGGTCGAGCCGGTGAAGGTGATCTTGCGGATCACCGGATGCGGGATCAGGTATTCCGAGATTTCCGACGGCACGCCATAAACCAGCTGGATCACGCCCGCGGGAACGCCTGCGTCGACATAGGCCTGGACGAGTGCAGCGCAGGCGGCCGGGGTCTCTTCCGGGCCCTTCAGGATGATCGAGCAGCCGGCGGCAATCGCGGCCGAGCACTTGCGCACTGCCTGGTTGATCGGGAAGTTCCACGGCGTGAAGGCGGCGACCGGACCGACCGGCTCTTTCACCACCAGCTGGTACACGCCCTCGGCCCGCGGCGGCACGATGCGGCCATAGGTACGGCGCGCTTCCTCGGCGAACCAGTCCATGATGTCGCCGGCCAGCAGCGTCTCGCCCTTGGCTTCGATGAAGGGCTTGCCCTGCTCCATCGACATGATCTTGCCGATCTCGTCGGCGCGGCTGCGGATGATGTCGGCAGCCTTGCGCAGCACCTTGTAGCGGTCGAAGGGCGAGACCTTCTTCCAGGCCTTGAACCCCTTGTCTGCGGCGGTGAGCGCCCGATCCAGGTCGGCCTTCTCCGCATGCGCCACTTTGCCGATTTCCTCGCCGGTGGCAGGGTTCAGCACGGGAATGGTCTTGCCACCTGCGCCCTTCGTCCAGGCGTTATCGATAAAGAGCTGTACTTCGGGATACATGCAGTCCTCCTCAGTCGGGCGAGCGGTCGTTTTTCGGGGGCGGATTATGGCGCAAACACAGTGCCCCCGCTACCGGTTGCGCCCTGCCCGCGACACCCCCAGAATGGTTCATCTTTCACTTGTATTTTCTGATGACAAGCATGCCCAAGACGCCCGCGAAAAAAGCCGCCCGTCCCCAGAAGACTGCTGCTGCGAAGCCTGTCGCCAACCTCGACGAAACCGCCCTGCTGCGCATCGCTGCGGCCCTTGAGCGGCTGGCGCCGCCGAGCGCCCCGGCCTTCGACGACATGGCGGCCGATGCCTTCATCTGGCATGCGGACCCCGCACCCGGCTGGCTTGCCCCGGTGCCGCGGATCAATGCCGTGCCGATCCGGCTGCTGCAGGGTGTGGACCGCGTGCGCGACATCCTGCTCGACAACACCCAGCGCTTCGCCAGGGGCCTGCCGGCCAACAATGCCCTGCTCTGGGGCGCCCGCGGCATGGGCAAGTCATCACTGGTGAAAGCCGTGCATGGCGCGATCAATGCGAAGAAGGCCCATGCTCTGGCACTGGTGGAAATCCACCGCGAAGACATTCCCAGCCTGCCTGCCCTGCTGACGCTGCTGCGCGACTCAAAGCGCCGCTATGTGCTGTTCTGCGACGACCTGTCCTTCGATGCGGAAGATCAACATTATAAGTCGCTGAAGGCCGTGCTGGACGGCGGCATCGAGGGACGGCCGGATAACGTGGTGCTGTACGCCACCTCCAACCGCCGCCACCTGCTGCCGCGCGACATGATGGAAAACGAACGCTCCACCGCGATCAACCCGCATGAAGCGGTCGAGGAAAAAGTGTCGCTGTCCGACCGCTTCGGCCTCTGGCTCGGCTTCCATTCCTGCAGCCAGGACGACTTCTTCGCGATGCTGGATGGCTATGCCAAGGCCTTCGGTCTGAAGATCGACCAGAAACAGCTGCGCGCCGAAGCGGTGGAATGGTCGATGACACGTGGCGCACGCTCGGGCCGCGTTGCCTGGCAGTTCATCCAGGATCTCGCCGGCCGCCTGGGCCAGCCGGTTACGATCCCGAAGCCTTAAACGGTCAGGCGACCGACAGGAATTTCGCGGGATCGACTGCCTGCGTGCCGCGGCGGATTTCGAAATGCAGCTGCGGCTGGCTCACGCCCCCGGTGCTGCCCACCGTGCCGATCGCCTGGCCTTTCGTCACCTTCTGGCCCTTCTTGACCAGATGCTTGTCGAGATGGGCATAGGCTGTCATCCAGCCATCGGCATGGCGCACCAGCAGCAGGTTGCCGAAGCCCTTCAGTTCGCTGCCGGCATAGACGACGACGCCATTCTCGGCTGCGATCACCGGCGCCCCGGCACGCGCCGCGATATTGATACCGTCATTGTGCAGTCCATCCGGCGTCGGGCCGAAACCGGCCAGAACACGGCCGCGCACCGGCCATGAAAAGGTGCGGCCAGACCGCGGCGGCAGCACGGTATCCTGTTTTGGATCGGCAGTGGGGCCTGCACTTGACGGCGGCGCACTCGCCACCTGTGGCGATGGCGCCGCAGCGGGCGCCGGCGCTTCCGACGCGGCCTGTTGCGGGATGGCTGGCAGGCCGGCGCTGTTGGTATCGTCACTGCCCGGCGTCTGCACCGGGGCTGCAACCGGCACGCCGGGCGTCACAGGCAGCGTATCCGCCTGATAACCGCGCGGCGCCGGTTCCTGCGGCGCGGTCGGGCTTTCCGGCGCCGGCGCCGATGCCACGGCGTAACCGGTTCGCGACGGCACCTTCAGTTGCTGGCCGATGCTGATGCTGAACGGCGGCTGCAGGTCGTTGGCCTGCGCCAGGCTGTAGAGATCGACGCCGGTGCTGCGCGAAATGCTGTACAGCGTCTCGCCGCGCTGCACGCTATGGAACCGGCCTTGCGGCAGATTGATGCGTTGTCCCGTCTGCAGCGCATAGGGCGGCTGCAGATTGTTGTCCTCGATGATCGCGCGCACCGGGCGATTGTAACGGCGCGACAGCGCATAGACGGTGTCGCCCGGCTGCACGATCACGGCATCGTCGAGATTGGACGTACCCGCGACGGGGGCCTGGGCCTGCTGCTGCGCGGGTTGCGCGCGTACCACTGGTTGCTGGCTGCCGCCCGGCGGCGCGAGCTGCTGCATCTGCACGACACCCTGCGGTGCAGCTTGCGGCGTCGCACCGGCTGGGCTGCCGCGTTGCGTCTGGGCCTGCATCTGCGGTGGGGGTGTGCCGGGAGCGACCGAAGGAATGTCGTTACGATGACCGAACACGACCGGCGCCGGAGCCTGCTGCCCGCAGGCAGCCAGTCCGGTCAGGGTCAGCAGGGTCAGAAGGCGAATCCGAAACATCGTGGCGGAGTCTACGGCCCTTGGCCGGTTACGACAACGGAAGGCGGCCTGTCGCGGCAGGCCGGAATGGCTCAGGTTGCGGCTTCGCGGGCGATTCCCGGCAGCAGCGGCACGAAACGCACGGGCAACATACGTTCCTCCCGCACCTCATCGCCTTCGCGGGTGTAACGGATTACATCCTGTTCCGTGGAATTTACCGCCACAGGTGCCACCATGATGCCGCCATTGGGCGAAAGCTGCGCGATCAGGCCGTCGGGCCGGCTGTCTGCGGCGGCCGTCACCAGGATGCGGTCGAACGGTGCCTGCTCGGGCCAGCCCTTGTTGCCGTCGCCCAGCTTGGTGACCACGTTGGTGATCTTCAGCTCGTCCAGCCGCTTCTCGGCGGTGGTCAGCAGCGAACGATAGCGCTCGATGGTATAGACGCGCCGGCTGAGCCGGGCCAGCACTGCGGTCTGGTAACCCGAGCCGGTGCCGATTTCCAGCACCTTCATGCGATCGGTCAGCTTCAGCGCCTCGGTCATATAGGCGACCACATAGGGCTGGCTGATCGTCTGACCCTGGGTGATTGGCAGCGCGATATTGTCGTAGGCGTGTTTAAGGAACTGCTCGGCTACGAAATTCTCTCGCGGCACCCGCTCCATCGCCGCCAGCACGCGGGTATCGCCGATGCCCTGCTTGCGCAGTTCCATCAGCAACTGGATGACCCGGGTATCCATCGTTTCAAGCAAGAGCGGCCTTCAGTGCCTTCATGCCGGTCATATGCGTGAGGTCGAGTTGCAGCGGCGTCACGGAAATGGCGCCGTTCTCGGTGGCGCCCAGATCGGTATAGCGCTTCGCCTTGTTCTTCTGCTTGCGATAGCCGATCCAGTAATACGGCACGCCGCGCGCATCCACGCGGGCATCCAGCAGCAGGTCGGCCAGATCGCGCTTGCCCTGCGGCACCACTTCGATGCCGGTGACCGATTCCGCGACCACGTCAGGGAAGTTCACGTTGATCAGCGTGTCTTTCGACCAGCCGGCCTTGAGCAGCTTTTTGATCACCTTGGGCGCATGATGCTCGGCGGTGCCCCATTTCACCGGATGGCCATGTTGGAAGCACTGGCTCAGCGCAATCGACGGTACGCCGAGCAGCGCGCCTTCCATGGCCACCGCGACGGTGCCGGAATAGGTCACGTCCTCGCCCAAGTTGGCGCCACGGTTGATGCCGGACAGCAGCAGGTCCGGCCGCTTGTCCTTGAAAATCTCGTGCATCGCCATCATCACGCAGTCGGTCGGTGTGCCGCGCACGGCGTATTTGCGCGCATTGATCTTGCGCAGGCGCAGCGGCAACGTGAGCGTCAGCGAATGTGAGGCGCCCGACTGCTCGTATTCCGGCGCGACCACCCACACATCCTTCGACAGCGACTTGGCGATCTTCTCCAGGATTTTCAGGCCCGGCGCGTGGATGCCGTCGTCATTGGAAACCAGGATCCGCATCACTTCCCCACCTTCTCAACTTTAGCCAACCCACCCGTATAGGGCTTGAGCACGTCCGGCACGCTGATGCTGCCGTCTTCGTTCTGGTAATTCTCCATCACCGCGATCAGTGCGCGGCCGACCGCGAGGCCCGACCCGTTCAGCGTATGCACGAAACGGGTTTGTTTCTCGCCCGGCGCGCGGCAACGCGCGTTCATGCGGCGCGCCTGCCAGTCGCCGCAATTCGAGCAGGACGAAATCTCGCGGTACTGATCCTGGCCCGGCAGCCAGACTTCCAGGTCGTAGGTCTTGCGCGCCGCACCGCCCATATCGCCGGCACAGAGCAGCATGGTGCGGAACGGCAGATCCAGACGCTTCAGCACCGTCTCGGCCGCCTCGGTCATGCGCTCATGCTCTTCGACCGACTTGTCGGGCGAGACGATGCTGACCAGCTCAACCTTGTTGAACTGGTGCTGGCGAATCATGCCGCGCGTGTCGCGGCCGGCTGCACCGGCCTCCGAGCGGAAGCAGGCGGTCAGCGCCGTAAAACGCCAGGGCAGTTCGCTCTCATCAATGATCAGGTCGCGCGCCAGATTGGTCAGCGGCACTTCCGCGGTCGGGATCATCCAGTAACCGGTCGTCGTGCGAAACAGGTCATCACCGAATTTCGGCAGCTGGCCGGTACCGAAGGCGGTCGCGTCGTTCACCAGCATCGGCGGCTGCATCTCGGTGTAGCCGAACTCGGTCGTGTGCAGGTCGAGCATGAACTGCCCGAGCGCGCGCTCCAGACGGGCCAGCTGGCTTTTCACCACCGTGAAACGGGCGCCGGCCAGCTTCACGCCGGCGGCGAAATCCATGTAACCCAGGCCCTCGCCGAGGTCGAAATGCTCCTTCGGCTTGAAGCTGTAAGTCTTCGGCGCGCCGGTGCGGCGCAGCTCGATATTGGCCTTCTCGTCCAGCCCCTCGGGCACATCGTCGGCCGGCAGGTTCGGAATCCGCGACAGCGCGTCGGTCAGCGCCTCTTCATGCGCCTTCTGTTCGACCTCAAGCAGCCCCAACCGTTCCTTCAGGCTGGCGACCTCGGCCATCAGCTCAGTCGCACGTGCCTCGTCCTTCTTGCCCTTGGCGATACCGATTTCCTTGGACAGCGTGTTGCGCTTGCCCTGTAACTCGTCGAATTCCGTCTGCGCGGCGCGACGCTTGCGATCCAGTTCGATCAGCGTGGCCGCTTGCGGCGCGACGCCACGACGGCCCACACCCTTGTCGAAAGCCTCCGGGTTGTCCCGGATCAATTTGATGTCATGCATAACGCGTTACCTTCAGGGCGCCATCAAGGCGCGGGCGGCGTGTAAGGCTCATCCTTGGCCGGCGCCGTCGTTTCGGTGGGGGTATTCTCTGCATCTTCGGCTGCCTTCTCGGCAGCTTCCTTCTTGGCGCGGTCGCGCTCGATCATCTTCACCATGATGATCGAAATTTCGTAGAGCAGGATCAGTGGCACGGCGAGACCGACCTGGCTGAACACATCCGGCGGCGTTACCACCGCGGCAAACACGAACATGCCGACGATGGCATATTTGCGCTTGGCGGCGAGGCCGGCCGAGGTGGCGATGCCGACTTTGCCCAGCAGTGTCAGCAGTACCGGAAGCTCAAATGCAATGCCGAAGGCGAAGATCAGCGTCATCACCAGCGAAAGATACTCGCTGACCTTGGTTTCGAGCTGGATCGGAATGCTGCCGTCACCGCCGGGCGCCTCGAAGCCGATGAAGAATTTCAGCGCCATCGGCATGATGAAGAAATAGACGAAGGCGCCGCCGATCGCGAAGAGGATCGGCGTCGCGATCAGGAAAGGTACGAAGGCCTTCTTTTCATGCTTGTAGAGGCCCGGTGCGACAAACATCCAGATCTGTGTCGCGATCATCGGGAAGCTGACCAGCATGGCGGCCCAGAAAGCCAGCCGGATGTAGGTGAAGAAGGCCTCCTGCGGCGCCGTGAAGATCATGCGGCGGCCTTCGGTGCCGGTCGCCTCGATCAGCG
>JAEYSS010000171.1 GCA_023434425.1 Pseudomonadota bacterium | reverse complement strand
CCGGGGGGGCCGCCACCCCCGCGGGGGGCGGCCCCCCGCCCCCCGACACCACTTCGCGCAGGTCGGCTGTTGCCGTCTGGTCCGCCGGCGCCGGCGCCAGGAAGAAATGCGTGTCGAAACGCTTGGGCAGATGCGGCGGCGTGATCCAGTGCGCAAACGGCACCAGGCTTTGCGTGGCAAGCGCGCAGCCCGTGCGCTGCACCAGCGTTGCGAAATCCTGGTCCAGACCGGACCGGACCGGTGCAGGCTCGGCCAGCAGCAGACCGCATTCCTCGTAGGTTTCGCGGATGGCGGCGACGCGCAGCGCGGCCTCGGGCCCCGAAAGCGCGGCATCGGCGGCATCGACGGTGCCGCCGGGAAACACGAACTTGCCGGCAGCATAACTGGCCGATCCGGTGCGCTCGACCATCAGCACTTCCGGGCCGGCGGCCGCATCACGCAGCAGGATCAGCGAGGCGGCAAGGCGCGGCGTGACGGAGGCGGCAGGTGTGGCGGTCATCAGGACATCTCCGGGTTGGACGGGCTGGCAGGCCGGATCGCGACCGGCGCGCGAAAGGCATGCTGCAGGAGGAATGGCAGGGCGGCGACGACGATGCCGGCGGCTGCCACCAGCAGCGCCGGCCGGTAGCTGGCGCTGGCATCATGCAGGTAGCCGGCACCCCAGGCGCCGATGCCGGCACCGATATTGCTGCAAGCATAGATCACGCCGTAGATCGCCGGCGCCGATGCGCCGGTGAACAGCCGGTTCGACAGCGTGGCGACGATCGGTCCGCGCGCACCCTGGGCGATGCCGAAGATGCCGACGAAGCAGGCCAGCAACCATTCGAAGTGGAAATAGCTGAGACCGAGCAGGCAGAAGATGCCGACGAAAGTGCAGGCGAAACTGAGCAGCGCGATCGGGCGCAGGCCGAAGCGGTGCGACAGCCAGCCGGTGGAAATGACGCCGCCGACCGACAGCATACCGGCCAGGCCGAAGGCGGTCGCGGCCTTGAGCGGTGCATAGCCGCTTTCGACCAGGAACGGCACCACCTGGACGATGACCATATACATGCTGAAGCCGGTGAAGGTGAAAGACAGCGCCAGCCCGAGGAATTCCGGCCGTCGCAGCGCCTGGCGCAGCGTCAGGCCCCCGCCGGCCGGATCGCCGCCGCGGCCGGACGGCTGCCCGGGCAGCGAAGCCGCGCCGGCCAGACGATGCCACGGCAGCGCAATCGTCACGGCCAGCAGAACCGCGACGCACCATCCCATCGCCATGTAGGTGCTGCGCCAGCCCTGCCATTCGATCCACCACTGCGCCAGCGGTACCACCAGCAGCGATCCGGTGCCGAGGCCGGAATAGGCCACGCCCATCGCCACCGACATGCGATGGCGATACCAGCGGCCGATCAGCGCCGACGCCGGCACGATGCCGATCGCGGAAATGCCCATGCTGGCGAGAATCCCGATATACAGATAGAATTCGACCATCGCGGTGCTGCGGGCGGCGAGGAACAGGGCGCAGCCGATCAGCAGCACACCAAGCGCATAGTTCACCCGCGCACCGAACTGGCGCAGGATCAGGCCCGCCAGCGGCGCACTGACGCCGGTGGTCAGCATGTAGGTCGAATAGACGCCGGCGGTCTGCTGGCGGGTGGCGCCGAAATCCTGCTCGACCGGCAGCAGGAACACCATCCAGCTGTCGGCGATACCGCGGGATACGAAGATGAAGCCGAAGGCGGCGATCAGTGCAAGCAGGGCAAGACGCCGGTTGTCCTGCCCTGCCACGCCAGACCCGCCTTCGCTCACCATGCGCCTATTGCAGCACGGTTGACGGCAGCCAGGTCACCAGCGACGGGAACATCGCCAGCACCAGGATCACGAACATATGGGCGATCACATGCGGCGTGACGCCGATGAAGATGTCCTTGACCGGGATCTTGGAATAGGCCGAAACGACGAAGACATTCAGACCGACCGGTGGCGTCACCAGGCCGACCTCGGCCGTGATGATGATGATGATGCCGAACCAAATCGGGTCGAAGCCGAGCGCCGTGATCACCGGCAGCACCACCGGCACGGTCAGGAACAGGATCGCGATCTGGTCCATGATGCAGCCGAGCGCCAGATAGATCAGGATGATGAGCAGGAAGATCACCCAGCGCGATACATCGAGCTCGCCGACAAAGCTGACCAGGCTCTGCGTGAAACCGGTCAGGGTGAAATAGTAGCCGAAGACCTGCGCGCAGATGATGATCAGGATGATCATACAGGTGGTTCGCGAGGCGCTGAACAGCGCCTGCCAGAGCGCCGCCCAGCTCAGCCGGCGTCGGATGATCGCAATCACCATGGCGCCGAAGGCGCCCAGGCTGGCCGCTTCGGTGGGTGTGGCGATACCGAGGTAGATGCAGCCGGTGACCAGCATGATCAGCGCAATCATCGGCCCGACGACGCGCAGCGAGGCCAGCTTCTCGCGCATCGTATAGCTGGACCCGGCCGGCGCATGCGACGGATTGATCGCCGCCAGCACCAGCACGGTCAGGATGATCACCAATGTAACCAGCAGGCCGGGGATGATGCCTGCGATCAGCAGCTTGCTGATGCTGACCTGGGCGATCAGGCCGTAGAGGATGATGGCGATCGACGGCGGGATCAGCATCGCCAGCGTGCCCGAAATCGCCACGACGCCCGACGCGAGGCGGGGGTCGTATTTGTTCCGGATCATCGCCGGAATGCTGGTGCCCGAGAGCGTAGCCGCCGATGCGGTGGAGGAACCTGAGATCGCACCGAAGCCGGCGCCGGCCAGCGCGGTCGAGATCGCCAGGCCCGCGGGGGTGCGCCCGAGCCAGACCTTGGCGCTGTCGAACAGTTCCTCGGCAATGCGGCTGACGATGATGAACTCCGCCATCAGCATGAACATCGGCACGGTGATCAGTTCATACGAGGATGTGCCGGAAATCGGCGTGGTGTTCAGGACGCCGAGCACCATGTCGAGGCCGCCCTTCAGGTAGAGCCCGACCATGCCGGCGACGCCCAGCGCGAATGCCACCGGCATGCCGAACAGCAGCAGCAGCAGCATGACGATCAGTCCGGCAGCGACAATCATTCTACATGCTCCACATGAAGGTGGTTGCCGCCTTCCTGCTCATACACCGTGCCGGAGGCGAGCGCGGCGATGCGGCGGATCACGTTCAGCGCGATACGGATCATCAGCAGGGCGACGCCGAGCGCTGCGAGAAGATAAGGTGGCCAGGTCGGCCAGGGGATCGCGCCGTCGACCACGTCGCCGGCCAGCATCCCCTCCACGCCGCTCTCGAGCATCTGCTTCAGGATCATTGCGAAAAACACCAGCGAGGCGGCAAAGCCGAGTATTTCAGCCACCGCGAAAAGCCTGGTGCGGCGCAGATTCTCGAACAGATCGACCCTGATATGGCCGCCGCGCCGGAAGGTGTCGGCCAGCGCGAGGAAAAACACCAGAGTGACGAGATACATGCCGATCATGTCGTAGGACCAGCTGAGCGGCGCCGAGAAGAAATAGCGCATCACCACGTCGACGACGATCACCAGCATGATGAACATCAGTCCGAGGCCCGTCAGGTACAGGAAGGCTTTTTCTACAGCCGTTGTCCATCTGTCCAGTATCAGCATGCGCCCCTCCACCCCTTATATTTATATAGCCGTTACCGGCCACGCCATTGCGGCTTGCGCTTTTCCTTGAAGGCCCGCGGGCCTTCCTGCGCGTCCTCGCTGCGATAGACACGATCAAACAGGTGGTGGCCGGCGCGCAAGGCCGCCGAGCGCCCCATTTCGGTCGAAAGATACACCAGCTCGCGCGCCGCCCGCACCGTGAGCGGCGCATTGGCAGCGATTTTCTCCGCCATGGCCATTACGGCTGCCATCAGTTCGCCAGCCGGCACCACCTTGTTGACGAAGCCGATTTCGTAGCCGCGGCGGGCATCGATCGGATCGCCGGTCAGCAACAGTTCCATCATCACGCGCTGCGGGATGATATGACCGAGCGGCGCGGCCCAGGGCATGCCGCGCCCGACCTTGCCTTCCGTGATGGCGAAGGTGGCATGTTCGGCCGCCACGCACAGATCGCACATCTGCACCAGCAGCCAGCCACCGGCATAGGCCACGCCGTTGACCGCAGCGATCACCGGCTTGGTGACATGGATGGTGTCGCCGATCACCGGCAGGAAGTCGCGCGGCGGCACGCCCAGCATGGTATCGGCAGCCTCTTTCAGATCCATACCGGCGCAGAAGGCCTTGTCGCCGCTGCCGGTCAGGATCGCCACCTGGGCGGCTTCGTCGGCCTCGAATCGCTCGAAAGCCTGGCGCAGCCCGTTGCGGACCCCGCTGCTGATCGCGTTGCGCTGCGCGGGCCGGTTGATCGTGATGACGACCACCGCACCGCGGCTTTCGTAGAGGATATCCTCGTTCATCCCTGCGCCTCTTCGTTGTCATGCCAGCGCCGGATCGCGCCGCCTGCTTCCAGTTCGTCGAGTTCGGCGGCCCCGAGTCCAAGTTCACGCAGCACTTCCTCGGTATGCTCACCGAGCATCGGCGCGGCCTGGCTGTAGCCCGCCGGCGTGGCCGAGAAGCGCACCGGATGACTGGGCATGCGCAGTTTGCCGTCGCGCGGATCCTCCAGCGTCTGGAAGAAGCCGACATCGGCGAGATGCGGATCGCTGTAGAGGTCGGCCGTGCGGTTCAACCTGGCGCAGGGGATTTCCGCCTTGTCGAGCAGGTCGAGCCATTCCGCCGAGCTGCGCTGTGCCAGGATTTCCGCCACGATGGTGCAGAAGTCGGCCATGTTGGCGCTGCGGTCGGCCTGGCTGCGAAAACGCGCGTCGGCGGCGAGATCCGGCCGCTGCGCCAGTTCGGTGAAGCGGCGCCACTGCTTGTCGTTATAGACCAGCACCGACACATAACCGTCCTGCGTCTTGTAGGGGCGGCGGAACGGGGTGACTGCACGGGTGTAGACCGGTGGCCCCATCGGCGGATCGTAGACCGCGCCGGCGATATGCTCGATCAGCAGGAAAGAGGCCATGATCTCGAACATCGGCACTTCGATTTCCTGGCCGCCGCCGCCCCGCTGGCGGTGGAACAGCGCCGCCATGATGGCATAGGCAGCACTCAGCGCCGAGACCTTGTCGCCCACCACGGTGGTGACATATTGCGGCTCCGGATTGATCTCGGCCTGCAGCATGGCGAGGCCGCTGACCGCCTGGATCGTGTCGTCATAGGCCGGGCGGCCGGAATAGCGGCCGTCGCGGCCATAGCCATACAGGCTGGCATAGATGACGCCGGGATTGATTGCCGCAATCGCCGCATAGTCGAGGCCGAGTTTCTCGATGGCCGGCTTGCGCATCGAATGCAGCACCACATCGGCTTTCGCAGCCAGTTTCAGGCAGAGGTCGCGGCCCTTCTCCTGCCGCAGGTCGAGCACGATGCCGCGCTTGCCGCGGTTAAGATTGGCGAACATGCCCGAGCGGCCTTTGGTGCGGCTCGGCCCGACATAGCGCGAGGTGTCGCCGTCGGGGCTTTCCAGCTTGATCACGTCGGCGCCCAGATCGGCCATGATCTGCGTGCAGTAAGGCCCCATCAGAACAGAGGTGAGATCGAGGACGCGGATACCCGCGAGCGGCCCGGGCTTCTTCGCAGCGGATTGACTCATGCCACGGCCTTTTGCGCCGCATGCAGGGCGCGATCGAGGGATTCGCGATGATCGGGATGGGCGATGGCGATCATCGCTCTGGCGCGCTGACTTAGTGATTTGCCGCGCAGGTCGGCGGCGCCATATTCGGTGACGATCACATCGGTGTCGCTGCGCGCGGTGGTGACCGGGCCGGACAGGCGGGCGACGATCCGCGTGACCTTGCCCTCCTGCGCCGTGCTGGGCAGCGCAATCATCGAGCGACCGCCGGGCGAGGCGCCGGCGGCACGCACATAATCGACCTGGCCGCCGACGGCGCCGAGATACCAGCCGCCGGCGCTTTCGGCATTCACCTGCCCGCTGAGATCGACCTCGATGGCCGAATTCAGCGAGATGAAACGCGAGAGGCGCGACAATGTCGCAATGCCATGGGTATGCGACAGCGGATGCATGCGCACGCCCTTGTTGCGATGGCAGAAATCATAGAGCCGCCGCGTGCCGATCAGCGCGCCGGTCACCATCACGCCGGGATCGACTTCCTTGTAAGCATTGGTCACCGCGCCGCATTCGACCAGATCGGCGGCGCTGTCGCCCAGCATGCCGGAATGGATGCTGAGGTCGCGATGGCTGCGCAGATTGGCCATCACCGCTTCCGGCACCGCACCGATGCCAACCTGCAGCGTGGCGCGCTCCGGGATGAAAGCCTCGGCATATCTGGCAATCGCCCGGTCGAGATCGGTGATCGCCGCCGGCGCCAGCTCGACCAGCGGCCGGTCGGTATGAATGGCGATGTCGATCTCATCTGCCGTCAGCGGCTCGGCGCAGGGCACCTGCGGCACCTGCGCGTTGACCTCGGCGATCACCACGCGGGCACGGCGCACGGCGGCGCGGATATAGTCGCTGATCAGGCCGAGGCTGTACTGGCCGTTTTCATCGGCCGGCGCCACCTGCACGAAGGCGACATCGCAGGGCAGCAGGCCGTCGGCGACATAACCCTCCAGTTTCGAGACATGGCAGGGCACGACATCCAGCACGCCGGCCTTGGTCAGCCGGCGATGCGTGCCGGCGGCGCCGACACCGACGAAACGGATATGGTCGGCATGTTCGGGCTTCAGCGTGCTGGAAAAGCCGGAACCCAGAAACGCCGTGACGCCGCCGAGATCGGCGCGCTGGGCGATCAGCGCTTCGGTCAGGGTCAGCGGCTCGCCGCAGGCCTGGCCCCACATGATGGTGTCGCCGCGCCGGATAATGCTGCGCAGATCCAGCGCTTTGGCATCGATCACCTGCATGACGTCAGCCCCTTGCCTGCAGCTGCTGCGCCATCGCGACGACCGCCTCGGCGCGCTTGAGCAGCGGCCCGTCGATCATATGGCCCTTGAAGTCGATGGTGCCGATGCCGCGGCGCTTGGCATCCTCGTAAACCGCGATCAGCTCGCGCGCATGGGCCACTTCATCGGCG
>JAEYSS010000167.1 GCA_023434425.1 Pseudomonadota bacterium | reverse complement strand
GAGCGCGCCGCGAGCCTGACGCGCAGATTTCGCGACAAGCCGCGGCGGCGGCGGTAAACTTGACGCGATGATCGGCCACACGCCCTTTTCCGACGAACCCGCCCTGGAGACGGTGGCGGACTACTGGACGCGCAAGCGGCAGGGCCGCCGCATGCCGGATCGCAGCGAGATCGACCCGCTGGATCTGCCGCCCGCGATCTGGCCCAACCTGCTGATCACCGAACCGGCAGGTGCCGGCGTCTGGCGCTATCGCCTGGCCGGATCGGCGCATGTCGAGCGCTATGGTACGGATTTCACCGGCAAGACCCTGCATGACATCATGCAGGGCAGCTATCGCGAGTACATGACGCATATCTATGACGCCGCCTTCCACGACCGTGTGCCGGTTTATTCGGAAAGCGTGTTTCGCTGGGATGCCGAAGGATTTGCCACGACGCGCCGCCTGATGCTGCCGCTCAGCCACGGGGTGACAGACGAGCCTGTCCAGGTGTTCAGCGTGCAGGTCTGGCCCACTGCACTGCCGGTGCGGCCGCGTTCGATCACCGAACTCAGCCGCAGCGGAGGCTTCAGGGACGGCTTCTACCTGCGGCTCGACACCGAGACATTCCAGCCCCTGCCGCAGCAGAAGCCCGATCAGGGCAGCGGCACGCGCACCGCGTAGCGCGTGATCACCTGCAGCGGCACGCTGCCGGTATTGCGCACGGCGACATAGGCATTGCCGATGGGCCCACTGCTGTAGCGATCGTAAAGTTCCGTCCTGCCACTGGCCGGCACAGTCACGGTGCTGCCGTCGGCCGGCAGCTGCAGGCTGCCGGCCGTACTGGCGCTGTTGACGATGACAACGGTCGTATAGCCGCCGCGCTCAGCCACGTCGATCTGTGCCGTGGCGCCGGGCTGCACCACGTAGCTGCCGGCCTGCGCCGGCGCCGCCACCAGCAATGCGACAGAGGCAATGGCGGAAAGAAGCGAAACAATGAAGGGCGTTTTCGTCATGGCCTGTCTCCGGTGACCGGTAAAGCGTCGCAACGCGTCGGGATCGCGTGAACACAAGTATGGGTGTGTCCGGACAAGGGTCCAGATCACGCGGACGACAAACTCTCCACCCTGCGGCGAGCGTCACAGTTTTCAATGCAAGCCGGCTTAGTAATCGCCTAATAGTTAGAATTCGTTAGTTTTTTTGCGGGATATGGAATATGTTTTGGTTAACGCTGCAGGCGGGGTCGGCCTGGGGGAGAATGGGCGATGGGGCAGCAGTACCCGTTTGTGAATTATAAGATCGACGGCAAAGTCGTCACCTTGATCATGGTTTCGGAAGCCGGAGTTGCCACGCCGGAAATGGCCCAGCGCTCCATGGCGGCCTTCAAGCAGCGACTGCAAAAGGATGAAGTCGTCCTGGTGGCCAAGGGCGTGAGCCTGGCGCCCATCTTCATCGGCGCGAAACCCTTCGTCGACAAGCTGAAGGACGTTCCGCTGCACCAGATCAACTGGGGCAAGGTCGAAATGTGACGCTGCCGGCGGGGCTCGCCCCGCCGCTCGTTACCCGCCCTGGCATGGCACGGGCCTCAGGCCGGCGCGGTACCGCTGCCCAGCCGCCTGATGTCTTCCGGCATTTCATAGGCATCGAGTTCCAAGGTCGCGACATCGCTGATGGTGATTTCGTGCTCTTCGACCGTGCCGGGATTGCGCGCATGGATTTCGCCATCCAGCTTGATACAGCCGAGCAGATGGTCGATGCGCTCGCCGGTATTCGACAACGGCAGCAGAATGCGCGAATACCGGATATACGGCCGGCCGGCGAGATGCAGCGTGTTGCGACGATACTGCACCTTGCGACCGAAGGCCGCGGCGCAGAAAGCCTCGTCGAAGAATTCACGCAACGGCGAGCGCAGTGCCTCATCCAGCCACAGCCCGTGCAGCCGCGCCTGCACCAGCGCCTCCACCTCAGCACCAGCCAGGCGATAGCGGAAGCGCTCCTCGTCGTGATCGACCTCGATGATGAAAAGAGCCGGCAGCAGGAAACGGATTTCGGCAGGCTCGATCACGGAACGCGGCGGCGGAAACCGGCTGGTCTTTTTCGACAGCCAGTAAAAATACAGATGCTGCAGATCCCGTTCGTCGATTCTGTCGGCAAAGCGCATGGTTTCTCCCCCGCCTGGACCGCCTGAACTCACTATGCCGCAAAAGCCGGCGAACCGGGCAAAAAACCATGTGACCGGACCGTCCGATCCGTCTGCTTTTCAGTCGATGAAAATCGTGCCCCGGGGCTTGGCGATGTGACGCACCGGGCCCGGCGGCGGCAGGCCCTTGCAGTCGATCAGGCTGGCGCTGCCGAGATGGACATCGGTGAACTGCGCCTGGCTGAAATCGACGCCCTCGACTTTGGCGCCGCGCAGGTCGGCGCCGTTCAGGCTGGCACCAGCCATCTGCGGATGGAACAGGCGGCCGGTGGGCTGGCCATCCGGCGTGGTCACCTCGGCGCCGATCAGCTGCGCGTTGCGGAAGGTGGCGGCCCCGAGACTGGCATCGCTGAAGATAGTGCCGGCGCAGCGGGCTTCGTCGAAATTGGCCCGCTGCAGATCGCAACGGGTGAAATTTGTGAAGGTGAGCTGGGCGCAGACGAAATGCGCATCGGCCAGGCCGGCATCGGTGAAATCGGCGGCGCGCAGGTCGCAGCCCGAGAAGTCGGTGCCGCGCAGCTTGCGGCCGGAGAAGTTGGCGCGCTCGCCCTCGGCACCGCCGGTGGCGATCCAGCGCGAATGGCTCGCCAGGATGGCTTCGATCTCGCCATGCATAGTGGCGTTGGCGCTGCGCATCGCCGCGCCGATCAGATTGGCGCCGGTGACATTCACTGTACTGAGGTCGACATTGCGCAGGTTGGCGCCGCGCAGATCGGCGCCTTTCAGCTTGGCACCGTCGAGCTTGGCGCCGAGCAGGTTGCATTCCTTCATCTTGGCGTCGGTGAAATCCGCGCCGCTGAGATCGGCACCGGCCAGATTGACGCCGTAGAGATTGGCGCGGGCGAAGCTGGCGCCGCGGGCGGAGGCGACCGCCATATCGGCATCCTCGAGCTGCGTCAGCGACAGGTCGGCGCCGTCGAGATCGGCACCGCGCAAGGTGGTGACCTGGCGCCGGGTGCCGCCGCTGTCCTGGATCTGCATCTGGCCCGGCCGCATGTCGGACTGGCGCAGACAGGCATCGCGCAGGGAGGCGCCATAGAAATTGGCACCGCGCAGATCGGCGCGGTCGAACTGGGCATGGCTGAGATCGGCGGTGGCGAAATCGGCGGCGAACAGATCGGCCCGTCGCAGGCTGGCCCTGACCAGGCTGGCACCGACGAACCGGCAGGCCGCCAGCACTGCATCGTCGAGCGGCACGCCATCCAGCACCAGCCAGGAGAAATCCTCGTCGCGGCGCTTCAGGCGCTCCCCGCCCTGGCGCTGGGCCATATAGGCGGCGTGACGCGAGAATGCGTGAACCAGGCTGGCGGGCGGGAGACGGCGGTCGGTCATCGTGGCCTTCTGTCACCGGCCTTCTGCCGGGGATCGGGCGCAAGCTTAGCGGGCCGCAATGATGCGTGCCAACGAATTCACGCCATGACGACGGCGATTTTCAGGCCTGGCCGGTAATGCCGACGCAGTTGCGCAGATCGGCGCCGGAGAAATTGGCGCGTCCGAGTTTGGCCTTGCTGAGGTCGATATGGTCGAGCACGGCGCCGCGCAGATCGGCGCCGGTAAGGTCGACATCCAGCATGATCGGATACAGCGTGCGGCCGGTAGCCTGCTGGCTGGCGCTGAACAGCGGCGCGCCGACCAGCTTGGCACCGCGGAACGTGGCCTCAGCCATATTGGCGCTGCTGAAATTGACGCCGCCGAGATCGGCCTGGTCGAAATTCGCCTTGTGCATGTCGGCACCGAGGAAGCTGGCGAACAGCAGCTGGGCATTCGAGAAGTCGGCGCCCTTGAGGTCGCAGCCGTGCAGCTCGGCGCCGCGCAGGTCGCAGCTGGAGAAGTCGCAGCCCATCAGTTTCTTGCCGCTCAGGATCGCCCGCGAGCCTTCGGCGCCGCCGGTGGCGATCCAGCGGCTGTGCGCGTGCAGGATCACCTCGATCTCGGTCGGCAGATTGGCCAGCTTGCGATAGGTGGCGGCCGACAGGTCGACGCCCTTCAGGTTCACCTTGGACAGATCGACATTGCGCAGATTGGCGCCGCGCAGATCGGCACCCTGCAGCAGCGCGCCTTCCAGTTTCGCGCCGATCAGGTTGACGTCGCGCAGGCGGGCGGAGGTGAGATTGGCGCCCGACAGGTCGGCGCCGGCCAGATTGACCGCAAACAGGCTGGCATTGGCGAAATTGGCGCCGGTGGCCGAGGAGACCGCCATATTGGCCTCATCGAGCTGCGCCGAGCGCAGATCGGCGCCATCCAGCTTGGCTTCCGACAGATTGGCGGTCTGCTGTTTGGTGCCGCCGCCTTCGACCACGATCTGGCCCGGCCGCAGATCGGCCTGGTTCAGCGAGGCGCCGCGCAGCACGGTCTTCATCATGTTGGCGCCGCGCAGGTCGGCGCGGTCCAGGATCGCACCCGACAGGTCGGCACGCATGAAATCGACCGCGAACAGATCGGCGCGACGCAGTTCGGCCTTGACCAGCGAACTGCCGGTGAGCAGGCAGCGCGCCAGAACGGCATCGTTCAGTTTCGCATTGTCGAGCCGGAAGAAGGACAGATCCTCGCCGCGGCGCTGCAGGCGCTCGCCTTCACTGCGCCCGCCCGCCCAGGCGGCGTGCCGGGAGAGGGCAACGGTCAGCAGCTGTGGAGGAAAACGAAGTTCAGGCATGCCGTTTGGTCAGCGAAAAGCGAGGCAGGATCTTGCTTGCAAATGGATTAAGGCACCAGAACATTCGCGCTTCAAGGGTATTTGCCCGATCAGCGCTTGATTCCAAGGCATTCGCGCAGCTCGGCGCCCTGCAGATTGGCCCCCTGCATCTTCGCCTGGCCGAAATCGATGCCTTCGAAAGCCGCGCCACGCAGGTCGGCGCTGGACAGATCGGCCTGCTCGAACCGCGGGTAGATCACCTTGCCGGTGCGCTGGTTGCGCGCATTGTAAAGTTCGACGCCGACCGCCCTGGCGCCGCGCCAGCGGCTGGAGACGAGATGGGCCTGGGTGAAATTCGCCCCGCTGAGATCGGCCATGTCGAAATTCGCCTTCGCCAGATTGGCCTCGACGAAACTGGCGAACATCATCTGCGCATTTGAGAAGTCGGCGCCTTCCAGCGAGGCGCCATGCAGTTCGGCGCCGCGCAGATCGCAGCCGGTGAAATTGCAGCCGTCGAGTTTCAGCCCGCTGAGCACGGCGCGCTTGCCCTGCGCGCCGTTGGTGGCGATCCAGACGCTGTGTTCCTGCAGCGCGGTTTCGATCGCCTGCGGCAGCTGGTCGCCGCGGCGGTAAATCGCGCCCTGCAGCGACACGCCCTCGAGATCGACCTTGCTGAGATCGACATTGCGCAGATTGGCGCCGCGCAGGTCGACGCCTTTCAGCTTTGCGCCTTCCAGGTTGACGCCGATCAGATTGGCGTCCTTGAGCTTGGTGCCGGTCAGGTTCGCGCCGGACAGATCGGCGCCGGCGAGATTGACGGCAAACATGCTGGCGCCGCCGAAATTCGCGCCCTTGGCCGAGGAGACCGACATATTGGCCTCGTCGAGCTGGGCATTCTTGAAATCGGCGCCATCGAGCTTGGCGCCGTCGAGGCTGGAATTGACCTGTTTGCTCTCGCTGGTCTCGGCGATCATGATCTGGCCGGGCCGCAGGTCGACCTGGCTGAGCGAGGCATTGCGCAGGATGGCACGGCCCAGATTGGCGCCGCGCAGATCGGCGCGATCCAGCACCACGCGGGTAAGATCGGCATCCTGGAAGTCGGCGCAGAACAGATCGGCACGGCGCAATTCGGCATTGGCCAGCGAAGCGTTGCCGAAGCCGGCGCGCGACAGGATCGCATCGTCGAGCTTGGCGCCGTCGAGTTTCAGATTCTCGTAATGCACACCCGGCGACTGCAGCCGCGTGCCGCCCGGCCGGCCGGCCAGGAAGGCGGCGTGGCGGGACAGGACAACCTGCACCTCGTGCGAGGGGATGCTGCGTTCGATCATTAGCGTTGAATATCGGCAAACACCCGGCAGCCGGGAGTTACAAAACGCTAATGTCTTGGCAGTAACCGTGCAACTCCTAAGTGAAATTGTTGCGAATTCTTACTAACACAATATTGCGCTGAAATTTCAGTTACTTATGTCGATGGCCCGCGCGCATCCCGGTGCAGTTGCGCAGTTCGGTGCCGGCGATATTCACCTTGTCGAACGTCGCGCTGGCGAAGTCCACCCCTTCCACCACCGCGCCGCGGAGGTCGACGCCGGTCATGTCGGCATTGTCGAAACGGGGAAAGATCGTCTTGCCGGTGCGCTGGTTCAGCGCGTTGAAGATCTCGACCCCGACCAGCTGGGCGCCACGGAAGGCGGCGCCGAGCAGGATCGCGCCGGAGAAATTCGCGCCGCCGAGGCTGGCCTGGTCGAAATTCGCCTTGCGGAGATCCGAGCCGACGAAGCTGGTGAACAGCAGCTGGCTCTTGGTGAAATAGGCGCCGGCCAGGCTGGTGTCATGGAAGACGGCGGCCCGCAGGTCGCAGCTGGAAAAGTCGATGCCCGGCAGTTTCATGCCGGTGAAGACTGCGCGTTCGCCGCTCAGCCCGTTCGAGGCGATCCACTTGCCATGCAGCAGCAGCTTGCCCTCGATCTCGGGCGGCAGCTGCGCGCCGCGATAGATCGCGCCCGCCATCATCGCGCCGGACAGGTCGACGCCGGTGAGATCGACGCTGCGCAGATTGGCGCCGCGCAGGTCGCAGCCAGCCAGTTTGGCGCCTTCCAGGTTGGCGCCGACAAACGTCGTGTCCTTCATCTTGGCGCCGGAGAAATCGGCGCCCGACAGATCGGCGCCGGTGAGATTGGCGGCAAACAGCGAAGCGCCGACAAACGTCGCATTCACCGCGCTGGCATTGGACATGTTGGCCTTGTCCAGATGTGCATGGCCCAGATTGGCGTCTTCCAGATCGGCGCCGGACATGTTGACCGGCACATCCTGCTTCTTCTCCTTGGCGGTTCCGTCGCCATCCTTCACATGCTGCACGATCTGGCCCGGGCGCAGATCGGCCTGCCGGAACGAGGTCTTCTTCAGCACGGCCATCAGGAAATTCGTCCCGCGCAGGTCGGCACGTTCGAAGGTGGTGTTGGTCAGATCGGCGCGGGTGAAGTCGCTGCCGAACAAATCGGCGCGCAGGAAGCGGGCGTCCTGCAGCGAGGAGCTGGCGAAACTGCAGCCGGGCAGGATGGCATCGTCGAGGGTGGCGCCATCGAGTTTCAGATCGGAAAAGTCGTCGCCACGGCATTGCAGGCGGACACCGCCAGGCCGGCTGTTCAGATAGGCGTTATGGCGCGACAAGGCCCAGCGTACGGGCTCCGGCGGTATCCGCGCGGACATGGCGATGATTTCGACTCTTGGTGGATTACGACAATGACGGTTCGGCGATTCACTGTAGAGAAACCGACCCCTGGCCGCCATGGCTTTGTCAGATTACCCGACTTTAATCGGGCTTTTCAGAATCGGGGGCAGCAAGTAGTGTTGGCCAATTCAACAGGGGAATGTGTCGATGGCGTCCGCTAAACAAAGAACCGGCAAACAGAAAAGTCAGGCTGCCGGCGCCGAGAAGGCCAGTAACGATAAGGACGGTGCAAACCGTCGCAGGTTCGATCGCCGCGATACGCATATCGTCGCCCATTTGAACTACAACGACATGTCTGTCGACGGCATGGTGACCAACCTGTCGCTGGAAGGCTGCCTGTTTGCACCGCGTATCGACATTCCGGTCGGCGGTCGCGTGAAGCTGAAACTGGCCGGCGAGAACAAGGCGGTGCCCGCGACGGTGAAGGCGGTGAGCGAGCAGGGCGTGCATTGTCTGCTGCATGCCGGCGGCGCCACGCTGGGCCGCCTGTCGGTGGCAGTCGACGACATGGCGCTGCTGATGCTGAATGCCAGCCGTCCGCATGTGGTGGTGCCGGGGAAGCCCGCCGCCAGAAAGACTGTGAAGAAAAAGGCTGCAAAGAAGGCCGCGAAGACGGCACCGAAGACGAGACCGAAGGCTGCGCCGAAGAAAAAGGCCGCAACGAAGACAAAACCCGTTGTGAAAAAGCCCGTTGTGAAAAAGAAGGCGGCGAAAAAATCCGCACCGAAAAAGCGCCGCTGACCGCGGCACCTATCTCGGATCAGGCCGGCACGACCTCGCCCACCGTCCACTGTTTCGCTGCCTCGGTGGCAAAGACCAGAATGTTGTCCTGGCCGACCGCCACGCTGTCGGGCACGGCACTGCCGCGGCGTTCCAGCGCGATACGTGCCTCGTTGACCGGCAGCCCGTAAAAGCGCGGGCCGTTCAGCGCGGCGAAAGCCTCCAGCCGGTCCAGCGCATTTTCTTCGGCAAAGACCTGCGCATAGCTCTGCATCGCGGTCGGCGCGTTGAAGATGCCGGCGCAGCCGCAGGCGGCTTCCTTCAGATGCACGAAATGCGGCGCCGTATCGGTGCCGAGGAAGAAACAGGCGTCACCTGAGGTGGCGGCCTTGCGCAAGGCGAGGCGATGATGTTCGCGCTTGGCGATCGGCAGGCAATAGAGATGCGGCCGCACGCCGCCCTCGAAGATCGAGCTGCGGTTGATCATCAGGTGATGCGGCGTGATGGTGGCGCCGAGCTGCGGCGCATGCGCACGGACGAAATCGGCGGCCTC
>JAEYSS010000149.1 GCA_023434425.1 Pseudomonadota bacterium | reverse complement strand
GCGCCGTTATGGGCCTTCAGCGCCTCCACGATCTTCGTGTAATCCGCCACATCGACCACCACGTTGACGAAACCGTGGTTCTTTGCCGCCGAGCGGATCATCGCCGGGCCGCCAATATCGATATTCTCGATGCAGGTGGGGAAGTCCGCGCCCTTGGCCACGGTGGCGGCGAAGGGATAGAGGTTCACCACCACCAGATCGATCGGCGGGATATTGTGCATCTCCATCGCGGCCTTGTGTTCGGCCTCGTCGCGCAGCGCGAGAATCCCGCCATGGATGGTCGGATGGAGCGTCTTGACCCGTCCGTCCATCATCTCGGGGAAGCCGGTATGTTCGGCCACTTCCTTGACCGCCACGCCGGCATCCTTCAGGGCCTTGTAGGTGCCGCCGGTGGACAGGATCTCGATGCCGAAGCCGCTGAGCGCCTTGCCGAACTCGATCAGACCGGTCTTGTCGGAGACAGAGAGGAGCGCGCGACGAATGGGAACGAGATCGGCGGACATGGGCGAAGGCCTCGGGCGGGCAGGAGGGAAGGTCGGGCAGGGCTATAGCACGGCGGCACCACGCGCAAAAGCGGTGTAAAATCGTCCGAAAACAAGGAGTTGCGGGGTTTGTCTGGGGGGCCGATCCGTGCTACACGATGGCCCCCATGCGCTCATATCTCGAATTCGAAAAGCCGATTGCCGAGCTGGAGGCGAAAATCGCCGAGCTCAAGCAGCTCGCCGACCAGGGCAACAGCGACATCAGCGACGACCTGGAGCGGCTGGAGGCCAAGGCCACCCAGCAGCTGCAGGCGACCTACGCCAAGCTCGGCGCCTGGCAGAAGACGCAGGTGGCGCGCCACCAGGAGCGCCCGCATTTCGCCGATTACATCGCAGGCCTGGTGACCGATTACGTGCCGCTCTGCGGCGACCGCGCCTTTGCCGAAGACGGCGCCATCACCGGTGGCCTGGCGCGATTCCGCGGCCGCGCCGTGATGATCATGGGCCATGAAAAGGGCCGCACCACCGAAAGCCGGCTGAAGCACAATTTCGGCATGGCCAAGCCGGAGGGCTATCGCAAGGCGATCCGCCTGATGCGGATGGCCGACCGTTTCCGTCTGCCGGTCATCACCCTGGTCGATACCGCCGGCGCCTATCCGGGCGTGCAGGCCGAAGAGCGCGGCCAGGCCGAGGCCATTGCGCGCGCCATCGACTGCTGCCTCGACATCCGCGTGCCGCTGGTGGCCGCCATCGTCGGCGAGGGCGGTTCGGGCGGCGCCGTGGCGCTGGCTGCCGCCAACCGCGTGCTGATGTTCGAACATGCGATCTATTCGGTGATCTCGCCTGAAGGCTGCGCCGCGATCCTGTGGAATGACGGCTCCAAGGCGCCCGATGCCGCCGAGGCGTTGCGCGTCACCGCGGAAGATCTGCTCAAGCTGAAGGTGATCGACGAGATCGTGAAGGAGCCGCTCGGCGGCGCCCATCGCAACCCGGGTCAGGCGATGACGGCGCTGGGCGATGCGCTGGAGGCGTCGCTCCGCGGCCTGGTCGGGCAGGAGCCGGGGGCGTTGCGCGAAGCGCGCCGCCGCAAATTCCTTGAGATGGGCAGCAACGGCCTTTAAATCCGGCGCAACTTTCTGAAATTGCAAAGCCCGCGGCGTCCACCGCGGGCTTTTTTCTATTTCGTCGCTCCCGCGAAAGCGGGAGCCCAGCACAGTGGCCCGACTGGATCCCCGCTTTCGCGGGGACGACGATTATGGTGCTGCGAGAAACCTCTCCACCAGTGGCGCGATCTCGGCGGCGCGCGCCTGCGCAAAACCATGGTCGCCGCCGGCGACCACATGCAGCGTCGCATGCTGCAGCAATCCGGCGAGATGCCGGCCGACCGCGACGGGACTGACCGCATCGGCATCGCCCCACAGCAGCAGCGCCGGCTGTGCGATGCTGCTGATCTCCGCCGTATGGTCGGCGCGCGCCGCGGTAATCCACGGCGCGGCATCCGGATATTCGGCGCGATAGGCCGGCCGCCAGTCGCTGGCGCCGAAACGCATCACGTCAATGCCGCCGGATGCGGCGGTCAGGATCAGCTTCGTCACCGCCTGCGGATAGAGCAGCGCCAGCCGCAGCGCGAAGATGCCGCCCATCGACTGGGCGACGATCACGGTCTGGCTGTGCAGATGGGCGGCCGCATGGGCGGTCAAGGCATCCAGACTGTCGAGTCCGGGTTTGTGCACTTCATGTCCCAGGCCGGGCCAGTTCAGATAGGTCTTGTCATACTGCTCCGGCAGCAATGAACCGAGCGGATGCCAGAATTCCGCTGCGCCGCCGGCGCCGGGCAGGAAGAGAAGATGCGTCATCATACAAGCATGCCGGACGGAAACCGCACCGTCACGCGTGGAGTTGTATCGCTACAATGCGGGTTGCGCGCAACATGCCCTGAATCTGTCATGCGCGGACTTGATCCGCGCATCGCATTTCATTCGCGATGATAAGAATGGGATGGCCGGGTCAAGCCCGGCCATGACAACAAGGATGCGCCTGTCCGCGAGTGGCTGCGTCTCGCCTTACTTCCAGTGCGGCGGCCAGGTCTTCTGCATGATCGGCAGGGCTTTCATGCGATCGGCCCAGGCGGCCATCTTCGGCGTGAACAGATCGGCCGGAATGGCATCCGGCTTGCGCAGGCGGAAGCGCTCGACGATGGCGAGATGCGGGTAGAGCGTATGGTCGACGGCTGAAACCGCGTCGCCGCAGATGTAATTTCCGGCGATCTGCGGTTCCCAGAAGGCGATCTCCGCCTTGAGGTCGGCCACGGCCGCCGCCAGCTTCGCCGCATCCGCCTTCTCCGGCGGCGCGAAAACCGCGGCGAACACCTCGTGGACCTTGGTGCCCACGTCGTCGTCGGCCTCGCGGATCATGCGGCGCTGGGTGGCGCGCTGGCGCAGGTCGGCAGAGAACAACGGCTGCTGCGGCCAGCGCTCCTCGACATATTCCATCACCGCAGCCGATTCGCGGATGACGAAATCGCCGTCCACCAGGGTCGGCACGCGCTGGCGCGGATTGAGCCGGGTGTAGTCCGGCGTCTTGTGGCCGCCTTCGCTGAAAGACAGCAGCTTCACCTCATGCGGCACCGCCTTGTGTTCCAGCGCCAGCCAGACGCGCCAGGCATAGGCCGAGCCGGAACCGTAATAGAGCGTGACGGACATGCGGATTTACCTCCGAGGGAATTGGTCTCTGACAGAGAAAGGGCGGAGATAGCCTCCGGTCAAGCCAGCGAGCCGAAATTTACACGCTGCCTCACACGGTTGCTTCCATGGCCGTCACCTACACCTTCGGCAGCCGTCCGGCAGTTGCGTCCGAGTCGGCAGGAGAGACGATGATCGACGATGTGATGCCGGCGGGCTTCCCGATCGGCTGCGGCGACAGCGGCCATGGCCGGCCGCTGGTACTGCTGCACTGCTCCGGCGCCGACCGCCATGAATGGACCCGGGTGATCGACACCTGGACGGCGATGGACAACATGCCGCCGCGACGGATCCTGCGGCCCGAACTGTTCGGCTGCGGCAAGACGGCCGCCTGGCCAGCCGACCGTGTCATCACGCTGGACAATGTCGTTGAACTGGTGGCACGCGCGATCGGCGACCTCGACGAGCCTTTCGATCTGGTCGGACATTCTTTCGGCGGCGCGGTGGCGCTGCATTTCGCGCGACGCATGCCGGACCGCCTGCGCAGCCTCACCCTGATCGAGCCGACCTATTTCTCGCTGCTGCGAGACGCCGGCACCCTGGAGGGGCGTCTGTTCGAACAGATCACCGGTGTCGCCCAGCTGATCCTGCGCGGCGCAGAGTCCGGCAGTGCGGAGGGACGGCTGCAGGGCATGGGCGCCTTCATCGACTACTGGAACGGTGCTGGCAAATGGGCCTCGCTGCCGTCCGAGATGCAGACGGCGATGGCGGCCTCGATCCGCGTGGTGACGCAGGATTTCATGGCGCTGTTTTCCGAACCGACCCGCCTGCAGGATCTGGGCGATCTGCAGATTCCGACCCTGATCGTCAACGGACTGCGTTCGCCCGAACCGGCGCAACGGATCGCCACCCTGCTGGAAGCCACGCTGCCCAGGGTCGAGCGCTGCACGCTGCCCGATGCGGGTCACATGATCCCGATCAGCCATGCAAAACAGCTGGCCGGCCTGATCGCCGCCAACCAGCGCCGCCATGATGCGGCGAACAGCCCGGCCGCGGCGACCCGCCGCCGCGTCGCTGCAGGAGTCTGATTCATGACCGCCGCCTCCGCCGCCGGTGCCGTCCGCCCGTCGGCCATCATCTATGCCTGCATCCTCGCGGCCTCGCTGGTCGCCTTCCTGTCCTTCGGCACGCGCACCAGCCTGGGGATTTTCCTCGAACCGGTGCTGCAGGCGCGCGGCTGGGACCGCGAAACCTTCGGCCTGGCGCTGGCGATCCAGAATCTGGTCTGGGGTGTGTCGCAACCCTTCTTCAGCGCCTGGGCCGACAGCAAGGGCAATGTGCGCGTGCTGTGCAGCGGCGCATTGTTCTACATCATCGGCCTGACCGGCATGGCGTATGCGGATACGCCGCTCGCCTTCTATGTCTTCGGCGGCGTCTTCAACGGCCTCGGTGTGGCCGGCGCGTCCTGGACGATCTGCGTCGGCGCGGTCACGCGCATCGTGCCGCCGCAGATGCAGAGCTGGATCGCCGGGCTGGCGATCACGGCATCCTCTCTGGGCCAGATCGTGCTGGCGACGCTGAGTCAGGCCTTCATCATGGTATTCGACTGGCAGACGGCCCTGCTGATCCTGGCTGGTGCTACCGCTCTCATCGCGCCCGCCGCCATGGTGCTGCTGACGGTGCGCAAGGAAGCCATCGCGGCACCGCGCAGCAGCGTGTCGGAAACCCTGAAACTGGCGGCAAACAGCCGCAGCTTCTGGCTGATCGTGTTCGGCTTCACCATCTGCGGCCTGCATGCCGGTTTCGGCTTCACGCATATTCCCGGCTATGTCGTCAGTATCGGCCTGCCGGCGGAAGCCGGCGCCATGGCGATGGGCGCGCTCGGCATCACCAACCTGTTTGCCTCCTATACGGCCGGCGCGCTCGGCCAGACGCGCAGCAAGCGCAAGCTGCTGATCTGGATCTACGGCCTGCGCGCCGCCACCATGCTGGCCTTCGTGCTGCTCACGCTCGACCAACCGCTGGTGCTGGCGCTGATGGCGGTGATGGGCATTTTCTGGATGTCGTCGATTCCGCCGACGGCGGGTCTGCTGGGCCAGATTTTCGGGCCGTATTACATCGGCACGCTGCTCGGCGTGGTGTCCTGCGGCCACCAGTTCGGCTCGTTCGTCGGCGCCTGGCTCGGCGGCTTCATCTACGACCGTACCGGATCGTATGACCTGATGTGGTGGATCTGTGCCGCCCTCGGCTTCGTGGCGATGGTCGCCAACCTGCCGGTGAAGGAAAAACCGATCGAGCAGGCCGTGAAGCCGGCGGTGACCTAAGCCAGATTAGGGTGTGGCGGGCCGCTTCAGCACCATCTGGGTGCCGAAGAAGCTCATCACCGTCTCGCCCTTCTGGTTCTCGATCCAGTATTTCATCTTCACGATGCCGCGGTCGGGCTTCGAGGCGCTCTCGCGCTTGTCCTCGATGCTGGCGCGAGCGAACAGCGTATCGCCCGGCCGCACCGGCATGGACCAGCGGATCTCGTCCAGGCCGGGCGAGCCCATGCTGCCCTTGCCCAGCAACCCGGCCTGCAGCAGCATGCGGAAGCCCAGCAGCCCGGTCTGCCAGCCCGACGCAATCAGGCCTTTGTAGGGCGACCGCTCGGCCGCCAGCCGGTCGAGATGAAACGGCTGCGGATCGTAGGTGAAGGCAAAGGACAGGATCTCGGCTTCCGAAATCGTCACGCCTTCGGCGCGGATGACTTCACCCACCTCGTAATCCTCGAAATATCGATCCGGCATCTTTGGCAATTCTCCTTCAGCGCGATATGCGTGGCTTTGCGGGGGTGACCGGTTCCAGCACGGTATCCAGGATCGGATGGCTGCGAACCTGGGTGACGCCGCGCAAGGCCGCGAGCCGGTCGATCAGTCGGCTGAGACTGGCGGCGTCGGCCACGCCTGCGAACAGGATCGCATCGGTGTCGCCGGCGACGGAATAGCAGGATTCAATTTCAGGCCAGCCGCGCAGCCGGTCGAGCACCAGGCGGCAGGGTCGTGCCGAGAGGGTAAGCGTGATCACAGCGCGTTGCGCCGGCTTTCCGCTGGTCCTGCCGCGAATGGTGTAGCCGCCGATCGCGCCGCAACGCTCCAGTTTCTGTAGTCGACCCTGGACCGCACTGCGCGACAGCGAGACCGCGCGCGCCAGACCGACCAGCGGCATGCGCGCGTTGCGGCGCAGCAGCGCCAGAAGTTGTCGGTCGGTTTCATCGAGCCGCACGGATGGACCGGCGGAATGCTTATGGTTTCCCGTCATTTTGCCATGTTACGCAAGGGGACATTTCCGGAGCAAGCCATGCGCATCATCCATCCCCGTGACTTTATCGGCGACCGTGCCTGGGCAGCCCTTCCCGTGGCTGAATTTGACGGGGTCGGTGTGCGCCTGCACTGGGCCGACCAGTCCTACATCTGGCACCGCAACGACGGCCAGGAGGTGTTCGTGGTGCTGGACGGCGAGGTCGATATGAAGACCCGGCAGGACGGCGTCGAAACGGTGCATCGCCTGCGGCCGGGTGACATCTTTCATGCCACCGAAGGCGATGAACATGTCGCCGTGCCACGCGGTGCTGCGCGGGTGCTGGTGATCGAACGCACCGGCAGTGTCTGACGCAGACAGGCGGCGTTCCTCACACCACCACATTCCTGAAAAACGACTGCACATCGGCCACAAAGATGTCCGGCTGTTCCATCGCGACGAAATGCCCACCGCGTTCGAGGTCGTGGCGATGTGTCACATTGTAGCCGCGTTCCAGCCAGCCCTTGGGTGATGGCGGCACCAGATCCCAGGGCGGCAGCAGGAAGCCGGTCGGCGATTTCAGGAACTCGCCCGGCTGCATGGCCAGGTCGCCGGTCTGCCGCGCCGCCCAGTAGAGCCAGGTCGAGGTGACACCGGTTTCGGTCAGCCAGTAGAAGGCGACATTGGCGATCATATGGTCGAGGTCGAACACCGGCTTGTGGTCGGCGGGCGCGCGCGGAAAACCGTGCAGCTTTTCGACGATCCAGCCGGCCAGTCCCGCCGGGCTGTCGCTCAAACCATAGCCCAGCGTGGTCGGCTTGGTGCTCTGGATGGCGAAATAGCCGCCTTCCGCATCGTGGCGCTTGCGGGTGCGCAGCATCCATTCCTTCTCGGCGGCCGAGAGCGGCGGCTGCATGTCGCGCGTCAGCGGCGGGCGCAACGGCACCATGTTGAGATGCAGCGCTATCGCCTGGTCGGGGAAATCGACACCGAGCCAGCTGGAGACAATCGAGCCCCAGTCGCCGGCCTGCACCAGGAAACGTTCGAAACCCAGCACCTCCACCATCAGGTCGCGCCACAGTTTCGCGATGGCGCGCGGTCCGATGGGACGGTCGAGCGGCATGGAAAAGCCGTAGCCCGGCAGCGAGGGGCAGATCACGGTGAAGGCGTCTTCAATCCGGCCGCCGAAACGTTCGGGATGTGCCAGCCGGTCGATCACGTCGACAAATTCGAGCACCGATCCGGGCCAGCCATGCGTCAGCAGCAGCGGACGCGGCGTGTCTCCCGAGCCCGGTTCGATCAGAAAGTGAACTGTCTGTAACCCGCCGCCTGCGTCAGGCCGCTTCAGCCTGACGCGATACTGCAGCCAGCCATTCAGCCGCGTTTCCCACTGCCGCCAGTCGAAGCCGTCGCGCCAGCGCTGCAGGAAGCCGCGCATGTAGCCCAGGTTGCTGCCGTATTGCCAGGCGGCGTCCGTTGGTTCCGGCGGCAGCCGGGTGGCCGCCAGCCGCTGCTTCAGGTCGATCAGCGCCGCCTCGGGAATGGCGATGCTGAATTTTTCCGCGGCCGAGGACAGACGCAGCATGTCAGCTCCGCTTCAGGGTGGCGGTCAGCATGCCGGCGCCGACCAGCATGGCGCCGCCCGCGCGGTTCATGTTTTTCAGCACGCGCGGGCTGACGATGCGGTTGCGCGCCTGACCCATCATCACGATCCAGCAACCCTGGATGCCGGCCGCCAGCAGATTCATCGTCACCGTCAGTACGGCAACCTGCGGCCAGAGCGGACGTGTCGGGTCGATGAACTGCGGCAGGAAGGCGGCAAAAAACAAGATGCCCTTGGGATTGAGCAGGGTGACCAGGAAGGTCTGCACAATGGCCTCACGCGCCGAGGATTGTCCCATATTTGCCGGCGTGAGGACCATCGGCGTGGCGCGCCACAGCCTGATGCCGAGATAAACCAGATACACCGCGCCGATCCACTTCATCGCGGTGAAGGCTTCGGCCGAGGCCGCCAGCAGCGCGCTGAAGCCGAGCATGGAGAGCGTGATGGCACAGATGTCGCCCAGCGTCACGCCGATCAGGCTGAGCGCGCCGTTGCGCGGCCCGCCCGCCATCGTGTGGCCCAGCACCATCATGGTGGTGGGGCCGGGGATCAGGATCATGATGCTGGCCGCGGCCATGAAGGCGATCCAGAGTTCGAGGCTGACGGGCATGATGTTTCCTCCTGTATGCAGCAGCCAGCCATGGAATCGGTTGCCTTGGCAATACCGCTATGCAGGTCAATTCAGGTTCGACTAAATTCATGGGGCGCTGGGGATAAGAGGGGGCGGGGCAATGAAAACAACCCTGTTGACTGTGGCAGCCATGCTGATGGCTTCCGGTGCGGCAAGTGCACAAATGCAATGGACAGATTTCCCACCCTCGCAGAGCCGGCTGACGTTTGATCCGCCGGGTCTGTCGGCTCAGCCCACGCGAGCCTTCGAGGGCATCAACATTGCCAGCGCCAAACGCAATGTCCGGAACTTTGGGTACGCATTCAACAAAACAGGCGGTGACGCGGCCTTTGCTCAAGTCTATCTGTTCTCCATATCCGCAGAAATGACCTATTTCACCGATGCGCCGAATTTTGATGGCGTGTTGCAGACTTTCTATCAGGAATTCAGGGGCCAGACGGTGTCATGGATCGATCCGCAGAGAGTGAAGGCGCCGTCTCCGCTGGGCGGCACAGAGTACCGGCGCTTTTCGGGATTGGGGAAGTCATGTGCCGCATTTGGCGGTTTATATGGGCGCAGTTCGACAGCAGGGTTTAATTCCACAGCATCCAGCACAAGCGGCACCGAGCAGTTGATGGGCTACTATTGCGCCGCCAAGGGGCATGTTCTGTCCGCTGGCGATGTGCAATTCATTCTGTCGCGACTGTCGGTTGATGGGTTGGGTAAAGCGCAAGGTTCCGGAGCGTCTCGATTTCCTGATGTCACCGCTGGAACACAACCGCCCGCTGCGCCAACGCAGCATGCGTCTGCCGCTACCGACAACAGTGTCGATATCCGCCGCGTTGTTGTGCTGTGGGACGGTCGACCGAGTCCATTGCGCGGGACTTTGGCGATAGAATTCTCAAAAACAACATCGCGTCTGGAAGTTCATTTGCCGGGACAGGCGGGAACCTGTCTGGGCGTCTCGGTTCTGGAGCGAGAGGGGACTGGGAAGTGGGCTGTTGAGTGCCCAGATGGTGCAACTGGCCAAGGTGTATTCAGATCTACCGGCCGCGATGGCGGTTTCACCGGCGATGGAGCAGACAGCAAGGGGGCACGGATTTCGTTCTCGGTCGCGGGCCGGAACTGATGAAAGCTAGGGCGCCAATCCTTCGACACTGAGTGCGGCGAAAGTCGCCAGCCAGTGTTCGCCGCCGTAATCGCCGCTTTCCAGATGCGGCAGGCTGGCCTGCTCATGCGCTGCCGCCGAGTCCAGCAGCCCCGACTGGTCGCCGGGCAGTCGGGCGGCGATGCCGCGCAGGCACCAGGCACGGCTCAGATTGAGTCCGTCAAGATGCACGGTCTTGGCATCGGTGCGATCCGACACGGCGGCCGGCAGGAACACGGTGGTGGCCGCGGGCAGGAAGCGGTTCCACCAGGCGGCAAACTCGGTCACCGGCAGCAGTTCCGCCATCAGCAGCGCCTCGGTCAGGGCGCCGGACAGGAAATCGTCGCCATTGGGTTCGTAATGGGCGGGATAAGCCGTGTCGGGCAGATAGACCTTGCGGGCATAAGCCGCTATCGCCGGCTCCAGCGTTGCTTCGCCGGTGGTGCGGGCGTAGTGCAGCGCCAACAGCAGGCCGAACGTGGTGTTGAAATGCGTGCCGACCCGGATCGGATAGGTCAGCTTGTCCATATAGGCCGGAAAGCGCGCCACGATCCGCTGCTCCAGCGGTGCGAGCGCGGCGCGCCAGTGTTGCGCCTGCGGATGGTCCCACAGTGAAAGCTCGGCACTGAGCGCCAGCAGCCAGCCCCAGCCATAAGGCCGCTGCCAGGTGCCGCGGCCGGGCGCGTCCAGATAGCCGGCTTCGCCGGCGCCGGCGGCCCCGGTGAAGAAGGTTGCGTAAAGGTCGAGCGCGCGGGCGGACTGGTTCAGTTCCGGATGGCGGCGCAGGCAGCGCGTCAGCAGCCACCAGCCATGCACGCAAGAGTGCCAGTCGTAACTGCCCCAGAAGATCGGATGCAGCTCATGCGGCGCGCGCACATCGTCCGGGCCGTTATTGAAATGCGTCAGGTTGTTCGGATATTCGCGGTCGAGGTTGCGCAGTGGAAGTGCGGCGAAACGTTCGGCCTGGGCGAGAGTGAGCTGCGTCATGCGGCGATGATGGCACAAAGCGCACGATCAAACACCATTGTCATGCCTTACAGGCACCGTTGACAGGGCGTGGATGCCCGGGTCAAGCCCGGGCACGACAATAAAGGAGGTGGAAATACCCGGCTTACTTGCCGTGGCAGTATTTGTATTTCTTGCCCGAGCCGCAGGGGCAGGGCGCGTTGCGCGGCGTCGACTTCCAGGTCGACTCGTCGTTGGGATCGACGGCGGCCGAGCGCGACTGCGCCACCGGACGGGCCGGCAACCCCGCGTCATCGCCGTCGCCGCCCTCGATGGCTTCGCCGCGGCTCTCGTGCATCGGCGTGGAGGGGCGGGCAAACAGGTCGGCCGGCGGCTCCTCGGCGCGCACTTCCACGCGCGACAGGATCGAAGTGGTCTGTTCGCGCACGCGGGTCAGCATCTGCTCGAACAGCGAGAAGGCCTCGCGCTTGTACTCGTTCAGTGGATCCTTCTGCGCATAGGCACGCAGTCCGATGGCCTGGCGCAGATAGTCCAGGTGATGCAGATGTTCCTTCCAGGTCTGGTCGAGCACCTGCAGCAGCAGGCTGCGCTCCACCATGCGCATCACGTCAGGACCGAAATTGGCGGCCTTTTCGGCCATGCGGCGTTCGATGGCATCGGCCAGGCGTTCGCGGATCTGCTGGTCGGCGATGCCTTCTTCCTTGGCCCACTCCACGATCGGCAGATCGAGCGCGAAGATACGGCCCACTTCGTCCTGCAGGCCCTGGGAATCCCACTGTTCGGCATAGGCGCGTTCGGGGATGTGGCGGTCGACCAGTTCGCTGGCGATTTCCTCGCGCATGTCGCGCACGGTATCGGCCACATTCTCGGCGCCCATGATCTCGATGCGCTGCTCGTAGACCACCTTGCGCTGGTCGTTCATCACATCGTCGTATTTCAGAAGATTCTTGCGGATCTCGTAGTTCCGCGCTTCCACCTTCTGCTGGGCCTTCTCGAGCGCCTTGTTGATCCAGGGATGGATGATCGCCTCGCCATCCTTCAGGCCGAGCCGCTGCAGCATGCTGTCCATGCGCTCGGAACCGAAGATGCGCAGCAGGTCGTCTTCCAGCGAGAGGAAGAATTTCGACGCGCCGGGATCGCCCTGGCGGCCGGAACGGCCGCGCAGCTGGTTGTCGATGCGGCGGCTTTCATGGCGTTCGGTGCCGATGACGTAAAGCCCGCCGGCGGCGCGCACCTTGTCCTTTTCGGCCGCCACTTCGGCGCGGATCTGCGCCTCCATCTTGGCCTTCAGCTCGCCGTCCATGCCCTGTGTCTCGGCCAGGATGCGCATCTCGGCATTGCCGCCGAGCTGAATATCCGTGCCGCGGCCGGCCATGTTGGTGGCAATCGTCACGGCGCCGAGGCGGCCGGCCTGCGCCACGATGAAGGCTTCCTGGTCGTGGTGGCGCGCATTCAGCACGTGATGCGTGATCTTGCGCTGCTTGAGGAAGTCGGAGAGCAGTTCCGACTTCTCAATCGACACCGTACCGACCAGCAGCGGCTGGCCCTTCTCGCGGCATTCGGCGATCAGGTTGACGATGGCTTCATACTTCTCGCGCGCGGTGCGGTAGACCTCGTCATCGCCGTCAATGCGCGCCACATTCACGTTGGTCGGGATCTCGACCACTTCCAGGCGGTAGATGTCGGCGAATTCGGCGGCTTCCGTCGAGGCCGTGCCGGTCATGCCGGCCAGCTTGGGATACATGCGGAAGTAATTCTGGAAGGTGATCGAGGCCAGTGTCTGGTTCTCGGTCTGGACGGTGGCGCCTTCCTTGGCTTCCAGTGCCTGGTGCAGGCCATCCGAATAGCGGCGGCCTTCCATCATGCGGCCGGTGAATTCGTCGATGATGATGACCTTGTCGTCCTTCACGATGTAATCGACATCGCGGGTGAACAGCACATGGGCGCGCAGCGCCTGGTTGGCATGGTGCACGACGGCGATGTTCTCGATGTCGTACAGCGATTCCGATTTGAGCAGTTCGGCGGCGCGCAGGATCTCTTCGATATGGCCGGTGCCGGTTTCGGTGAAGTTCACCGTGCGCTGCTTCTCGTCCTTCTCGTAGTCTTCCGCCACCAGCTGCGGGATCAGCGCATTGACCTTCACATAGAGGTCGGTGGTGTCTTCCGACGGGCCGGAGATGATCAGCGGCGTGCGCGCTTCGTCGATCAGGATCGAATCCACCTCATCGACGATGGCGAAGCTGAACGGGCGCTGCACCATATCCTCGCGACGGAACTTCATATTGTCGCGCAGATAGTCGAAGCCGTATTCGTTGTTGGTGCCGTAGGTGACGTCGCAGGCATAGGCGGCGCGGCGTTCCTCGTCGTCGAGCCCATGCACGATCACGCCGGTGCTTAAACCCAGGAAGCCATACACACGCCCCATCCATTCGGCGTCGCGGCGAGCCAGGTAGTCGTTCACGGTGACGACATGTACGCCCTTGCCGGGCAGGGCATTGAGATAGACGGCGAGCGTGGCGACCAGCGTTTTGCCTTCGCCGGTTTTCATTTCGGCGATGCGGCCGTCATGCAGCACCATGCCGCCGATCAGCTGCACGTCGTAATGGCGCTGGCCCAGCACGCGCTTGGCGGCCTCGCGTACCACGGCAAAGGCTTCGGGCAGTAAATCGTCGAGGTCGGTGCCGTTGGCCAGCTGCTGGCGGAATTCGGCGGTCTTGCCCTGCAGCTCGGCATCGCTCAGGGGGGCCATTTTGGCTTCCAGGTCGTTAATCGCCTGGACGGTCTTGAGGTAGCTTTTGACGGCGCGGTCGTTGGCCGAACCGAACAGCTTCTTGGCGATCGCGCCGAACATCTATGCCGTACCCCTGGAAATGCCGCTAAATATGCGTCGCGCAACGAGAACCGGCGCAACGGAAACTGGCGCATTAGATATGCATTGCCCCCCTCCGTGTCAACGAAGGGGCCCCGCGGCAAAACCCCGCCGAATCGGCGGCACGGGCCCGGGCGGACCGCATTGACCCGCAGCAATTCAAAGGGTTACATCGCGCTTTCACAGAAAGGCCCCGTCGTGTCCGTTGCCCCCGTGCCCTCCCGGTCCATCCTCGATCCCGTCGACCTGTCCCAGGCCCTGATCCGCTGCCCCAGCGTGACCCCGGCGGACCAGGGCGCGCTGGGCGTGCTGGAGGCGGCCCTGGTCCCGCTGGGCTTCCGCTGCGAGCGGCTGAAATTCTCCGCCCCCGGCACCCCGGATGTGGAAAACCTCTATGCGCGCTGGGGCGCTGGCCCCATCGGGCAGCAGGAGGGGCCGAACTTCTGCTTCGCCGGCCATACCGATGTCGTCCCGGTGGGCGATGCGGCGGCCTGGAGTGTCGAGCCGTTCAAAGCCGAGATCCGCGATGGCCAGCTCTACGGCCGCGGCGCCACCGACATGAAATCGGCCATCGCCGCCTTCGTGGCCGCGGCCGGGCGTTTCATTGCGGCGCGCGATGGCAAGATCCCCGGCGGCATCAGCCTGCTGATCACGGGCGATGAAGAAGGCCCCGCGATCAACGGCACGACCCGCGTGCTCGACTGGCTCAGGGACAAGGGTGAAACGCTCTCGGTCTGCGTGGTGGGCGAGCCGACCAATCCGTTGCGGCTGGGCGAGATGATGAAAATCGGCCGGCGCGGCTCGCTGACGGCTCGTTTAACAGTGCATGGCGTGCAGGGCCATGTCGGCTATCCGCATCTGGCCGACAACCCGATCCCCAAGCTGCTGGATATTCTCAGCGCGCTGAAGTCGCGCCGGCTCGATACCGGCAATGCGCATTTCGAGCCGTCCAATCTGGAAGTCACCACCGTCGATGTCGGCAACCCGGCCAACAACGTGATCCCGGCGAATGCCAAGGCGGTGCTGAATATCCGCTACAATACCGAGCAGACGTCGGCCGGCCTGAAGGACTGGATCATCCGCACCTGCGAAGCCGTCTGCGGCAGCCAGGGCGAGAACCGCGCGCTGCTCGGCACGCGCTTCGACCTCACGCTGGAAGACGGCGCCATGCCGTTTCTCACCGCACCCGGGCCCTTCGTGGCGGCAATGGCCGAAGCCGTTGAAGTTGGCACCGGACGCAAGCCCGAGCTGAGCACCACCGGCGGCACCTCGGATGCGCGGTTCATCCAGGCCTATTGCCCGGTGGTGGAATTCGGCCTGGTCGGCCAGACCATGCACAAGGTGGACGAGCGCGCCAGCGTGGACGACATCCGCGCGCTGTCGAAGGTTTATGAAGGCATGCTGCAGCGGTTCTTCGATGACCTTGCCGTCCAGCGCTGAGATCAAGTCAGCGATCAAGGGCCTCGGCCTGCTGCTGCGCGGCGACGACCGCGCGCTGCAGTGTTACGACCTGTCGCTCGACGGGTTCTGGCGCAGCTTCTGGCTGCCGCTCGTGCTGCTGGTGGTCTACGCGCTGGTGATGCAGCCGACCGCCGTCGAACTGGCGGCCTTCGACGACAGTCAGGCGGGCTATATCCTGGCGCAGGCGGTGAAATTCCTGCTCGGCTGGGTCGCCTATTTCGCGCTGATCGGCGGCATCAGCCGGATCTTCGGCCTAAGCCCGCGCTTCGGGATTTTCGTCATTCTCTACAACTGGGCGCAGGCCATCACCACGGCCGCAACTTTGCCGATCCTCGCCGCCGTCAGCTGGGGAGTCTTGCCGGTCAGCGTGCTCACCGGCTGGAGCACGGCCTTGCTGGCGGCCTGGCTCTATATCGTGGTGCGGGTGGCACGCCATGGCCTGGGTGCCACACTGTCGCTGGCGGTCGCCATCTCGGCGCTCGACCTGCTGGTCACCCTCGCGATCCACCGGCTGGTCGATCTGCTGCTGGCCTAGTAGTCCACCCGCATCAGGCAGAGGCCTTCCGGCGGCGCGGTCGGCCCGGCGGCGCGGCGATCCGCTTTCTGCAAAGCCGCCGTCACGTCATCGGCGCTCCAGCGACCTTCGCCGACCAGCTTCAGCGTGCCGGTCATGATGCGCACCTGGTTGTGCAGGAAGCTGCGCGAGCGCGTGGTGACATGGATTTCGTCGCCGACACGTGCCACATCCAATGCGTCCAGCGTGCGCAAAGACGACTTCGCCTGACATTCCGTGGAGCGGAAACTGTTGAAGTCGTGATGCCCGACCAAGCGCTGCGCAGCAATCTGCATGGCCTCGGCATCCAGTGGCACCGGCACATGCCACACCGCACCGGACTCTATGGCTGGCGGCGGGCGCCGGTTGAGGATGCGATAGAGATAGTGCCGCGCGGTCGCTGAAAGCCGCGCGCTGAACGCGTCGTCGACAATCGCGGCATACAGCACGGCGATGCGGTTTTCCCGCAGGTAGAAGTTCAGGCCGTCGCGCAGGCGATCCGGCGCGAAGTCGCGGTCGAGATCGAAATGCACCACCTGGCCGCGTGCATGCACGCCGGCATCGGTGCGGCCGGCGACCACGGTGTCGATGCTCAGCTCGCCGCCGCAGATCGCGGCGACGGCTTCCTCGAGGGTCTGCTGCACGGAAGCCACATCGCGCTGCTTCTGCCAGCCGGCAAAGCGGCTGCCGTCATATTCCAGCGTCAGGCGATAGCGCGGCATGGCGTCCTTCTTACACCGTCATGGTCGGGCTTGACCCGACCATCTCAGCGAGAACTGCGAAAGATCCTCGGATCAAGCCCGAGGATGACGGCTTATAAAAAATCCTATCCAACCCGCGTCCCCTTCGGCAGCGGCAGGCCGCGCAGGAAGTCGCCGATGGCCACCGGCGTCTTGCCGGGTCGCTGCAGCTTCAGCAGTCGCAAGGCGCCGTCACCGCAGGCAATGGTGCCGGCGTCATCCAGTGCGGTCCCTGCCGCGCCGTTGCCGCTGACAGGCTCGGCGACCAGCAGCTTGATACGCTCGCCATTCAACTCAAAAGATGTCCCGATGCCGGGATTGAGCGCGCGCACGGTGCGGTCGATCTCGACAGCAGACTTGCTCCAGTCGATGCGGCCTTCATCCTTCAGCAGCTTGGCGGCATAGGTCACGCCCTCGGCGGCCTGCGGCTGCGGCCGGATCTCGCCCTTCGCAAAGCCATGCACGGCACGCAGCATCAGCGGCGCGCCGATACGCACCAGTTCGTCATGCAGTTCACTCACCGTCATGCGCGGTGTAATGGCAACGGTTTCGCGCAGCAGCACCGGACCGGTATCGAGACCGACATCCATCTGCATGGCGCAGACGCCGGTCTCAGAGTCGCCCGCCATGATGGCACGCTGGATCGGCGCCGCACCGCGCCAGCGCGGCAGCAGCGAGGCATGCAGGTTAAAGCAGCCATGCTTCGGTGCATCGAGAATGGGTTTGGGCAGCAGCAGGCCATAGGCCACCACGATGGCAGCATCGGCATTCAGGGCCGCGAACTCGGCCTGTGCCTCCGCGCTCTTCAGGCTGACCGGATGCCGCACCGGCAGGCCGTGCTGTTCGGCAAAGGCCTGTACGGGAGACGGCGTCAGCTTCTGGCCGCGGCCGGCCGGGCGCGGTGGCTGGCTGTAGACGGCGACGATTTCGTCGCCGGCCTTGAGAAATGCATCCAGCACCGGCACGGCGAAATCCGGCGTGCCCATGAAGACGATGCGCAGCCCGTTTGTGGAGGGCATCGGGAAACGATCAGCCGGCGGTGGCGAGGCGCTTCTGCTTCAGCAGTTTGCGCAGGATCATGTTGCGCTTCAGCGCCGAGATATGGTCGACGAACAGGATGCCTTCGAGATGATCCATCTCGTGCTGCAGACAGACCGCGAGGAGTCCGTCGGCATGCAGTTCCTGCTTCTCGCCGTTGCGGTCGAGATAGCGGACCTTCACCTCGGCCGGCCGCTCGACTTCGGCATATTGTTCCGGCAGCGACAGGCAGCCTTCCTCGTAAAGCTGATCGTCATCCGAAACCCAGGTGATTTCCGGATTGATGATGTAGAGCGGCTGCTTGTCTTCGCCCTCGCGGCTGACGTCGATCACCAGCATGCGTTTGGGGATGCCGACCTGGATGGCGGCCAGACCGATGCCGGGCGCGGCATACATGGTCTCCAGCATGTCATCCAGCTGCTGGCGCACCTCGTCCGTCACCGCGTCGACCGGGGTCGAGACGGTTTCCAGGATCGGGTCGGGGGCCACGAGAATCGGCAGCAGCGCCATGGTCGGTAAATTCCTTGGTTTCCGGGCCGTGACATAGGCTGTGGGCTGGCTCTCCGTCAAGCCCGCATGATATGAACGGCCATGCCCATGGATATAGTGCCGATTCTCGGAATCGCCAGCATCGCCGGCCTGGCAATCATCCTGATTCTGCTGGTTTTACTGCTCCGGCGCGGTGGCAGCCCGGCGGGCGAGGCCGCCCTGCTGGCCGAACTGCGCGACCAGCTGGATGCCGCCCGCGACGAGGCCGCTGCGGCCCAAGCCGCCCGGCTGGAGGCCGAACGGGCCGCCGCGGGCCTGCGCAGCGAACTGGCGGTGAAAAGCCAGGCCTTCGAGAAACTGGCCGAGACGGCGACGATGGCGGCCCGCGCGGCGGCGCTGGAATCCGCCGCCCAGATGTCGAACAAGCTGCTGGCCGACCACAAGCGCGAGGCCGAGGCACAGAAGGTAGAGTCGCAGAAAAAGGTCCAGCAGGTCACCGAGGGCGTGGTCAGGCAGATGACCGAGGTGGCGCAGGTGGTGGCCGCGACGGTGGCGCAGCAGCAGAAGGACAACAGCCGGGTCGATGCCATCCACCGCATGCTGTCGCATCCGGGTGGGGCGGGGCGGCTGGCCGAGATCGGGCTGGAAAATACGCTGAAGACCTTCGGCCTGCAGCCCGGCGTCGATTTCATCATGCAGTATCATGTGGCCGGCGACGGCGAGCGCGGCAGCCTGCGGCCCGATGCCATCGTCTTCCTGCCCGGCGATGCCGTGCTGGTGGTCGATTCCAAGGCCTCCAAGCTGCTGCTTGATCTGGCCGAAGCCGAAGGCGAGGCGGCCGAAGCCAACGCCCAGCAGCAGCTGGCCCAGCGCATGACGACACATCTGCGCCAGCTGACCGCGAAAGACTACGGCAATGCCGTGCTCAGCGCCTACCGGGAATCGAAGCGCGGCGGCAATATCAAGCGCAGCATCGTGGCGATGACCTTGCCCAACGACGCCGCCGTCGAAAAGCTGCGGCTGGCCGCACCGGATTTCGAGCAGCGCGCCATTGCCTCCGACGTGATGTTGGCTGGGCCGTCCTCGCTCTTCGCCCTGATCGCCTATTCGCGGATGCAGATCGACACCGGCCGGCAGGCCGAGAATCTCGACAAGATCGTCGAACTGGTGACCAAATTGACCAATAACCTGGCGGTGTCGCTCAGCCATGTGGTGACGCTGAACAAGAGCGTCAAGACCGCGGCGGATGCGCTGTCGAATTTCAGCGGTTCGATCAATCGCAACGTTCTGCCTCAAATTCGCCAACTTGCGAAGTACGGTATCCGTCCGACCAAGGCGGCGCCGGATCAGCTGGCGCGGCTGAATGTGAGCGAACCGATGGATGATGTGATCGAAGCCGATGTCGAGGATGTCACGCCGCAGCTTCCCGGATTGTCCGATACCACCGGGCTGAAATGAGCGAAGACCTGAGCGAATCCCCGAACGGTGCCCAGCAGTCTGCCCCCGAAAAGGTCAGCGAGATCGTCGCCGCCATCTGCGACGGCTGGGAAGACGACCGCATCAGCCTGGACGAATTGCTGACCGCTTTCGGTGTGCGCAGCTTCGGCTTTCTCATTCTGGTCTTCGCGTTGCCCAACGGTATTCCGGCGCCGATTGCGCCGGGCCTCTCGGCCATTCTCGGCGCGCCGCTGCTGCTGCTGTCGGTGCAGATGGTGCTCGGTTTCAAAACGCCATGGTTTCCGGCCAGCTGGCGTGCGCGCAGCTTCGCGCGCCGCGATGTGGCGAAACTGCTGCGTCCGGCCCTGCCCTATATCGTGAAAGTGGAGCGTTTCATCCGGCCGCGCTTCAAGCATCTGGCCGCCGGCGCGCTGCCCAGCCGAATGATCGGCGGGCTGATCCTGTGGAATGCCATCCTGCTGTCGCTGCCGATCCCGTTCGGCAACCTGATCCCGGCCTGGGCGATCATCCTGGCGGCGCTGGGCCAGGTCGAACGCGACGGCGCGCTGGTCGTCGCGGCGACCGCCGCCAGCGTGGTCGCCACCGGCTGGGTCTGGTTCCTGCTCGATGTCGGGCTGGCCATCCTCGAGCGGCTGTTCTGATGACGGCCGAAGATATTATCCGGCTGCTCGGCCTGCAGCCGCATCCCGAAGGCGGACATTATGTCGAGACCTTCCGGGATCCTGCCGTGGACGAAAACGGCCGCAGCCGCTCGACCGCGATCTATTTTCTGCTGATGCAGGGCGAGCGCTCGCACTGGCATAAGGTGGATGCCGTCGAGACCTGGCACTGGCATGCCGGTGCGCCGCTGACACTTAGCATCGCGGAGAAAGCCGGCGCGGCCGTGCAGGCGATCACGCTGGGCAGCGATCTGCAGCGCGGCGAGCGGCCCCAGGGCATCGTGCCGACGGGCTGGTGGCAGGCGGCGGAATCGCTCGGTGCATGGACTCTGGTCGGATGCACGGTGGCGCCGGGCTTTGACTTCGCCGGCTTTGAACTCGCGCCGAAGGGCTGGGCGCCGTAGTCACACCATTATTGTCATGCGCGGGCTTGACCCGCGCATCCCATTTCATGCAGCAGGTAAAATGGGATCCCCGGGTCAAGCCCGGGGATGACAATCGTTGTTTATGCGCGCGGAGTGCTGAAATACCTCCCCGGCGTCGTGCCAAGACTCCTGCGAAACATCGCGGTGAATGCCGCCGGGCTGGCATAGCCCAGATCGCTCGCCACCAGCGCGACCGGTTTCCCCGTACTGAGCTGCGCCAGCGCCTCGGCCAGCCGTGCCTGCTGGCGCCAGGCGAGGAAGCCCATGCCGGTCTCGCGCTGGAACAGGCGGGCGAGGCTGCGGCTGCTCATACCGGCGTCGCGCGCCAGCGTTTCGAGATCGAGTTCGCTGCCCAGATTCTCCTGCATGCGGCGGCAGATCGCCTGCAGCCGCGCATCCTGCGGCAGCGGCAGGTGCAGCGGCACGACGGCCACGCCGCGCAATTCATGCAGCAGCAGCTGCGCAATCGCCTCGCCGCGCGAACCGCTGTCATACTCCACCGGTTCTTCCATGGCGGCGAGGATCAGCGCGCGCAAAAGCTCCGACACCTCGATCACCTGGCAGTCGGCGGGCAGGGCGGCAGCGGCTGTGTTCGCGGCGATATACAGCGTGCGCATCGCCACCGCGCCGCTCATGCGGATTTCATGCTCCACGCCGGGCGGGATCCACAGCGCGCGCTGTGGCGGCACCACCCCGGTGCCCTGGTCCGTCGCAACCCGCATCACGCCGCGCGTGGCATAGAGCAGCTGGCCGCGTTCATGGCTGTGGCGGGCGATATGGTGCCCGGACGGGAAATCCTTGGGCATCGCCGCCACGGGGCGGGCGACGCGCTGGTAATCCTCGGCATTGGTACTGCGGGGCATCGGGTTTGTCCGATTCTCGACAGAAGACGGCAGGACGATGCCTATCAGACAGGGTTATTCTCCCGGCCGCAAGAGGAGATTCCCCGTCCATGTCCGTGTCTGCGTCGCTGGCCCGCCGTGTCATCAACTACGTCAATATCGCGCATCTGTTCGACCATATGTTCATGCTGATCTTCCCCACTGCCGTGCTGGCGATGGGAGCGGATTTCGGCAACAGCTATGGCGAATTGCTGGCGCTCTCGATCGGCGGCTTCATCGCTTTCGGTGCCGGCTCGATCCCGTCCGGCTGGCTCGGCGACAAATGGAGCCGGCGCAACATGCTCGGCGTCTTCTTCCTCGGCATCGGCACGGCTGCCATTTTCACCGGACTGACCTCGTCGATGGTCACGCTCGCGATCGGCCTGACGCTGATGGGGCTGTTCGCCTCGATCTATCATCCGGTCGGCACCGCGATGCTGACGGCCCATGCGGATTCGCTCGGCGCCGAAACGCTCGGTCGCGAACTCGGCGCCAACGGCGTCTGGGGCAATGTCGGCGTCGCCTGCGCGGCGCTGGTCACCGGCGCCATCGCGCAGTTCCTTGGCTGGCGCTTCGCCTTCATCATTCCGGGCGCGATTTCCATCGGCTTCGGTATCGCCTATCTCGTCATGGTGCCCGACCATGCCAGCCCGCCACGCAAGGGCGGCAAGCCGCAGGTGAAGGTGCCGCGCGCCATTGCCATCCGCGCCTTCGCCGTGCTGGCGGTGGTCGGCGTCAGCGGCGGCGTGGTGTTCAACGCGGCGACGATTGCGCTGCCCAAGCTGTTTGCCGAGCGCATGCACGACCTGATCGGCACGCCGGTCGGCATCAGCCTGCTGGTCTTCGTCGTCTATCTTGCCGGCGCGATGGCGCAGCTGATCATCGGTCGCCTGGTCGACCGCTACACGCTGAAACAGATTTTTGTCGTCGTCTCTTTCCTGCAGGCGCCGTGTCTGCTGCTGGCCGGCCTCACGGAAAGCTGGTGGCTGATCCTGCCCTGCCTCGGCGTGATGTTCGCCGTGTTCGGCCAGGTGACGATCAACGACACGATGGTGGCGCGCTACACCTCGGACGAATGGCGCGCGCGGGCGTTTTCGCTGCGCTACCTGCTGTCGTTTGGCGCCAGCGCCACGGCGGTCCCGCTGATCGCGCTGGTCTACGACCGCGGCGGCGGTTTCGATACGCTGTTCGCCGTGCTGGCAGTGCTGGGCCTCAGCATCTTCCTCTCGGCGCTGGTCTTCCCCGGCGGATCGCCCACCGAGGAAGCCGCGCGCAGGGACGATGTGCCGTCAGCGACGCCTCAGGTCAGCCGTGCCTAGCACGGCACCGCCGACGATCAGCGCGCAGGCGAGAATCACCGGCAGCGTCAGCGCGCCCTGCCCGAAAACGATCAGCAAGAGCGTCGAGAGCAGCGGCGCTGCATAGGCCATGGTGCCGAGTGCGCGCACGTCGCCGCGTTTCATGCCGTGATCCCAGCAGAAGAAGGCCAGCCCGACCGGGCCGAGCCCCAGGGCGACGACCGCAGCCCATTCGGTCACGTCAGCCGGCCATGCCGTGGTCTCGAAACTGACATGCCCGATCCACGACAGCAGCGCCGTGGCAGCGCAGAAGGCGCCGACCGCATCGGTGGGTACAGCAGCAAAGCGGCGGCTCAGCACCGAATAGCCCGACCAGGTGAAGGCACAGGCGAAGGCGGCGGCGTAACCGGCGGCAAAGCGCCAGTCGAAACCGATCTCACCCTTGCCGGCAATCAGGATCACCGTGCCGAGCAGGCCGCAGGCGGCGCCGGCGAGATGGAACCAGCGCAGGCGCTCACCCGGCAGCAGCGCCGAGAACAGCACGATCAGCAAAGGCCAGAGATAGTTGATCAGGCTGGCTTCCAGCGGCGGTGCCAGTTTCAGCGCCAGGAAATACAGCGCGTGATAGCCGAACAGCCCGCCGACGCCGAGCGCCCAGGCGGCAGGGCTGAGCCGGAAATGTTTCACCACGCCGTCGCCGCGCAGCAGCCACATGCAGATGGCGGCGAGCGCCGACAGGGTGAAGGTCATGGCGGTGAGCTGGAGCGCCGGCACGCTCGGCGTCAGCGTGGTGAACAGGGCCAGCGCGGCCCAGAGCCAGATGGCGATGGTGCCGATCAGGGTGGCGCGCAGCTTGGCCTGCGCGGAATCGGAGGCGGTCATTTTTGAGGAACCCGAATGCAAAGGAGGGGGCGCATTGACGCCCCAAGTGCCTTGGGCGCGTTGCGCAGGTCGAATCGATATGAAAAGCCGGCCTCGGGACGCCGGTTTTAGGAGAAAGTCGCGATCGGATCAACCGGATCATACAACCGGGATCAGATTTCGCGCGCGTCATCCAGCCGGTAATAGAGCGGCGAGGCCTCGTCCTCCAGCAGCCGCAGCTGGCCGCGGATCAGCAGCGGCCCCGCACCATAGGCGACCGGCTCGGCGGCCTTTACGGCCACCATGCGGTTCAACTCGCCCATCATGCAGCCGGCGCAATGGAACTGCAGCGCGCTGAACATGAACTCGCTGTGCCGGTCGGCATCCGTGAAGGGCATCATGTAGCCGGCCAGCGTCACCTGCTTGCCGTCCAGCGCATGAAGGTTGGATGGGAAGCGGCTGATCCGGCCGTCGCGATACATGCTGGCGCCGGCACGGGCCAGCTGGCTCCAGTCCAGCGTGCCCGCGACGACCGGCGGGCCGAGCCGCAGATGTGCAGGGGCCTCCTGCAGCGACAGCGCGAGCGCCGGGCTGGTGGCGGCCGTGCAGGCGAGACCGGCGGCGGAAGCGGTGAGGAACTGGCGGCGGCGCATGGCGGGCCTCGTCGATGGCGTGGCGTTATAATGTATCGGGTAGCTGGGCCTTGGCAAGAAACAGCCTGACCCCGGCGCCTCCGTTGTCTCCCGGCAGAAACTGTGCTATTATTCCTAAATATGAAGAACATCCGTTCGCATTCAAGTGGGTGCGCGGACGCGTTTTCCGGCCGAAAGCCGCTGCTGTTGGACATCGTGGATAGGAAAATCAATGCCTTACACACAAGACCAAGGGTTTACACGGGATGTAACGGGACGGACCGGGCTCGAACAGGACGAAACGGGACGGCACGGGACGAAACGGGATGGAACTGGCCTCGAACGGGACGCAACGGGCTTCGAACGGGACGGAACTGGCTTCGACCGGGCGGCCCCCTGGCCCTGAAAGAGCGGCCTTCTTTGCAGAGGTCTGCCCGCTTCTGCCCCGCATAAGAAAATCTCATGCCGCCGGTCCGCGGCGGCGGCTATAACGCCGACAATGACTCTCGCTTCTTATCGCCGCGACGGCTGGCCGCTGGTCGCGGCTCTGTCGGTCGCCCAGCTGGTTTCCTGGGGGACGATCTTTTACGGCTTCCCGCTTTTCATCGCTGCGATGGAAGCTGAATTCGGCTGGAGCCGCAGCCTGCTCAACGGCGCGCTGTCGTTTGGCCTGCTGACCGCCGGTTTCGCCGCTTATCCCGTCGGGCGCATCATCGACGCGTATGGCGGCCGGCTGGTGATGAGCCTGGGCTCGCTGCTGGCCGTGCTGCTGTTCGTCGCCTGGGCTTATATGCGCGACCCGGTGCTGTTCTATGCGATCTGGTTCGGCTTAGGCGTGGCGCAGGCCTGCACGCTCTACACGCCGGTCTTTGCCGTGCTGACGCGGCTGTTCCCCGACAGCGCGAAGATGCGTATCACCATGCTGACGCTCACCGGCGGCTTCGCCAGCACGGTGTTCACGCCGCTGATCGCCTGGTGGATCGAAAGCCTCGGCTGGCAGACCGCGCTGCTGCTGATGGCCGCGTGCAATCTGGTGTTCTGCCTGCCGGTGCATGCGCTGCTGCTGCGGGATCGCGCGCATCCGCAAGCGGCGGATACACCGGCGCAGGTGAGCGACAAAACGCCCATGCAGCGCGCTGTCCGCAATCCGGTCTTCTGGGGCCTCGCGGTCTGCTTCACCTTCTACCTGCTGGCGCATGCCATGCTGATCTTCCATTTCCTGCCGATGCTGGCGGAGTACGGCGTGGCGCTGGCGATGGCGGTGGCGATCATCACCGTGATCGGTCCGTCGCAGGTTGGCGGTCGCATCCTCCTGCTGGTCTTCGGCCGCAGGATCGAGACGGTGACGACCGGCTATGCCGTCATGAGCCTGTTCCTGCTGGCGATGCTGCTGCTGGCGATCTTCCCCTCGGCCGTGCCGGTGCTGTTCGCGATGGCGGCGATCTATGGCGCGGCGAATGGCATGATGACGATCCTGCGCGGCACGTCGGTGCCCGAACTGCTGGGCCGCGAAGGCTTCGGCGCCATCAGCGGCGCGCTCACCCTGCCGGCCAGTATCGCCGCCGCCATCGCGCCGTCGCTCGCTGCGTTGATCTGGCAGGCCACCGGCGGTTATGCGGCGGTTATATGGACCATGCTGGCTGCCATGCTGGTCTCGGCTGCCGGCTTCGTTTTTGCCGTGAAAGCGGGAAAATAAAAAAGCCCGCCGAGAACCGGCGGGCTTTATGGCGTTAAAGCTAGCTTCGCTTCTTAAAACTCTGAAGTCGTTCAGCGCTTCCTGGCAGCTTTCTTTTTCGGTGCCGCCTTTTTCTTCGGCTTGGCCGGAGCCTTCGCAGCCTTTTTCTTCGCCGGCGCCTTTTTTGCCACAGGCTTGCGGGCTGCCGCTTTGGGCGCGGGAATCAGCGCGGCGACGAAATTCGGCAGGGCGAAAGCCGCAAAATGGATTTCCGGGTTGTAGTAGCGCAGGGCCGGCAGTTTCGCCTTGTCGAACCGGGCGAACACCTGGCGCGGATCGACATCGGTGATGTCGCGGTCGCAGGCCCAGGTCATCGACATGAAGCCGCAGACATAGGTCGGCACCACGGCGAGATAGCTGCCGGATTCGGCCCAGATTTTCTGGAACAGCTTGATCGCCTCGGTCAGTTCCGGACCCTGCATATGCGGCACGCCGTTCTGCGCCACCAGAATGGCATTCGGCTTCATCACGCGACGGCAGTTGCGGTAGAAGCCCTCGCTGAACAGCACCGTCGCAGGCCCGACCGGATCCGGGCGATCCACGATCACCAGGTCGTAGCGGTTCTTCGTTTCGGCCACATAGGCCGCGCCGTCGCCGACGATCAGGTTGGTGCGCTTGTCGGAGAAGGCCTTGCCGCAGATCTTCGGCAGGTATTTCCTGGCGACCTCGATCACCTCGCCGTCGATCTCGACCATGGTGACGCGCTTGACCGATTTGTGCTTCAGCACTTCCTCGAGAATGCCGCCGTCGCCGCCGCCGATGATCAGCACGGACTCGACCTTGCCATGCGCCAGGATCGGCAGATGGGTCAGCATCTCGTGGTAGACGAACTCGTCGCCTTCGGTGCACTGCACGACGCCATCGAGCGCGAGGATGCGGCCGAAGCGCCCGCTCTCGAACACGCCGACTTTCTGGTATTTCGAGCGGCCCTCGAAGAGAACCTTCCTGACCTCGTGACTCTGGCGGAAACCCTTGTAGAGGGTTTCGTTGAACCAGGTGGTCACAGGACCAGGCCCCGCTTCATTTCGGTGCACTGGATGTTGTCGGGCAGGAAGGCGCGACGCAGCACCGGAATCGCCTTCTGCGGCTGGCAGTCGCCGCAGACGAAGACGTCGAGCGCCGCATAGCCCTTCTCGGGCCAGGTGTGGATCGACATGTGGCTCTCGGCCAGCACGGCCACGCCGGAAATGCCGCCATTGGGCTCAAAATGATGCAGGTCGATGTTGAGCAGCGTCGCGCCGATTTCCGAGACAGCCTCGGTCAGTGTCTGCTTCACCAGCGCCAGATTGTCGAGATGCTTGCCGCCCCACAGATCGATGATCAGGTGCATGCCGGCATAGCGCATGCCATCCTTGCAGATGAAATGCTCTTCGGCCGCATCCTCCTCGTTGTGAACGGCATGGAGGGCGGGCTTCAGGTTATTCTTGCTCATGAGACTGGTCTCCACCACGGGGATTGCTTTTCCACAATCCAGCTCGAAGAAGTTCACCCCCGGTGACAGTAAGGGGGTATCCGATTGGCAGAGAGACTGTTGGGAAAGCCCCGTGGTTCCGGTCGGTGCCAGAGTTGGCACCAACGGCCAGTTCGCAACTTTCCAAACAGTCTCAAGGAGGGGGGTATGGGGCTATTTCCCCCCCGATGCAAGCAGAATCGACCCCCAATCGCTCCCCAATCGCCCTTGGGGCGGGATTTTTTTTAAGTAATGGAGAGAATGTCACAATTTCGGGGTTCTCAGCGGGTTGCATTGCGACGTTCCGCCGCGGCTTTTGCGACCCTAGAGATAACTGCCGGCCAGCGTGAAAACCGAACCGTTCAGCCCGAGCTTGAAGCGCGCCACGCCGGCGCCGCGCTGCGTGTCGACGCCACCGAGATCGAAATCGGTCACACCGCGCTCGCGCAGGGTCAGCACCGCCTGCCAGAGCAGACGGTAATGTGCCTTCACCAGGCGTCCGGCCTCGTTGCTCCAGCCCATCGCGTAAGTCGCGGCATGGCCATGGCGCAAGATGAGAAGCCCGGCGATCGGTCGCACCCGGCCCTGATGCGGGCCGGCATGGGCCCAGAACAGCAGCGCATCCTCGCCGTCCGGTCGCGCCAGTTTTGCCGCCGCAACGCAGGCGGCATAGAAGCGCGCATCAGGTCCGCCGAAGCCGGCTTCCAGGCGGTGCTGCGCATGTTCGCCCAGCAAGGCCGCAAAGGCTTCGTCGTTCCAGCTGCCGGCCGCGATGCTGTTGCTTTCCATCAGCAGCGCGGATTTCTCGGCGCTTTTAAGCGTGTTGCGCCACTTGCCGTCCAGTTCGCTGCGCAGTTTCTCGGGCGATGGACGCAGATCGCAGCGGATCGAGGAATAGCCGGTCATCATCGGCCGCATCCCAAGCTGCGCCATGGTGGCTTCGGAGTCCGCGCCGCCGTTCAGTTCCGGCAGCCACCACAGCAGGCAGCGGTCGCGCCACGGATAGTGTGCGCGGATCAGCGCCAGCGCCGCATCGCGGTCGGCACGCGGCGTGCCCGGCACGAAGAGCGGTCCGCGCACGATGCGGACGAAGCGGCCGAGCGGCGATATGCGGCGCACGAAGGCCTGCAGGATGCCGGCCGTGCTGCCGTCGTCGCGCTGCAGCAGCCAGCGTTCCGGCTGCACCTTGCCCTGCGTGACGGCGGCGGTGGCCTCGCCATAGCACCAGCTCTGCTCCAGCACGCTGAAGCGCAATGCATCCTGGGCGGCGTTCCAGGCGCCGGGGTCGTCACAGGGAACGAGGGCGACAAAATCCTGCATCAGGTCGGGTATGCCGGGCAGGGCGGCCCATGGCAAGTCCTGCCGGGCTGTTCACCCGATATGCTATCCGCCCCAGATGCTATCCGCCTTGCGGCGCGTCGGCGAAAATCTGGCAGGCCATCACCATGTCGATGCGGTCGCCGTCATTGGCCATCGGCAGCCAGATGGTTTCGTAGTCGTACCAGCGCTCGTCCATCAGCTGCCGGTTTCGCACCAGCAGCGGCTCTGGCCGCTCCAGGATCGCCTGCAGGCGGTCGATCAGCAGGTCGCGATATTCCGGTGCCGGCAGCTCGTCGAGCCACATCCCGGTCGGGTCGAAGCCGAGCCGCGCCGCCTGGTAGCTGCCGACCAGCCGCAGCCGGAACCGCAGCGGCTGATGCTGCACTTCGATGAGCGCGATGTTGCCCAGTGCCCCGCGCATCGCCAGAGGGTCGATATCCGAACGGGCAGGGAAGCGGCGATCCTGGCGCTGATCCTGCCAGTACCGGTAGATGGCGGCACTCGCAGAGGTGCGGAAATCCGTCAGCGCGGGATTCCAGATCAGTTCGGCCGCCGGCGTGGCGCCGGCACTATCGGTCAGGGGGATGGGCATGGCGGGATTTTACGGCTGCAAATAGGGATATAGGCGTCGGCCGGTATTCCCACAAGCCTGCAGGGCTGCGGCAAATCACACCACCGGCAGTCCCACATGGCTGGAAGGGGTGTGGGCGAAGATCTGGCAGGCCATCAGCATGTCGGCATGTTCATGGTCGCCGGCCAGCGGCAGCCAGATCGCTTCGTAATCGTACCAGCGCTGGTCGTAGAACTGCTTGTTATGCACCAGCGTGGGCACCGGGTCGCGCGCCAGCATTTCCAGCCGCCCCTGCAGCAGGGTGCGATACTGCACCAATGGCAGTTCGTCGAGATAGCGGCCGGTCATGTCGAAACCGTCACGCGCGACGATGGCGGACCCCTTCAGGCGATAACGGAAGCGGACACCGCCATTCGGCTGCGGATGGATCTCGAAAATCATGATGCCGCCCAGCGCCGGTTTCATGTCGATCGGATCGAGATCACTGCGTGCCGGAAAGCGATGCGTGCCGCGCTGGCGCCGCCAGTAGTCGTACAGATGGCCGATGGCAGGCTCGCGGCAGTCCGCGGCCGTGAAGTCGCGCCGCAGCACGCTGTCGGTCGTTGAGAAGGTCGAGCGGCCGGGCGCCGTGTCTGACGAGGGCTGATCCGTCATGCCGCCAGCTTTGCCCCCTTGCCGGTGGCTGTAAAGCCCGCCGGTCTCATGCCGAAGGGCTATCGAGCCGCTCTGCCTCCGGCTACATATGAAGTGCATGGCCCGTCCCGAGCGAATCCACGGCATGGCAATTCCGGCGCCGCGCTTCACGCGCTGGGCGCTGATCTATTTTCTGAAATTCGTGGCTCTGCCGGGCCTGCTGGTGCTGCTGGCACTGGATGTGGCGCTGTATTTCGTGTTCCGGCACTGGCTGGGGGCCTGCTACGGCATCCTCTGTCTTTTCCAGTAGCGGCGGAAACGAAAAACGCCCGGCCCCGATTGTCATCTGGCGGGCGCGGGCGTTTTCGGAAGATTTGGTGGAGCCAAGCGGGATCGAACCGCTGACCTCCTGCATGCCATGCAGGCGCTCTCCCAGCTGAGCTATGGCCCCATAAAATCACGGAGTTAAGGGCAACCTTGCGGTGTCCCGGGGTCCGTCGGCGGGGGCGGACCATAAGCCGCCCCCGGCTGGTTTGCAAGGGCTTCGTGAGCCGGAAAAACGGCCCCGAAATCCGCGCTGTCCTTAGCGTTCCTCGGTATCGTCCGTCGGCGCGTCGACGTCGATTTCCTCGGCGACATCGTCTTCCTCGAACTCGTCGGCATCCTCCAGGATGTCGTCACCCAGGCCGGTATCCTCCACCTCATCGTCGATGGCGTCGGGCGCGGGTGCCTTGGGCACGACCTTCTTCGGCTCTTCCACCTTGGCCGGGCGACGCGAGGATTTCACGGGGACTTCGGGATTGAATTCGGTGCCGCATTTCGGGCAGAGGATCGGCGACTTGTTCAGATCGTAGAATGCGGCGCCGCAACTCAGGCAGCGGCGCTTGGTGCCCCATTCGGCTTTGGCCATCGAGCAAATCTCCATGTATCGGCGACCGGGAATACAGGGCCCGGAGGCGGCAGCCGGCCGGCTGGCCGGAGCGGCGCGATTGTGTTAAAGAAGCGCGCCCTGTCAACCCGTTACAGCCGGCTTTTTTCACCGCTGGCCGCCGTTCCCGGACGATCTTTCACCATGACCGCCAGTTCCGACCAGACCGCCCGCCCGCTGCAGGCCCGCCCGGGGGCCAAAGGCCTTGCCGGCACCGCCAAAGTGCCGGGCGACAAGTCGATTTCGCACCGCTCGCTGATTTTCGGGGCGCTCAGCGTGGGCGAAACCCGGGTCAGCGGCCTGCTGGAAGGTGAAGACGTGCTGCGCACCGCCGCCGCCATGCGCGCCATGGGCGCCGAGGTCGAGCGGCTGGGAGACGGCAACTGGAAGGTCTGGGGCGTCGGCGTCGGCGGCTTAAGCGAGCCCGCCGATGTACTCGACATGGGCAATGCCGGCACCGGCGCGCGCCTGGTGATGGGCCTGGTCGCCAGCCATGATTTCGCCGCCACGTTCACCGGCGATGCCTCGCTGCGCCGCCGCCCGATGGGCCGCGTGGTCGAGCCGCTGCAGCTTATCGGCGCCAGGTTCGTGGGCCGCAGCGGCGGACGGCTGCCGCTCACGGTGGTTGGCACCGCACATCCGCTGCCGATCGAGTACGAACTGCCGGTGGCGTCGGCCCAGGTGAAGACCGCCGTGCTGCTCGCCGGCCTGAATGCGCCGGGCATCACCACGGTGATCGAGCCCGAGCCGACCCGCGACCATACCGAAAACATGCTGCGTCATTTCGGCGCGCAGGTTGAGGTCGAGAAAACCAAAACCGGCGGCCGCATCATCCGCCTGACCGGCCAGCCCGAATTCACGCCGGCCACCATTGCCGTGCCGGGCGATCCGTCCTCGGCTGCTTTCCCGATGGTGGCGGCGCTGATCGTGCCGGGATCTGAGATCACATTGCAGAATGTCGGCCTCAATCCGCTGCGCACCGGCGTCTTCACGACGCTGCAGGAGATGGGCGCGGATTTCAGCTTCGCCAACCAGCGCAGCGAGGGCGGCGAGCCGGTGGCCGATATTACCATCCGCCATTCGAAGCTGAAGGGCATCACCGTGCCGGAAGAGCGCGCGCCCAGCATGATCGACGAATACCCGATCCTGTTCGTGGCCGCGGCCTGTGCGGAGGGCGACACCATCGTGCGTGGCGCCAGGGAACTGCGGGTGAAGGAAAGCGACCGCCTCGCCGTGATGGCGCGCGGGCTGAAAGCCTGCGGCGTCGATCTGGAAGAATACGAGGACGGCATCATCATTCGCGGCAAGGGCAAACCACCGCAGGGTCTGCCTGTGAGTGAAGTGATCGCCACCGAACTCGACCATCGCATCGCCATGTCCTTCCTCGTGCTTGGTATGGCGGCGAAAGACGGCGTCACCGTCGACGATGCGCGCGTGATGGAGACCAGCTTCCCGGGCTTTGCCGATCTGATGTGCCGGCTCGGCGGCGATCTGTCGTCCCCTGCATGATCGAAGCGGCATGATCGACAAGCTGGAATTCCTGCTGGCGCTGGCGCGCGAGAAGAATTTCGGCAAGGCGGCTGAAGCCTGTGGTGTGACACAGCCCTCGCTGTCGGCCGGCATCAAGCAGCTGGAAGACTCTTTCGGCCTGCTGCTGGTGCAGCGCAGCTCGCGTTTCATCGGCTTCACGGCGGAGGGCGAACGCGTGCTGGACTGGGCGCGGCGCATCGTCGGCGACGCCCGCGCCATGCGGCAGGAAGTGCAGGCCCTGAAGAGCGGGCTGATCGGACATCTGAAAATCGCGGCGATTCCCACCGCGCTCGGCATGGTCTCGGCTTTGACCACGCCCTATCACGCCAAGCATCCCCATGTGAAATTCACCATCCTGTCGCGCACCTCCATCGAAGTGCTCGGCATGCTGGAGAATCTGGAAGTCGATGCCGGCATCACCTACATCGACAACGAACCGCTTGGGCGGGCGCGCTCCATACCGCTCTATACCGAGCAGTATCGCCTGCTGACATCAAAAGACAGCCCGCTGGGCCAGCGCGACAGCGTGACCTGGGCCGAAGCAAGCCGCATCCCGCTCTGCCTGCTGACGCCCGACATGCAGAACCGCCGCATCATCGACAAACTGCTGCGCGAGGCCGGTGGAGCCGAGCCGGAACCGACGCTGGAATCCAACTCGATGATCGTGCTGTTCTCGCATGTGCGCACCGGGCAGTGGGCCAGCGTGATGCCGGAAAAGCTGGCGGAGACGCTGGGCCTGACCGAGCGCCTGCGCGCCATTCCCATCGTCGAGCCCGACGCGGTCCATACCATTGGCCTGGTGGTGCCGGATCGCGATCCGATGTCGCCGCTGGTCGCAGCGCTGGTGGCCGAGGCCAAGCTTCTTTCGGCAATCCTGGCCGGCTGATAGAAAACCCCTATCGCGCGACGGGAATCCGGTGTTGATCGCGCCGCCTGCCGGGCAGATGATGGCATGTCCCACAGGAACCAGCGTTGTCTGTATGAATATTGCCACTCCCATGCCGCGCCAACACCGGGGCAAATCCGGCCGTGCGCTGCCGCGTGGCCGCCAGGCCTCCGATGCCGACCATGAAGCCTTGCGTGCCATCGTCGTGGTGGATGCGTCGCGCCGCGACCTGCTGATCGAATACCTGCATCTGATCAACGATGCGAAAGGCTTCCTGCCGGTGGCGCTGCTGGTGGCGCTGGCCGAAGCCATGCGCCTGTCGCTGGCCGAAATCTACGAAACCGCCACTTTCTATGCGCATTTCCGCGTGGTGGATGGCGACGAGCCGGCGCAGGTGACGCTGCGTATCTGCGACTCGCTCAGCTGCTGCATGGCCGGGGCCGACGCGCTGGCACAACAACTGGAAGAGTTGGACGGCGTGCGCATCGAGCGTGCCCCCTGTATGGGGCAGTGCGACCGCGCGCCCTGCGTGACCTACGGCAAAAACGTGATCGCCCCGGCCTCCGTGGAGACTGTGCAGGCCGCGCATCTGCAGAAAGCCATCGCGCCGGTGCTGCCGGATTACAAAAGCCTGGCGGCCTATCAGGCGCAGGGCGGCTACGGCGTGCTGGCGAAACTGCGCAGCGGCGAGATGACGCGCGAGGCACTGGTGGCTGAGATCGACGCCGCCGGCCTGCGCGGCATGGGAGGTGCGGGTTTTCCCACCGCGAGAAAATGGCGGGCGCTGCTGGAGCAGCCGAAGCCGCGGCTGCTGGCGGTCAACGGCGACGAGGGCGAACCGGGTACGCTGAAGGACCGCCGGCTGCTGGAAACCGATCCGCATGGCTTCCTCGAAGGCGTGCTGATCGCCGCGCATCTCATCGAGGCCGAGACGGTTTATCTCTACCTGCGCGACGAATATCCCGCGCTGCATCTGGTGATCAATGCGGAACTGGCGGCACTCCAGGCTGCCGGTCTGCTGGACGGTGTGAAGATCGAATTGCGGCGCGGCGCTGGCGCCTATATCTGCGGCGAAGAGTGGGCGATGCTGGAAAGCATCGAGGGCAAGCGCGGCCTGCCGCGCCAGAAGCCGCCTTATCCATTCCAGGCCGGCCTCTGGGGCCGGCCGACGCTGATCAACAATGTCGAGACCCTCTACTGGGTGCCGCAGATCGCTGACAAGGGCGCCGCCTGGTGGCGGAGCCACGGCCGCAATGGCGGCATCGGCCTGCGCAGCTACTCGGTCTCGGGTCGCGTGCGCAATCCCGGCGTGAAGGTCGCGCCCGCCGGCGTCACCATCACCGAACTGATCGAGGAATACTGTGGCGGCATGCTGCCGGGCCACAGCTTCACGGCCTATCTGCCGGGTGGCGCCTCGGGCGGTATCCTGCCGGCCAGCCTGAACGATATCCCGCTCGATTTCGGCCAGCTGGAAAAATACGGTTGCTTCATCGGCTCGGCCGCCGTGATCGTGCTGTCGGACCGGGATGACGTGAAGGCTGCCGCGCTCAACCTGATGAAATTCTTCCGCCATGAATCCTGCGGCCAGTGCACGCCCTGTCGCGTCGGCACGGAAAAGGCCGCCGATTTGATGACGCAGCCGACATGGGACGAACCGCTGCTGCGCGATCTGGCGCAGGTGATGCGCGATGCCTCGATCTGCGGTCTTGGCCAGGCTGCACCCAACCCGCTGCTGTCGGTGCTGGAGCGGTTCCGATGATCCGCTTCGTGCTCGATGGCAAAGCGGTCGAGGCCCTGCCGGGTGAAACCATCTGGCAGGTCGCCAAACGCGAAGGCACGGAGATTCCGCATCTGTGCTACACGCCGCAGCCCGGTTTCCGCGCCGATGGCAACTGCCGCGCCTGCATGGTGGAGATCGAGGGCGAGCGCGTGCTGGCGCCGAGCTGCAAGCGCGAGCCGACCGACGGCATGAAGGTGGTCTCAGCCAGCGAACGGGCGACGAAAGCCCGCGCGCTGGTGATGGAACTGCTGGTCGCCGACCAGCCGGCGCGTGCCGAGGCGCATGACGCGGATTCGAAATTCTGGCACTGGGCCAGCGACCTCGGCGTCACCGAAAGCCGTTTTCCGGCGCGCAGCGAAGAGCGCCCGGTGCCGGATCGCAGCCATGGCGCCATGGCGGTCAATCTGGATGCCTGCATCCAGTGCACGCTCTGCATCCGCGCCTGCCGCGAAGTGCAGGGCAACGACGTGATCGGCATGGCCTTCCGCGGACTTCATTCCGAGATCGTGTTCGATTTCGCCGATCCGATGGGTAACAGCAGCTGCGTCGCCTGCGGCGAATGCGTGCAGGCCTGCCCGACCGGCGCACTGCTGCCGGCCACGCTGGTGGATGAGAATAACCGCGGCGTGGAAAAGGCGACCAGGGCCGTCGACAGCCTGTGCCCCTTCTGCGGTGTCGGCTGCCAGCTGACCTATCATGTCAGGGACAACCGGATTCAGTATGTCACCGGCAAGGACGGCCCGGCCAATCGCGGCCGTCTCTGCGTGAAGGGCCGTTTCGGCTTCGACTATGTCAGTCATCC
>JAEYSS010000101.1 GCA_023434425.1 Pseudomonadota bacterium | reverse complement strand
TTGCGCATCCAGAAGGACGCCATCTGCTCCTGCTTGAAATCGAACAGCATGCCGGCATCCGGCAACATGCTGGTGCGGAACATCATGCCGCGCGCCCGCGACTGGTCGTTATCCGCCAGCTCGACGCGGAAGCGCTGCGGTCCCTTGGCGGTCTGGATCACCAGATCGCTCTGCGGCAGGGTCGGCTGCGGCTGCGCTGCAGCAGGCAGAGAAACGGCAACACTGGCCAGAAAAACCATGCCGCAAAGAACGGCCCATACGCGACTGAGTTTCACGCCCTCATCCTTCCCTTCACGCCCTCATCCTCTCCTTCACGCGCCGCACCAATCCCCTCACCTCGTCGCGGACCGGCCCATGGCGCGGTACATCTGCAAGCGTGACGAACCAGTGCCCCGGCGGTTGGCGCCCCGCACTGCGGTTCCAGCTCAGGTTCCGCAACAGGCCTTCTGCGGCGGGCGGCAAACGATCCGGTTTTTCCAGCCCGTTCAGCTCCGCCCAGATCCCGGTCCAGCACCGCGCCACCGACCACGGATTATAGCCACCCCCGCCAAGCACCAACAGGCGCCGCGCCAGCGGTTTCAGGGTTGCGACCGCATGCCACAAGGCGCCGTTCGACAGGGTCTGCTTGCCCAGCGGATCGTCAGCCAGCGCATCTGCGCCGCACTGGATCACCAGCGCGTCCGGCCTGAAACCCTCAACCAGCGGTCCGATAGCCTCTTCCATTAGGGCCTTCATCTCATCGTCGACCATACCGGGCGTGACCGGCAGGTTGAACAGGTTACCGGCGCCTTCTTCGTCCAACTGTCCCGTATGCGGCCAGCGGCCAGCCTCATGCACCGAGACCACCAGCACGCGCGGATCAGTAGCGAAGGCGTCGGCCACGCCATCGCCGTGATGCACGTCGAGATCGACATAGGCAACGCGCGACAAGCCGGCATCCAGCATCGCGAGGATCGCCAGCACCGGGTCGTTGAAATAGCAGAAGCCGGAGGCCTGCGCCGGGCGACCGTGATGCGTGCCGCCGCCGGGGCTGTAGACGATCCCGCCGCCGTGCTGCAGCAGGTGCTGCGCCGCGATCAGGCTGCCGCCCACGCCAGTGGCCGGACGCCGGAACATCGTCGCGTATACCGGATTGCCGCCGCGCCCGAGATTGTAGCGTTCGGACTCATCCGGGCTCACGGCCAGGGTCCGCTCGGCCGCCTGCACGGCGGCGATATAGTCCTCGCGATGGAAACGTGCGAGTTGTTCCTGCGTGGCCGGACGGCTTTCGCGATACTGCCCGGGGTCCAGCCAGCCCAGTGCCTGGACCATGTCCATCACTGTCGAAACACGCGGGATCGACAGCGGGTGTCTTCCACCCAGGCTGGATTGCCGGTAGATCTCGTTGCCAATAAACACTGCGGGCAGGTGCATGAGAGGAATCTAGCGAGCAGGCGGGACTTAACAAGCTGTCCGGCTTGCCTATAATGACGCCAGCTGAGGGGGAGCCGATTGGCGGCTGAGAGGTCCGGGTGAGCCGGACGACCCCTCGAACCTGATCCGGTTGATACCGGCGTAGGGATCAGCGGTTTGTCAGCAGACTCTTTCTCCCGCCCCCCGTCCGCATCTGCGCCTGCCATCCGGCTGGCAGGGAGCGGTTTCGCCTATGGCGACCGCGCCGTGCTCGCGCCTTTCTCGCTGGATCTGGCCGGCGGCGAAACCGTGGCGATCCTGGGCCCCAGCGGCTGCGGCAAGAGCACGCTGCTGCGTCTGATCGCAGGCCTGCTGCCAGGCCAGCCTTCGCCCCTGGCCGGCCAGGTAGCCTGGATGGCGCAGCAGGATCTGCTGCTGCCCTGGCTCTGCCTGCGGGATAACGTCCTGCTCGGTGCACGTCTGCGCGGAGAAGTACCCGACACCGCAATGGCGCAGGCACTACTGGCGCGGCTGGGCCTGGCTGACCGCGCCAATGCCCTGCCCGCGTCTCTCTCCGGCGGCATGCGGCAACGCGCAGCCTTGGCACGCACGCTGATGGAAGACCGGCTGCTGGTGCTGATGGATGAGCCCTTTTCAGCGCTGGATGCCATTACACGTACGACAATGCAGGATATTGCCAGCGCCATGCTGGCGCATCGCGCGGTGTTGCTGGTGACGCATGATCCGGCCGAAGCCTGCCGGCTGGCGGACCGCATCTTCATTCTCGCCGGCAAGCCGTCCAGTCTGCGCCAGGTGGCGGAGCTGCCGCCGGCCGCGCCGCGCGATCCATTGTCGGTGCCGGTATTGCAGGTGCTGCGCAGCGTTCAGGCGGCGCTTCAGACAGCGGCGGCAGAATGAGCAGTCTGATCCGCACAGCCATCACGCTCACCGGTCTGCTGCTTCTCTGGCAGGGCATCGTCTGGGGGTTTGAATTGCCGCCGTATATCCTGCCAGCGCCAGATCGCGTGGCGGCCGCCTTCGCCGCTAATGCCGCGCTGCTGCTCGGCGAAGCGGCGGTAACGGTCGCCGAGATGCTGCTGGGCCTGCTGTTCGGCAGTCTGCTCGGCGCGACAGCCGCGATCAGCCTGTTGCTGTCGCCAGTCGCGCGACGCTGGCTGCTGCCGCTGCTGGTCGCCAGCCAGGCCGTGCCGGTTTTCGCGCTGGCGCCGCTGCTGGTGCTGTGGCTCGGCTTCGGCATGGCGTCGAAAGTGATGATGGCGGTGCTGGTGATCTTCTTCCCCGTCGCAGTGACCCTCTACGACGGCCTGCGTCGCACCGAACCCGGATGGCTCGATCTGGCCCGCGTGATGACAGCCAATACGCCACAGCACCGCCTGCGCATTCTGCTGCATATTCGTGTCATGGCTGCGCTGCCGGCCTTTGCCAGTGGCCTAAAGATTGCCGCCGCCGTGGCACCCATCGGCGCGGTGATCGGCGAATGGGTCGGAGCCAGCGCCGGGCTGGGCTTCCGCATGCTGCAGGCCAATGCGCGCGTGCAGACGGACCTGATGTTCGCTGCTTTGATTCTGCTCGCCGTCTGTGCCATCGCGTTATACGTAGGCGTCGACATCGCGACGCGCCGCCTGCTGCGCTGGCAGGCCGACAGCCATGCCCCGTTTCCGAATACCTGAAGGACTCATCACCATGAAACGCATGATCGCCATTGCCGGCTTTGTCGCGGCCCTGCTGCCAGGTATCGCCTCGGCACATGACAAGCTGACCGTACTGCTGGATTGGTTCGTCAACCCAGATCATGCACCGCTGGTGGTCGCCAAGCACACCGGCATCTTCGACCGCCACGAGCTGCTGGTCGACCTGATCGCCCCGGCCGATCCGAACGATCCGCCCAAGCTGGTTGCCGCCGGCAAGGCCTATGTCGCGATCTCGTATCAGCCGCAGTTACATGTGCAGGTGGCGCAGGGTCTGCCGCTGCGCCGCATTGGCACGCTGGTCGCCACGCCACTGAATTCGCTTGTCGTGCTGCGCGATGGCCCGGTGAAGTCGATTGCTGACCTGAAGGGTAAGAAGATCGGCTACTCCGTCGGGGGCTTTGAGGATGCTCTGCTCAAGTCCATGCTGGAACAGTATGGCCTGAAGCTGAGCGACGTGACGCTGATCAACGTCAACTTCTCGCTCTCGCCCTCGATTTTCTCCGGTCAGGTCGACGCCACCATTGGCGCCTTCCGCAATTTCGAACTGAACCAGATGGACATCGCCGGCAAGCCGGGCCGCGCCTTCTACCCCGAGGACTACGGCGTGCCGCTGTATGATGAACTTGTACTGGTTGCGCACAAAGACAAACTGAACGACGACCGTCTCAGGCGCCTGCTGGATGCCATCGAGGAGGCGGTGGCCTACATGCATAACGAACCACAGAAGAGCTGGCAGGCCTTCATCAAGGAGAGCAAAAGCCTGGATGATGAACTGAACCGCCGCGCCTGGGGTGCCACCTTGCCGCGCTTTGCGCAGTCGCCCCGGGCCCTGGACAGCCGCCGTTACAGCCGCTTCGCCGACTACCTCGTGAAACAGGGCCTGATCCCGAAAGCCCTGCCAGTAACCGATTACGCAGTCGAATTGCGCTAAAGGCCCGATAGGCATACGCTGCCCCTACTGGCGTCTGGGGGAGGCAGCAATGCAGCGACCGAATTACGCCAAACTGGATGCGCAATTCACGCGCATGCGAGACTATCTGGCCGGGGTAGCTCCACCGGGCAAACTGCCCGGTCGCCAGCATATCGATCCGCTGGCCATCCGCACCCTTCTCTCCTTTATCAACCTTGTCGATGTCGAGCGCACAGCTGTTGGCATCCGTTTCCGCTTTCGCCTGATCGGCACCCTGCAGAGCACCGCAGCCGGCCGGGAAATCAGCGGAAAGTACCTCGAGGATGCCGTGCTTCCTGAATACCTGGAGCGCATCCGCAGCAACATGTTGGCCGCGGTGGAAAGCCGTGAGGCCCTCTATGACCGCTTCGGCATGCCGCACCCCGACCGCGATTTCATCGACAGCGAACGTGTCTACTATCCGCTGGCCCGGGACGACGAGAATGTCGATATGCTGCTCATCCTCAATGCTTATCCCGATGAGGAAAAGACCGCAGTACCGACCGCTGCAGGCAGGTCGTCAGACGGCCGCGAGCAACTGCCGCGTGCGGACCGCTTCACCGCACCGCCCAAATGAAAACGCCGGCGGTTTAATCCGCCGGCGTTCTGCAAAAACTATCTGTTGGGAGGCCTTACTCGTTGCGGATTTCAGCGACCTGCGGGCCCTTCGGACCCTGGCCAATGCGCACGCGAACCGATTGGCCCGGCTGCAGTTCGTTGATGCCTTCGCGACGCAGCACTTCCATATGGACGAAGATGTCCTGCTGGCCATCACCGCGGGATACGAAGCCATAGCCCTTCACGGCATTGAACCATTTGACCTTGGCTTCGAAGAAATCTCCCTGGGCGACCACCGAGGGGAAGCGGGGGGCGCCGCGATCGCCGCCGAAGCCACCGCGATCACTGCCGAAGCCGCGATCACCGCCACGGTCACCGTAACCGCCCCGATCGCCGAAGCCGCCGCGATCACCGAAACCACCACGATCGCCGAAGCGCGGCTGGCGCGGGGGACGCGGACCACGGTCACCGAAGCCGCCGCTATGGCCGCCACCGCTCGAGGGCTGGGCCGTGCTGGTGTCGACCGACAGAACACGGACGGCCTGCATGCCCTTGGGCCGCTTGGCCACTTCCAGCATCAGTGTCGAGCCTTCTTCGATGCTTTCGTAGCCGGCCTGTCGCAAGCAGGAGAGATGAAGAAAGATGTCTCCGGAATTGTCGTCAGGACTGACGAAACCAAAGCCTTTGACTGCGTTGAACCACTTGACCTTGCCGGAAATCTTGACGATCTCGGCGTCGCCGAAGCCCCCTTGATCCACTCTTTTAGCCCTTCAATTGCCCCACTAAACGCCCAACCGTAACACCTTTTACGGGCGGTGCCAAAGCGATTCTAACAAGGGCTGCGGAGGGTTACGGACCGTTGTCGGCTAAATCGTGGGGCCTTCGACGCGGCGTTTCGGACGCCACCGCGTCACCGATCTGCCGTCTGCGGTGAACCGAACTTCCTGGCTGTCGGGAGGAGCGGCCCGAAGGTGGCCGGCGGCTTCCTGAACCGAAGCTGTCTTGGCCTGTGGCTGCTGGCCGGGTCTTGCCGGTTGCGCAGTCCGCACCGCGCGGGTGAGCGGATGAGCCGCATCGATGGCATGCTCGGCGATCTTCTGGCGCACCGCCTCTTCGAAGGGCGGCAGTTCGGCCGGCGGAACCGGCGGCCGACGACGGGCACTTCCGGCAGACGCCGGGTGCGCGGGGGCATGGCCCAGGCTGGTGGGTCGAGGTGCCACGGCCCGGTGATGATCGACAGCGATCTCGCTGCCCGGGCCGTTCTCCTGCGCCTTGCGCCAGGCCGGGTCGCCAATCACGAGTTTGTGCAGCGCGATAGCCGGGAGGGCGCCGAAGCGCTTCCAGAAGCCTTCCAGGAAGGCTTCAGCCGTATCGCTCAGCGCTGGTGACCAGGGATTTTCGATGCCGGCCTGGAATACCAGATCAAGCGTTGGTTCGATGGGACCGTCATCGCCAACCAGAAAGGTCGCCGGCATCAGCTTGGCCCCGTCGCGGGCAATTGCGTAATGCGCCTGCGCCAGATAGAGCAGCCAGCGCAATTTCGGCAATGACATGGCAATGCGCTCGGTGGCTGCCCGCTCGAGCAGCCAGAAACTTACATCGATGCCGGATCGCGTCGCGGGGACCATGGCACCCCTATCCTTGCACTGGACCTGAACCTAGTTCTGCCGACCCTAGGCGGCTAATCTTAACAGCCCGTGAATCGTTTCTCAGCCACTTAATGTCGTGCTTTTGGAGGTTTGTCATGCAACTGACCGGCGAACAGCTTATTCCTGCCCCCCGCCAGGCGGTCTGGGATGCCATCAACGACCCCGAAATCCTGCGACAGTGCATCACCGGCTGCGAAAGCGTCACCAAGACCTCCGAGACGGATTTCGAAGCCGCGGTTCTGGTCAAGGTCGGGCCGGTTAAAGCCCGCTTCAAAGGTAAGGTGACGCTGGGTGACCTCGATCCCCCCAGCAGCTGCACCATCTCCGGCGAAGCCCAGGGCGGCGTCGCGGCCGGCTTCGGCAAGGGCAGCGCCAAGGTGCAACTGGCTGACGCCGACAGTGGTGCGACCCGCCTCACCTATTCGGTGAATGCGCAGGTCGGTGGCAAGCTGGCCCAGATCGGGGCCCGACTGATCGACGGTGTCGCAGCCAAGATGGCCGAGGACTTCTTCGCCAAGTTCAACCAGATTGTTGGCGGGCCCGGCGCTGCCGCCGATTCCGCAAAGGAACTCGCCGCAGCAGAACCGACAGCCGCCGCCCTCGACGCCCTGCCAAAGACCGGAGCATCTGCTGCAGCGCAACCGCCCGCTCCGGTAACCGGCGGGATACCGAGCTGGCTCTGGATCACCGGCCTGATCGTGATCGTATGCGCAGCTACAGTCCTGATCCTGCGCAGTTGATCTTTCGCCGTTTTGCAACTTGACGCAACTTGCGCGTTGCGCCCAAACTTGCCGGGTGCGGCGCGCGAATGCCCCAATAACTTCTCCGCGCCCCATGGGAGGATAAGCATGACCATTTCCGTGACGATCAACGTCAACGGCCAGGCGGAAACGCGCGACGTCGAACCCCGCACCCTGCTGGTGCAGTTCCTGCGCGAACATCTGCAGCTGACCGGCACGCATGTCGGTTGCGACACCAGCCAGTGCGGCGCCTGCGTCGTCCATGTCGACGGCAAAAGCGTGAAAGCCTGCACCATCCTGGCCGCGCAGGCACAGGGCGCGACGGTGACCACGATCGAAGGCCTCGCCAAGGACGGCAAGCTGCATCCGATGCAGGAAGCTTTCCGCGAACATCATGCCCTGCAATGCGGTTTCTGCACGCCCGGCATGATCATGAGCGCCGTCGACCTTGCCCAGCGCAATCCGAACCCGAGCGAGGAAACCGTTCGTCACGAGCTGGAGGGCAACCTCTGCCGCTGCACGGGCTACCACAACATCGTCAAGGCCGTGATGGCCGGGGCGCAGGCAATGCGGGGGTAAGCGTCATGACAAACCAGGGCATCGGCCAACCAGTCCGTCGCAAGGAAGATTTTCGCTTCATTACCGGTCAGGGTCATTACACCGACGATATCAACCGCCCCGGCCAGCTTTACGCTTACTTCCTCCGTTCACCGCACGCTTTCGCGAAAATCAAATCGATCAGTACCGACGTCGCCCGCAGGATGCCGGGTGTGGTCGCGGTCTATACCGGCAAGGATGTGGCCGCCCCCAAAGTCGGCGGCCGGGTATGCGGGGGGGCCGGCAAGG
>JAEYSS010000288.1 GCA_023434425.1 Pseudomonadota bacterium | reverse complement strand
GCAAGGGCTTTGCCGTGGTGGCGCAGGAAGTGCGCGCGCTGGCGCAGCGGTCTGCCAATGCCTCGAAGGATATCAAGGCGCTGATCAACCAGTCGAATGCGCAGGTGAAAACGGGTGCGGCGCTGGTGAACCAGACCGGCGCGGCCCTGGCCGAGATCGTGACCAGCGTGAAGAAGGTGTCGGATATCGTGGCCGAGATCGCGGCTGCCAGCAGCGAGCAGTCGCGTGGTCTGGAAGAGGTCAACGGCGCCGTGGTCAACATGGACGAGATGACCCAGCGCAACGGCGCGCTGGTCGAGCAGACCAACGCCTCGGCCCAGGCCATGGCCAACCAGGCGCGTCAGCTGGCCGAACTGGTCGGGCATTTCCGCGTCGATGGCGAAGCGGCAACACTGGCCGCCAATGACAGCGACCTGGAGGACGCCGCCGATTAACGCGGCAACATTCATCCGAAACGGAAAAAGCCCGGCGCAGAGATCGTTTTCTGGCCGGGCTTTTTTATGTATCTTCGTCGTTCCCGCGAAAGCGGGAACCCAGGCTGTCGCGTTTCTGGATCGCCGCCGCCGGGCTGGGGGGGGCTGTTTATTTAAGGCGGCAACGCCGCCGGCCACGGGGACGACGAGAAACTTACTTCTCCCGCTTCTTCTGTGCTGCCGCATCCATCGCAGCGGCCAGCGCCAGATTTTCCTCGCCGCCCAGACGACGGAGATTGGCGATCACACCATCGATATCGGGCAGCGGCCGGTTCTGGCTGAGCTTGAACTTGCCTTCGAGCTTCGCCACCGGAATCTCGATGCCGACGATGCCGCGCGCCATGCCGGTGAAGAAACTGTCCGGCTCGTCATCCAGCTGCCAGCCATCGGGGCCTTCATAAATCTTCGACAGCCGGTCGACGATGCGGCGCAGCTCGGCCGCATCGCGCGTGACGCGCACGCGGCCATAGGCATGCACCACCATATAGTTCCAGGTGGGCACGGCCGGCTTTTTCGCATACCAGTTCGGCGAGACATATCCATGCGGGCCCTGGAAGATGCAGAGCACCTCCTGCCCGTCCAGTGCCGCGACCTGGTCATTCGCCGCCGCCAGATGGCAGAGCAGCGTGCCGTGTTCGCCACGCGCGCGGTCGAGCAGGAAGGGGATATGGCTGGCAATCATCCCGGCGGCTGCGCCCGGGCTGCTGCCGGAGACCAGCAGGCCGAAGGCATGCGTCTCGATCAGCTGAAACAGGCTGTCACGGTCGGCGGGCGCGAAATGGGCGGGGATATACATGGCGGGGTCGCTCGGATGAGGGCTGGTCGCGGTCGGGAATACGGCGCGCCGCCCCCGCCTGCAACCGCAGAATTGCACCCTTCTTGTCTCCCGCCCCGCCCGCAAAAAAACTGGCCGGAGGGGTTAACATTCGCTCTACCGGGGGTTATGCGGGGACGGGGGACAAATATCTGCGCAACTTTCCCGGGACTTTCGATTCAACCTCCGGCCTTAACATGCTAGAGAGATTCAAAATTACGTCCTGAGATGCAGACCACAGAAGACGACCTGCCCGACGATCTGAAGACATTGCTTGCGCTCTGGCGCATGCATGCGGGCACGCGCCGTTTTCCGCCGCGCGAGGCTTTCGACGGCCGCACCCTGATGCCCTGGGCCGGACGGCTGCATCTGATCGAGAGCCTGGACGACGGCGACTTCTATTTTCACCGCTTCTCGCCGATCAGCGCGGCGCGGCTGGGCATCGACCATACCGGCCAGCGCCTGTCGGCCACCGTGCTGGACGAGCGCGCGATCAGCACCACCAGCGGCTACCGGCGCTGCCTGACGCTGGCCCGGCCGATCTGCGACCGCATCATGCCGCGCACCGATGACGGCAAGCATCACACGCCCTACGACCGCCTGATGCTGCCGCTGGGCAGCGGCGAGCGGCCGAATTTCCTGCTGGTCGGCCTGTGGTTCCATCCGGCGGAAATTCCGCCGGACAATCACAAGGCGCGGATATAGGCTGGGCTGGCGTCGAAGAAAAAAATGACTCGGAACTGAGCGCGTCAATTCGCGGCGGCGGGATGAACCCAGCAGCGACATGCAGGATTTTCTGGCGCTAGCAACAGAAACGGGAGAAAAAAATGCCGATGGCACCACTCAGCCGTCTGAGTCGAGTTGAGTTGCGTGACATATGGGCGAGCGAGGCTACGGATTTTACTCCGTGGCTGGCTCGTAGTGACAATTTAGCGTTGCTCGGCGAAGCGCTGGGATTGGATTTGGAGTTGGAAGCACAAGAACGGCCGGTTGGGCCATTCCGGGCAGACATTCTGTGCAAGGACGTAGGCTCTAACGCCTGGGTTCTGATTGAGAACCAGCTTGAGCGCACCGACCACACTCATCTTGGCCAATTACTGACCTATGCATCCGGACTTGAAGCGGTGACCATCATATGGATCGCGGCACGATTCACCGAGGAGCATAGATCAACACTGGACTGGCTGAACAAGATCACAGACGAGAATTTCAAGTTTTTTGGTTTGGAAGTCGAACTGTGGCGAATCGCTGACTCGCCCGTTGCACCAAAATTCAACATCATATGTAAACCAAATGATTGGTCGCGTTCAGTCGCTCAGGCCGCACGCGCAATCGATGAAAATGAATTGTCGGATTTACGGTCTAAACAACTGTCGTACTGGGGTGCCCTTCACGAAGCACTGGAAACAGCGCGCGGACCAGTTGCCGGTAATAGACGCCCACGACCTCAGTCATGGATGACTTACCCTGTGGGCCGAAGCCATTTTCATCTCAGTGCGGTAATGATCCGTCAGAAGCGGCAAATTCGAGCCGAACTCTACATCGCCGGAAAAGATGCAAATGCGTTCTTTGTAATGCTGCAAAGAGATAAGGCACTTATTGAGCAGCAAATCGGCTATGTCTTGGAGTGGGAGGATCTACCTTCCCGCCGCGATTGCAGGATTTCCAGCTATTTGAATGAAGTTGATCCTGAGGACGAGGCCGATTGGCCACGCCAGCACGCATGGCTGGTTGGCAGATTAAATGATCTACATCGTGTCTTCTCTAACCGCGTGAGAATGCTTAGCGTCGCCGAACAACCACCATCCAGCATCTCCGAGTGACGCATGAATGACAGAGGGTGATTGCAAGGAGAGCTTTGCTCGACCGAGACAGCTAAGCGCTTGTTATTGCTACTCCGCGAATGGAGCCGGCGGAGGGACTCGAACCCCCGACCTCGACTTTACGAAAGACTTGCCCTACCAGCTGAACTACGCCGGCACGGCGCCTGCTGGTCGGCCTGTGGTTCCATCCGGCGGAAATTCCGCCGGACAATCACAAGGCGCGGATATAGCCGAGGAAGCTGCGGATCTGCCCGCCAAGCCGGGAGGTCTCGCCGTTCACGCTCTCAACCGCACTGCCAACATCACCTGCTGCCTGCCCCGCGGTACCGGCGGCCTGGCTGATATCGCGCATGCTGGCCGAGACGCTTTCGATACTGGCGGCGGCATCCTGGATATTGTCGTTGATATGCGCGGTGGCATCGGCCTGTTCCTGCACGCTGCCGGCGATCTGGCCGATCCGCTCGTCCAGCGTGGCGGCCTGATCGCGGATCACCGCGATGGCGGCGACGGTGTGATCCGAGGCGCGCTGGATCGCGCCGATCTGGTCGGCGATGCTCTTGGCCGCCTCGGCGGTTTTCTGCGCCAGATTGCGCACTTCGGTGGCGACCACGGCAAAGCCCTTGCCGGCTTCGCCGGCCCGCGCCGCTTCCACCGAGGCGTTCAGCGCCAGCAGGTTGGTCTGGAAGGCCACCGTCTTGATGAACTCCACCACCTCGTCGATCTTGCGGTTGGCCACCGCCAGCTGCTGCACGGCCTCATCGGCGCGCGCCACTTCCTGCGTCACCGCCGAACTGGCGCTGCGTGAATCGCGCACCTGCCGGTCGATCTCCGCCACGCTGGCATTCAGCTCTTCCGCCGCCGCCGCCACCGCCTGGGCATTCGCCGCCGCCTGTTCGGCCGCGTGCGATACCGCCGCCGACTGGTCGCGGACAGCATTGACTTCGCCGGCCATCGTGCCGGCATTGTCCTGCAGCGCCTGCGTGGCGGTTTCAACCGCCCCCATCACGGAGGCGACATCCTGTTCGAACTGGTCGGCCAGCGCGCTGCGCTCCTCGCGCGCCTTCTGTTCCATGGCGGTGCGCTGCTCGGCGATCTGTCGCTCCAGCGCTGCCGCCGCCTCGGCCTTGGCCTGCATCGCGCCGCGCGCCTTGTTGATCACCTCGGCGCCGCGGCGGAATTCGCCGAGCATGCCGCGCAGCAGGAAGGCGCGATAATACTTGCCCTCGGCGGCGTGGGTGAGCGAGGCGCCGGCCTCGCGGATGAAGGCATCGGTGCGATCGAGCAGCCGGTTGAGACTATGCATCACCGGCGCCAGGTCGCCATGCTTTTCAGTATCGGTGATGCGGGCCGACAGATCGCCGGCCGAAGCGCGTTCGCAAAGATCGGCAATGGTTTTCAGCGCAACGCGCTGACGACCGCCAGCAAAGAAACTCATGGTGGACTCCATAAACGGGATCGTTGACCGGCGTCAGGCCGCCAGTGCGAAAGCGAATTCTTCATAGGGCATGCCGCGTTCGGCCAGCAGGCGCTGCAGCAGCGCGTAACCCGCCGCCTGGCCCTGCTTGCGGTCGGCATGACGTGCCTCTTCCGCCAGCAGTTCGCGATAGAGCGGGATCACCCGGTCCAGCGCCTGCTTCTCGGGCTTGCGACGGTTGGAATGATAGCCGTCGATGCGGCCCTGCGCGTCGAAGCTCGGCGTGACATGCGCCAGCACCCAGTAATAGTCGCCGCTCTTGGCCATGTTTTTCACATAGGCAAAGCATTCGCGGCCATTGCCGATGGTGTCCCACAGCAGCTGGAACACGCAGCGCGGCATGTCGGGGTGGCGCAGGATGCTGTGCGGCTGGCCGACCAGTTCATGCTCGGCATACTGGCCGATCCGGCAGAACACGTCGTTGGCATAGAGGATGCGGCCTTTGAGATCGGTCTTGGAGACGATGATTTCGTCTTCACCGAAATGCCGTTCGGTCTGGGTCGGGGTCGGGCGATGCATGAGGCGGCCTGAAAACGGGGAGGGATATGAAGATTTGATATAGGTATTAGAGTATCAATTCACACCATGTGCGTGTTTGATTTAGCGCAAAAAAATCACCAAGCGGCAAAAAACCGCGCCCACCGCGCGACTTAACTACGCCGGAGAGCGGCCGGAGCCGGAAGTGCACTCGGGAAGTGTGGTGGATGGTGCCGGCGGAGGGACTCGAACCCCCGACCTCGACTTTACGAAAGTCTTGCTCTACCAGCTGAGCTACGCCGGCACGGCGCCCGTGATGCGGCCCCGGGAAATACCCGAGCCGGTTGACCCGGCCGGACCGCGCGCGGAAAATACGGCCCGGCCGGCGGCTTGGCAAGCCGCAAGATCGGCCAAAATGCCGCTGCGGGCCAAGGAGTTGCCGCCTGCCGCCGGGCGGCGCAGCTGGGGTTCGGGACAGGATTTCGGGGGTAAAGTCGCATCATGGCCGCCGCTTATACGCTCTACGGCAGTTTCCTCTCGGCCCCGACCTACAAGGTCGGACTGATGCTGGCGCTGTGCGGGCTGGACTTCGACTACCGCCATATCGACCTGGCCAAGGGCCAGCACAAGGGCCCCGACTTCCTCAAGATCAACCGCTACGGCCAGGTGCCGGCCATCGTGCATGACGGCTTCAACATGTGCCAGGCCAACACCATCCTGGAATATATCGCCGACCAGACCGGCAAATTCGCCGCCGCCGATGCCCGCGAGCGCCAGCGCATCCGCGAATGGCTGGTCTGGGAAAGCGACCGGCTGGAGCCGGGCATCAACCGGTCGCGCTTTTTCGAACGCTTCGCCAAACCCGACCAGGCGGTGGTCGACTATCACCGCAAATGGGCCGAGATGGGTCTGGAAGTGCTGAACGACCTGCTGGACGGCGGCGAATTCCTGGTCGGTGCCCGGCCGACCATCGCCGATATCGCCGTCTTCGGCGTGGTGGCGCATATGGCGGAAGCGAAATTCGACGTCACCGCCTGGCCGCAGATCAAGGCCTGGTGGGAGCGCATCGCCGCCCTGCCGGGTTTCGAACTGCCCTACGACCTGCTGCCCAGAACCGACAAGGACTGGGCCGACAGGGACGCCTGATCAGGCTTTCCGTTCGAGCAGCAGCGGACGCGGTGGTGCGGCCAGCGGCAGAGCTTCGCCGAGCCGCGTCGGATCGAGCGTATCGAAACTGCCACAGGACGCGCAGAGCAGGGCCCAGTCGGCCGCGCCGGCGCCGCAATGGCCGCATTGCCACAGCGCATGACGGCCGGCCAGCGTGGACCAGTGATCGGCCGCCACCGCATCGCCCTCGCTGTCTTCGGCCAGCTTGGCCAGCAGCCGCGCGGCCCAGGCGCCGCCAGAGGGACCGGCTTTGTTGAGCGCCGCGCGCGCCGCGGCATAGTCGCGGATCTGCAGGGCGGCAGCAGCGAACAGCAGCTGGCTCGCCACTTCGGGTTTGCGCTCGGCAACGAAGTCTTCCGCGGCGGTCATCAGCCGCTCGGCCGGTGTTTCCCGCTGCAGCATCAGCCAGGCCTCGGCCAGCGCTTCCGACGGCGCGCGCGCAAAGGCGCGTCTGAGGTGGAAGCTGGCGGCTTCGCGCGCATTGTGATGGTCGGCGGCGCGCGCCATCAGCACCGGCGGCACCGGATGCTCGGGCAGCACTTTCGCGGCGCGCTCGGCCCATTGCCGCGCCATGCGCCGGTCGTCGCGCGCCATTGCCGCCTGCGCTTCGGCCAGATCGAGCCGCGCCGACAATGCGGCTGCTGCTTCGCGCGTGACGGCTTTCTTCTTGCGCGCCAGTTCCAGCCGCTTGCGTGCAGCATCCCAGTCGCCGGCTTCGACCAGCAGCTGCAATTCGGCTTCGGCCGCGAAGGGCGACGACGGACGCAGTCGCGAGGCGCGCTGCGCCTGTTCCAGCGCCGTGACGCGATCGTTGCCGCGCCGCGCATCGGCCAGCAACCCGCGCGTGCCGAGAAAGGCCGTGCCGGGATCCTGGCTCAGCGCGAGATAGGCTTCATGCGCCAGCGCCGCGTCACCTTTCAGCTGCGCGGCATGCGCCACCAGCAAACGCGACAGCGCCGGATCGTCGAGCTGTTTGCGCGCCTTGTCGGCCAGGCTGAGCGCGCGATCTGCTTCGCCGGCTGCCACCGCCACCATGCCGGCGGCGAAATTGGCATAGCCCTTCTGCTGGCGTTTCAGCCGGCGGCGCTGCGGCAGAGCCGCGGCCCAGGCCAGTGCCCAGGTCAGCATGAAGGCCGCGAGCCCCAGCAGCAGCAGCCCGAGCGCCAGCAGCGGCGCCGGCGCCTCGATGCGATAGCCGAACCAGGTGAGCGCGACGCGGCCGGGCTGGTCGGCGATCCAGGCGGCAAAGCCGGCCAGCGCCATCAGCGCGATCAGAACCAGCGCGCCGCGCAGCAGACGCCACATGTCACTGCACCGTCAGGTGGGCGCGCAATGCCGCGCCGTAAGCATCCAGGGCGGCATCGAGTTTCAGCCGCGCCTGCGCCTGCGCGCGCCAGTCATTCAGTGGCGCGATCAGCGTCAGGCCGTCGAGTTCGGCGACGGCGGCTGTCAGATCGCCCTGCGCCAGCGCAGCCGCTGCCAGATCGAGCCGGCCGTCCACCGTGGCGGCATCGGGCGCACCGGCGCGGCGAATGCTGACGAGACCACTCAGCTTGTCGACCGCACGCTGCCACCAGGCCTTGTCGGCCGCAGCCGTTGCATCGGGTGTCGCGGGCGTAGCGCGCTGCTGATCGGCCAAAGCGTCGAAGCGCGCGGCAAGAGCAGCAGCGGATGCCACCGGCTGTTCGGCAAAGGGCTGCACGGCGGCAAAGGCGGTTTTCAGGTTGCCGCCCTGCGCCTCGGCATAGGCACCGAGCGCCGCCGCTTCGCGCGTAAATGCTTCGCCGCGGCGGGCATGTTCGCGCAGTTCGCTCCAGCCGATCAGCTGTACGAAAGGTTCACGCAGGGAGGCCAGCCGCGCCTCGCTCAGCGCCGTCATGCGCCCCTGCAGTTCGGCCAGCTGAGTTTGCAACGCCGTGCGCTGCGTCGTCGCCGCTTCGAGCGCGGCGCGTAGCGACGCAACCTGCTGTTCGAGGTCATTCAGCTTCTGCGGATCGGCCGCATTGGACGCCGGCAGCTGCTGCAGGCGTTCGAGGCTGGCGGTCAGGCCGGCGAAACGGTTTTCGAGCTGGTCGAGCCGGACATCGCGCGGCGACATCGGCGCCACGGACGGCGGCGCGGCCGTGTTCGCCGCCGCCGGCGCCGGTGTCGGCGCGGGTGCCGGCTCGGCCGGCTGTGGCGTGGTGGATGGGGACGCGACGTTTGTCACCTTGCCGAGCAGGTCGTCGAGCCGGCCGCTGACCGCGAAATGATACCCGACGGCAATCGCCACCGAGAGCAGCACGGCGGCCAGCAGATACAGCACGATCCGCAGGCTGCGGCCGGTTCCGCTGCCGCTCTTGCCCAGCGGCTCGACCTCGGCGTCGATGATCTTTTCCTGCGCTGGCTTCTCGCTCATCGTGACTCCGCTACTGCAGCAGCGCGACCAGATCGGCCTCGCCGGGACTCTGCGCCACCTGCACCGCCTTCCAGGGCAATGCGCCGGCTTCGCGCGCGACATTGTCGCTCAGGCACCAGGCGGTGGCTACCGCTGCGCCGCCGGCAATCCCGGCTGCCTGCACCAAATTAACAAATGTGGCCGCCGTGCGGGGAGAGAAAAACAGCACCCCGTCATAGCCCTTCGACGCGAAACGCCCGGCCACCGCAGGGGGCAGCCGGATCGCCGTCTCGGCATCGTAGAGCACCGTGCGGCGCACGTCATATCCATCCTGTCGCAGCATGGCCTGCAGGTCGCCGGCCCGGGCCGAGCCGGCCGCATGCAGTAACGCTCCGGCGTCGCGGGAGTGCCGCGCCCGCACCAGATCCGCCAGCAGATGGACATCGCCGCCGGCCGCCTCGACCCGCGTAAACCCGGCGGCCTGTGCCGCCAGTGCGCTGGCCGGGCCGACGGCATAGACCATGAAATCCCGCCGGGATTCCGCATCGGCGAAAGCGCGCACGCCATTGGCCGAGGTGAACAGCAGCGCCGTCACGCCATCGAGAGCCGAAGACAATTCCTGCGCGACATCATGTTTCTGCCGGATCGCCAGCATGGGCGCGGTATCGACACCGTGGCCCAGCGCCTGCAGCTTTTCGCGCAAGGCCTGCGACTCCGCTTCGGGCCGTGTCAGCAGCAGGCGCATTATTCTGTGAAGAAGTCCGGGCCGATGCGGCTTTTGAGGTCCGCGCCGGCATCCTGGCCCAGCTTCACGCCATCGCGCGCATTGCCGCGACGTTCGATCTCGATGAGCTCCGTGCCATCGGGCCGCGCGATCGCACCGCGCAACCGCAAGCCGACGCCATCCAGTTCGGCGAGTGCGGCAATCGGCGTGCGGCAGGAACCATCCAGCACGGCGAGCAGTGCGCGCTCGGCGTCGACCCGCATGCGCGTCGCGGCGTCGTCCAAAGGTTTCAGGTAGTCCATCACGCGCGCGTCATTCTCGCGGCATTCGAGGCCGATGGCGCCCTGTGCCACGGCGGGCAGCATTTCGTCGGTCTGCAGCACACGCATGCCCTTTGGTGCGATCTTCAGGCGGTTGAGCCCCGCCATCGCCAGGAAAGTGGCCGCGACGTCGCCGGCTGCCAGCTTGCGCAGGCGGGTCTGCACATTGCCACGGAAGGTGACGACCTTCAGATCGGGCCGGCGCGCCAGCAGGAAGGCTTTGCGGCGTAACGACGCCGTCCCCACCGTGGCGCCTTGCGGAATCTCGGCGAGACTCATCGGTGCCATGGCCAGCAGCACGTCGCGCACGTCTTCGCGCGGCAGATAGGCCCCCATCATCAGGCCTTCGGGGAGCGCCGTCGGCATGTCCTTCATCGAATGCACGGCGAGATCGATCTCGCCGCTCAGCAGCGCGTCCTCGATCTCCTTGGTGAACAGGCCCTTGCCGCCGGCCTC
>JAEYSS010000215.1 GCA_023434425.1 Pseudomonadota bacterium | reverse complement strand
GACCGCCTGCCGGGGTCGCTGCTGCGCGAACTGCCGCCGGCCCGGCCGAATACCGACCGCGTCATGGTCGGCAAGAACATCCTGATGGTGAGCACCGCCACCGGCGAAGTGCTCGATATCCTGCCCGGCGTTCTGTATTGAACTGGGCGCGAACTTCTATCTCAAATCGAAGCAATTGAAGGCGTTGTAGAGGCCCCTGTATTTTGCAGGCAGCACTCCGTTATGGTGCGTTCTAATCATAGCAAGCGCACGACAAATACAACGACGTGCAATTTGATAAGCGTCCTCGATTTCCGAATTCAGATCAGCCGTTTCAATTGCTTCAGAATACGCCAATTGACACTGCTTAATCCTCCGAAAGTATTGCTCATAAATACTGTCCATAGAAATCAAAGCATCAACTAAATCATGCAGTTGACCTTCACTCGTCTTATCGAGGATGCTCTCGCGCCTTAGCACAGCACCATCAGGCACTTCACGTATGCTGTTCTGAATGACCAGCTGAGTTACCTGTTGCGTTGTGATGGGACGATTCTCTGTTTTAAACAGAGATATGATGCTTGCCACACTGCCAATCACACCGAGAATTGTAATTGGATCCATAGCGCCCCCCCATTTTCAAAGTATTTTGAGGGACGCTAACTCAGCGTCGCATCACACACACCTCCAAAGCACAACTTATCCCGCATATAATATTATTCACCGCCTGAAGAATCCGACCAGCTCGGCCAGTTCGGTCGACTGGTGCGCCAGCGCCTGCGCCGAGGCCGTGGTTTCCTCGACCAGCGCGGCATTCCGTTGCGTCGCCTCATCCATCTGCGTGACCGCCATGCTGACCTGCTCGACGCCGGTCGCCTGTTCGCGGCTGGCGGCGGCGATTTCGGCGATGATGTCCGAGACGCCCTGGATCGCGGCATTCACATCGTTCAGCGACGCGCCGGCCTGCTCCACCAGCGCCGCCCCGCTGCGCACATGGCCGTTCGACGCCTCGATCAGGCTTTTGATTTCCTTGGCCGCATTGGCCGAACGCTGCGCCAGCGCGCGCACCTCATGCGCCACGACGGCAAAGCCCTTGCCGGCATCGCCGGCGCGCGCGGCTTCCACACTGGCATTCAGCGCCAGCAGATTGGTCTGGAAGGCGATTTCGTTCATCACCGCGATGATGTCGCCGATCCTGGCGGCGCTCTGCTCGATCTGCCGCATGGCCACGATCACGCCCTGTACCACCTCGCCGCTGGCGACCGCCGTGTCGCGCGCAGTGTGACTGAGCCCGTCGGCGCGCACGGCGCTGTCGGCATTCTGCTTCACCGTCGCGGTGATCTGCTGCATCGTCGCGGCTGTTTGCTCCAGCGCCGCTGCCTGGCTTTCGCTGCGCTGGGCGAGGTCAAGGCTGCCTGACGAAATCTCGGCCGACGCGGTTTTCACTGCTGCTGCGCTTTCCGCGAGCCGGGCGGAGAAATCGCCGATCAGCCCGGCCATCGCATTGGTGCTGTCCTTCAGTTGCGCGAAGAGCCCGGCATAGTCGCCACGCACCTGCCGGCTCAGATCGCCGGCGCCCAAGGCCGCCGTCACCAGCGCCATCTCGTCCATCATGGTCTGCAGCATGGCCGCAAACCGATTGAGCTGCTGGCTGATCTCAAGAAAGAAGCCGCTCTTGCCCTCCTGCGACAGCCGGCTGCCGAGATCGCCGGCCAGCAGCCGGTTGACCAGGTCGGTAACCTCGGCCGCCGAGACGCGTTCGCGCGCTTCCGCCTCGGCGCGTTTGAGCTGCTCGCCATCGCGCAGAACCTGCCGGTCGCGCGAGGCTTTGCGCCGCGCCTGCAGGCCGTGCTGCCAGTCGCGCCAGGACTGTCGCAGCTGCGCAAGGCGTCCGCCGCCACCGACCAGCAGACCGGACAGCGCGATCACCGGCAGGCCGAGCAGCAGGCAGACGCCGAACACACCGGCCATGCGGTCGGGCTTCTGTGCCAGCAGCGCGGCGCAGGCGGCGCGCAGATCTTCGGCGACGCGATCACGCACGCGCACGATCTGGTCGATGCGCCGCGTGGTGACCTCGAACCAGTGCGGTGCCGTGATGCCGCCGGTGGAATTCCCGTGCGCATAGCCGTCGTAGATCGCGGCGCGCAATTTGGCGACTTCGGCGAAGGCCGGGCCGGCGCTCACCTCGTCGAAGGCGGCGATCTGCGCCCTGCCGGCATGCGACCGGAACACCGCGAAGTCGGCCTCCTGCAGGAATCCCAGACTCATCAGCCGCTGAAACACGGCCAGTTCGAATTTGCCCGCTGCCAGCGCGGCAGAGCCCGTGGCGCGTTCCTGCGCCGATTTCTCCAGCCCCTCCAGCAGCGCGAGATAGGCGTCCAGCCCGCGCGCAATCGCCATGTTCTGCAGCATGTAGCCCAGGCTGCGCACGCTATCGAGCGCCTGGCGGATGGGCGCGGTCCAGTTGACAAAGGATTGCTGCGTGGTGACGCCGAGCCGGTCGATGCTGTCGCGCGCGGTACGGGCGGAATCGAGCAGACTGCTCAGCACCGCGCCGGCCCTGACCAGATCCTGCAGGGCAGGCGTATCGTGGCAGGCCTGCAGCGCGGCCCGCAGCGCCAGTACCTTTTCATCCACGCTGCCGCGCGCCGCCTTCAGCTGGTCGCGGAATTCCGTGCCGCCGCTGCCGAGAAAGAGTGCGCTGGAGCCGCGCTCGCGCTGCAGGTCGTGACACAGCGCACCGGCTGCCGTGGCATAGGCGATGGCTTTGGCGGCGGCCGGCGCTTCCGCGGCCAGCTGGCGCGCCTCGAACATCTGGCTGGCGGCATGACCGACGAAACCGAGCGCGGACAGACTGCGCGACCTGCTGTTGCCAATACCCGCCATACGCCACCCCTATCGCATTTTGCGATGCTGCCATTTCTGCTGAATATCGAAGCATGATCCGTGCCAAGAGCACGTTTGGGAGGCGGGTGCGACACTATGCGCACCGTCCGCGTGCAGATACCGGCAAGAAAAAAGCGGCATGCCTGTGACGGCATCCCGCTTTTCTCAACCGCCGGCCTTCTGAAGGGTGATGCCTTCAGCGGCGCGCAAACTTAGTAGCGCTTGTATTCGAGATACTTGCCGGTCATCACGATCTTGACGCGGTCGCCCTTCGGATCGGGCAGGCGCTCCATCGTCATGTTGAAATCGATTGCCGACATGATGCCGTCGCCGAATTCTTCGTGGATCAGCTCCTTCCAGGTGGTGCCATAGACCTGCACCAGTTCATAGAAGCGATAGACGGTCGGATCGGTCGGCGGACCCGGCGGCAGCGAGCCGCGATAGGGAATCTCGCAGAGCAGCTTTTCTTCCATCTTGCTCAGGCCGAGCAGTTTGGCCGCTTTCGCAGCCTGGGCCGGCTCCAGCTTCATCTGGCCGAGCAGAGCGGCGGTGATCAGGATATGCGACTCCTTCGGATCGACCTTCTTGGCAATCGCCTTCCAGGTCAGGCCTTTCATGCGTTTTGCGTCGCAGATCTTTTCGGTAACGGCTTCGCGCTTCACGGGTCTCTCCTCGTGCTTTCTGGTTGGTTTTTACTCTGCGGCCACGCCGGTGGCGGTGGCTCTGATCTGTGGCGGACGTCTGGCATCCCAGTTCGGCGGCGGCACGAAATTCTTCGAGCGCCGGACCAGGAAATCGAGCAGGTGGTTGCGCATCGGGTAGTAGTCGGCGAGCTGGTGCAGGGTCTCGCGCGTGCGCGTGCGCGGCAGCGTGTTGACCAGAATCTCGGCAATGCGCGCGCCGGGCCCGTTGGTCATCAGCACGATACGGTCGGCCAGCAGGATCGCCTCGTCCACGTCATGCGTGATCATGAAGACGGTGAGATTGGTGGTGGCGCGGATGCGCAGCACCTCGTCTTGTAAAGTCCCACGGGTGAGTGCATCCAGCGCCGAAAACGGTTCGTCCATCAGCAGCGTCTTCGGCTCGATGCTGAGCGCGCGCGCGATGCCGACGCGCTGCTTCATGCCGCCCGAAAGCTGGGACGGCTTCTTGTTCTCGGCGCCGGCCAGATTGACCATGGCGATATATTTGCGCGCATGTTCGGCGGCCTGGAATTTGGTCCATTGCGGCCAGCGCGACTGCACCGCGAAGACCACGTTTTCCAGTACGGTCATCCACGGCATCAGGGCATGGCCCTGGAACACCACGGCGCGATCGAGACTCGGGCCTTCGATCGCCTTGCCGTCAAAGATAATCCCGCCGGCGGTGGCGTGATCCAGCCCGGCCATGACATTCAGCACGGTGGTCTTGCCGCAGCCGGAATGGCCGATGACGCAGACGAACTCGCCCTTGTCGATGCCGAACCACAGGTCGTCGAACACCGCCTGGTCGTTGCCGGGGAACTGGCGCTTGAGCGCTTCGACGGAAATGAAATGCTGGCTCATGCGACTACTCGGTAAAGGTGACGAGACGCGTGAGGAAACCGAGCAGCTGGTCGAGCAGCATGCCGATCACGCCGATGAACAGGATGGCGTTGATCACATTGGCAATCGACAGATTGTTCCACTCGTTCCACACGAAGTAGCCGATGCCGGTGCCGCCGACGAGCATCTCTGCCGCCACGATCACCAGCCAGGCAATCGAGATCGAGATGCGCATGCCGGTCAGGATGGTGGGCGCCGCCGCCGGCAGGATGACGCGGAATATCTTGCGGAAGGTGCCGACTTCCAGCGTGCGCGCCACGTTGAGCCACTCTTTCCGCACATTGGCCACGGCGAAAGCGGTGTTGGTCAGCATCGGCCAGATCGAGCAGATAAAGATGACAAAGATCGAGGAGATCGCGCTGTCCTTGATCGTGTAGAGCGCCAGCGGCATCCAGGCCAGCGGCGAGACCGGGCGCATGACCTGAATGAAGGGATCGAGCGCCTGGCGGAACAGCGGTGAGAGCCCAATCAGGAAGCCGAGCGGCACGGCGACCAGCACGGCGAGACCGAAGCCGAGCGCGACGCGGCCGACGGAATAGCTGAGCTGGATGCCGATACCCTGGTCGTTCGGGCCCTTGACGTAGAAGGGATCGGCCAGATGGCCCCAGAGGATTTTCGCCACATCCAGCGGACCCGGCATCGCCGACTTGCCCTGCGTGGCGGTCAGCCCCATCAGCTTGGCATATTCCGGATCCATGGCCTGGGTCTGGCCGGCGCCCATGGTGGCGACCTGCCAGGTCGCCAGCAGGGCCACCAGCAGCGCCGCCGAAACCACGGCGGCGCGCAGGCGGAACGACATCTTCATTCCCGATACTCCGAGCGAACTTTAGACGCGCTTGATCTTGAACGAGTTGACGTAGTCGGCCGGCTTGCTCGGATCGAAGGCCTTGCCCATCACCGAGAAGGTCTTGTACGGGCTCGACGGCGCCGTGAGGCCGACATCCTGCATCAGCTTCGCCGTATCGGTGGCGAGGAAGACCTGCTCGGCGACCTTCTGGTAATCGACATCGCCCTTGAGCTGGCCCCAGCGCTTCATCTGCGTGAGAATCCAGATGCCGAAGCTCTGCCAGGGGAAGGGCGCGAAGTCGATGCGGTCCGGCACGCGCTTGATGTTGCCAAGCCCGTCGGCGTAAGTGCCGGTCAGCACCTGTTCGACCACCGTCACCGGCTGGTTCAGATAGGCCGCCGGCGCGATGGCTTCGGCGATCTGCTTGCGGTTCTCGGCCTTGGTCGCAAAAGCGGTGGCCTCGATGATGGCGCGCAGCAGGGCGCGATAGGTGTTGGGCTGCGAGGTGACGAATTCCTGGCTGGCGGCGAAGGCGCAGCAGGGATGGCCGTCCCAGATCTCCTTGGTCAGCAGGTGGATGAAGCCGACGCCGTCATAGACCGCGCGCTGGTTGACCGGATCGGGCGCCAGGAAGCCGTCGATATTGTCGGCGCGCAGATTCGCCACCATTTCCGGCGGCGGCACGGCGCGGATCTGCACGTCGGTATCCGGGTCGATGCCGTGTTCGGCCAGATAGTAGCGCAGCAGGTAGTTGTGCATCGAGTAATCGAAGGGCACCGCGAGCTTGAAGCCCTTCCACGACTTCGGGTCGCGCTTGTCCTTGTGCTTCATCGCCAGCGTGATCGCCTGGCCGTTGATGTTTTCCACCGCCGGCATGGTGTAGGGGATCGGATTCGATCCGCTGCCGGTGGTGATCGCCAGCGGCATCGGCGACAGCATATGCGCGGCGTCGTATTCCTTGTTGATGGTCTTGTCGCGGATCACCGCCCAGCCGGCGGTCTTGATCACATCGACATTCAGGCCATGCTTGGCATAGAAGCCCATCGGATGCGCCATGATGATCGGCGTGGCGCAGGTGATGGCGATGAAGCCGACCTTGAGATCCTTCTTTTCCAGCGGCCCCTTGTCCTGCGCGAAGACCTCGCGCGCGGTGGCGAGCGGGAAGAACTGCTCGACGGCAGCCAGCAGCGTGCCGGCGCCGAGGGTGTGCAGCACGCGGCGCCGGGTCATGTCGTCGGGGATCAGGGCGCGGACGACGGCCTGGTCGACCGCATTGGTCAGGCGCTTTTCCTCATCCGCCGCCACGGCCAGCTGCTGGTCGCGCTGCAGCATCGCCAGTTCGGCATTATGCGCGGCCAGCGACCGATGCGCGCCGCAGGGACAGGCGGACAGGTCGGCCCTGGCATCGAACGGATTCTTGAACAGCGACATGATCGGTCTCTCCCCCTGAGATTGGCTTGCCTGCCTCAGAAAGCAGCAAGGACTGTGCCAGTCCTGCTGCACTGCACCGTTTGGCTGCCAGCCCTGCATAAAACCGGCATAAATCCCCAAGGGGGCCGCCACCGAAGATATTACGAAAATTCGTAGTATACGAAGCTTCGTAGTCTGAATTACGATAGTTCGTGATGAGCCTCGCCGCGCCCCTTGCCCATTCTGCCGACCCCGTCGACCCGGTTTTCGAGGGCGCGCCGCAGGCCATGCTGGTGATCGACCCGGCCGGCGACCGCGTGCTGGACGCCAACCCGGCCGCCTGCCGCCTGTTCGGCTACGACCGCGAGACGCTCTGCGCCACCTCGGTCACCGACCTGCATCCCGACCAGCGCCCGGCGCTGATCGTGTTCAGCCAGGCGGTCATCGCGAAAGGCCGCTGGTGGACGCGCTCGCTCACGCCGCGCCACGCCACCGGCCGCGAACTGAAAGTGGAATATGTCGGCGCGCCATTCGGATCTGATGGCCGCCTGCTGCTCACCGCCACCGATCTCGATGAGCTGCGCCGCCGCAACGTCGATGCGGAAGCCGACTATTACGTGCGCGGCGGCCTGGCCGAATGGCAGCGCGTCGAGCGTTTCTTCCGCGACATCGAGCGCGAGAACCAGCTGATTCTCTCGGCTGCCGGCGAAGGCATCTACGGCGTGAATGCGGAAGGCAAGACCACCTTCGTCAATCCCGCCGCCGAACGCATGCTGGGCTATACGGCCGAAGAACTGGTCGGCCATGACATCCATTCCATGGTGCATCACAGCCATGCCGACGGCTCGCAGTATCCCGGCCATGACTGCCCGATCTATGGCGCCTTCCGCGACGGCCAGATCCACACCGTCGGCGACGAGGTGTTCTGGCGCAAGGACGGCACGCCTTTCTGGGTCGACTACACCTCGACGCCGATCCGCGACCGCGGTGCGGTGGTGGGCGCGGTCGTCGTCTTCCGCGATGTCAGCCTGAAGCGCGAGGCCGACGAGAAGCTGCGCGCCGCGCTGGAGGAAGTCGAAAGCCTGCGGCAGAAGCTGGAACTGGAAAACGCCTATCTGCAGGAGGAAATCCGCGCTGAAAGCAATCATCGCGGCATCATCGGCAGTTCGGCGGCGATCCAGAGCGTGCTGCGCCAGGTCGAGCTGGTCGCACCGACCGACGCCACCGTGCTGGTCACCGGCGAGAGCGGCACCGGCAAGGAACTGATCGCGCGCGCCATCCATGAAGCCAGCAAACGCCTCGACCGGCCGCTGATCCGCGTCAACTGCGCCGCCATCCCGCGCGAGCTGTTTGAGAGCGAATTCTTCGGCCATGTGAAGGGCGCCTTCACCGGTGCCCTGCGCGACCGCATCGGCCGTTTCGAACTGGCCGACAGCGGCACGCTGTTCCTCGACGAAGTGGGCGAAATTCCACTGGAGCTGCAGGGCAAGCTGCTGCGCGTGCTGCAGGAGGGCCAGTTCGAACGCGTCGGCGAGGAGCGCACGCGCCATGTCGATGTGCGGGTGATCGCGGCCACCAACCGCGACCTGAAATCGGAAGTCAGAAAAGGCCGCTTCCGCGAGGATCTGTATTTCCGCCTCAATGTCGTGCCGATTGAATCCGTGCCGCTGCGCGAACGCCGCGCCGATATCCCGCTGCTGGCGGCGCATTTCCTGCGCGGCACCGGCCGCAAACTGAAGACCGAAGGCCTGCGCTTGAGCGAAGGCGACATGCGGCGGCTGGCCGGCTACGACTGGCCGGGCAATGTGCGCGAGCTGGAAAACATGATCGAGCGCGCCGCGATTCTCGCCCGCGACGGCCGCCTGCGCATCGAACTGCCCGACAGCGCGCGTCCCGCCGCAGTGGCCGTGGAAGACGACCCGTCTTCGCTGCCGCCGCTGCTGACCGATGCCGACCGCAGGGACCGCGACCGCGCCAATATCGCCGCCGCCCTGCAAAGCTGCGGCGGGCGGATTTTCGGCCCGAACGGCGCCGCCGCCCTGCTGGGGGTGAAACCCACCACGCTGGCCTCGCGGATCAAGGTGCTGGGCATCGCCAAAACCGCGATCGCCGAAACCGCAGGCAGATAGCCCGGAATCCGGGCAGTCGCCCGGCTGCCGCGCCGGCACGAGCGCTAACCCCTTTGCCGAACCCGCAAATTTGCGACGGCCGACACAGCGCCGGTCGCCCCGATCTGGCCGTAATTGGCCGTCATGAATATCTGACACGCCCCGGCACCGCTGAACCGGCCGGGCGTTCAGTCTCCAGAGGTTTCGCGCTTCCGATGTCCACCGCCCTCCGTGCCGCCCTTCTGCTCGCCTGTGCCGCAGCCTTCGCGGCGCCGGTGACGCATGCGCAGACGGCCGAAAAGCCGAAGGACGAAACGCCGCTGCATCTGAGCATCGGCGGCGGGGCGATCTACGCGCCGACCTATCTCGGCTCCGACAATTACGACACCGATCCGATCCCGCTGTTCGACCTGCGCTATGCCGACCGGTTTTTCCTCTCGACCCGCGACGGGCTCGGCGCCAACCTGGCGCCCTCGGGCTCAAACTGGCGCGCCGGCCCGGTGATCAAATACCGCGCGGCCCGCGACCAGGATGACGATGCCGCCCTGCGCGGCATGGGCGATGTCGATGCGGCCGGCGAGGCCGGCGGTTATGTGCATTACGATCTGCGGCCCTTCACCCTCGGCGCCGAACTGCGCCAGGGCTTCGGCGGCCATGAGGGTGCCATCGGCGATGTCTTCGTCAACTGGAGTACCAAGCTGAGCGACAGCCTGATGCTGACCGTCGGGCCGAAAGCCACGGTGGCGAGCCGCGACTTCACCGAAACCTATTTCGGCGTGACGTCCGGCCAGGCGGCACGCACGGGCTATCGCGCTTACGCGCCGGACGGCGCCTTCATGTCCTATGGCCTGGGCGCGTCGCTGCGCTATCGCGTGAACGACTATCTCTCGCTCGGCGGTTTTGCCGGCATCGACCGCATCGCCGGCGACGCCGCCGACAGCCCGCTGGTCGACCAGGCCGGCTCGCCGACGCAGGCACGACTGGGCCTGACGCTCGGGATCGACTGGTAATCAACCCGGCCCATAAACAATACTGTCATGCCCGGGCTTGACCCGGGCATCCACGTCTTACGGTTCTAAAAGAAAAGGCGTGGATGGCCGGATCAAGTCCGGCCATGACAAAAAGTGTGTGTCCTTACCGCCCGTCGCCCAGTTCCACATCCACCAGGTTGACCCAGTAGGCCGCGCCGGTGGTGAGGATCTGGTCGTTGAAGTCATAGTGCGGTGTGTGGACGTAGTGACAGGAGCCGTCGCTGATGCTGCCGCCATTGCCGATCAGGATATAGGCGCCGGGCTTCTTCTCCAGCATGAAGGCGAAATCTTCCGCGCCGGTGAGCGGTTCGACATCGCCATCGGTCTTGGCCTCGCCCACCGTGAGCGCCGCCGCCTTGAGCGCCAGCGCGGTCTGCTCCGGCGCATTGCGCAGCGAGGGGTAGCGCCGCAGATAGTGATACTCCGCCGTGCAGCCATGCGCCGCGGCCACGCCCTGCGCAATTTCACCCAGGCGACGCTCCAGCAGGTCGCGATCCTCCGGCGTGTAGCTGCGGGCCGTGCCGCGGATGGTGACTTCCGAGGGGATCACATTCGGCGAACCATACGCGCCGCCGGCGATATGCCCGACGCTGACCACCGCAGCATGCTGCGGATTCACATTGCGCCCGATAATGCCCTGCGTGGTGGTGACGAAAGCCGCCGCCGGCATGGTGGGATCGGTGCCCATATGCGGCATCGCGCCATGGCCGCCGGTGCCGCGGAACACCGCAGTCCATGTGTCCGACGCCGCCATCATCGGACCGGGCCGGATGGCGAATTCGCCAAGCTTCAGCCCCGGCATGTTGTGCATGCCGTAAACCGCATCGCAGGGGAACATGTCGAAGAGTCCGTCTTCGATCATCACGCGCGCACCGCCCTCGCCTTCTTCGGCGGGCTGGAAGATGAAATGCAGGGTGCCGGCGAAGTCGCGATGCTGCGCCAGATGCTTCGCAGCACCCAACAGCATCGCGGTATGGCCGTCATGGCCGCAGGCATGCATCTTGCCGTCATGCACCGATTTATGCGCGAAGGTGTTCTTTTCCTGCAGGTTCAGCGCATCCATGTCGGCGCGCAGGGCGATGCTGCGCTGGCCGGGGCGGCTGCCCTTCAGGGTGCCGACCACACCGGTTTTCCCTAAGCCGCGATGAAACGGAATGCCCCATTCCGCCAGTTTGGCCGCGACGATATCGGCGGTGCGGTTTTCCTCGAAAGCAGTCTCGGGATGCTGGTGGATGTCGCGGCGGATCGCGGTCAGTTCGTCGCGATAGGCCTGCATATCCTTGAGAAGGTCTTTGGTCATGGGATGCTCGTCTGTGCGGGGGGCTCTCCGCCCAGCACAGCACTGCGGCCTCACCTTGGCAAGGCCCGACGCCGATTGGTCCGGCTGATCCGGGTGGCAGCGCCCTGTTCCAGCAGCCGGCGTTCGCGGGCGAACAGCGCCACCAGGAAATCCATCGCCGCCCGCACCCGCGGCGCGCGGCGCAGGTCCGGATGCACCAGCAGCCAGACGTCGCGGTCCGGCGCCTCCGTCTCGGCCGGCACGCGGCGCAGCCGCGGTTCGGTGGTGGCGGCGAAATGCGGCAGCACCGCCACGCCCATACCGGCGCAGGCGGCGTGATACATGGTGGCCATGTCGCTGCACAGGAAGACGATCTGCCGGCCGCGCAGCTGCTGTTCCATCCAGCGCTGCTGGCTGATCTGGCCCAGCGTTTCGTCGTAACCGACGAAGCCATACTCCTTCGGTTTCGTGGTCGCGAGATAGTTACTGCCGGCGTAAAGCCCGAAGCCGACCGTACCGAGGCGGCGCGCGATCAGCCCGCTCTCGCTCGGCTTGGTCAGCCTGAGCGCGAGATCGGCCTCGCGGCGGTTCAGGTCGACCACACGGTTGTTGCCCGACAGCGCGATGCGGATATCGGGATGCTGCTGACGGAACCCGACCAGCCGTGGCAGCAGGAACAGGCTGGCCAGCATCGGCGTGGTGCTGATCCGCACATTGCCCTGCAGGCCCGGACGCCCGCTGGCCTGACGCTGCAGGGCGAGCGCCTCGGTTTCCATCCGCTCGGCCGTGCCGAGCAGGGCTTCGCCTTCCTCGGTCAGCACATAGCCGCGCGCCAGCCGGTCGAACAGCCGCAGGTCGAGACGCTTCTCCAGCGCCGTCACGCGCCGCGCCACCGTCGAATGATCCACCTTCAGGCGACGGGCGGCGGCCGACAGCGATCCCTCGCGCGCCAGTTCGAGAAAAAGCCGGATATCGTCCCAGTCGGTCATTTGAAGGAGGTGGCTGTCATAGGAGGTCTGCGCATTTATGCGGAAGCTCTGGGCATTTTTACCACCTCCCCGTGGCGCCTGCCGAGCGTAATCTTGGGCGCACCGAAACAGGATTGCAGCGGTACATTCCGACGCTGGACTTAGGCCGAGCTGCACCCCATCATCCGCCCCGCCCGGATACCCGTAGATAAAGAGCCCGTCATGGCCACCGATACCGCCTCCGCCCCTCGTTCCCCCGCCCCTCGCACATCCTTCCATCATCCTTCGCTCAGCCAGTGGCAGAGCGTCTCGATCCTGACCGGCGCGGCCGTGATGCTGTCGCTGGCCATGGGCATGCGCCAGAGCCTCGGGCTGTTCATGCAGCCGATCACCCGGGATATCGGGATTTCCGCCGCCGACTTTGCCTTTGCACTGGCAATCCAGAATATCGTCTGGGGCATTTCGCAGCCGTTTGCCGGCGCGCTGGTCGACAAATACGGCACGCGCATGATCACGCTGCTCGGCGGCCTGCTCTATGCCGCAGCCCTGATCCTCACCGCCTATGCGACCTCGGCCTGGATGGTCACACTGGGTTCAGGCCTCATGATCGGCGTCGCGCTGTCCTGCACCACATCGGGCATTGCCGCCAAGATCGCCGCGAAAGTCGTGCGGGCCGAGCGCCGCAGCCTCGCCTTCGGGCTGGTTTCTGCGGCCGGCTCGATCGGGACGTTCTTCTGCGCCCCGCTGGCGCAGGGCGTGATCCAGGCGAGCGGCTGGCAGATGGCGATGTTCGTCTTCGTGGCACTGGCCGCCGCCATGCTGCCCGCCGCGCTGATCGGCGGCCGTGCCGACAAGGTGCCGGTCGCGGCGCTGCCGGGTGCTGCCGAAACCATGCGCAGCACGCTGGGCGAGGCGGCCAACCATGGCGGCTATATCGTGATGGCCGCCGCCTTCTTCGTCTGCGGGCTGCAGCTGGTCTTCCTCACCACGCATCTTCCCACGTTCCTGGCCGATTGCGGCGCCGACCCGATGCTGAGCGCGCAGGCACTCGCCGTGATCGGCGCCTTCAACGTGTTCGGCAGCTGGCTGTTCGGCTGGCTCGGCGACCGCTACCACAAGCCGATGCTGCTCGGCCTGATCTA
>JAEYSS010000179.1 GCA_023434425.1 Pseudomonadota bacterium | reverse complement strand
CCATCTGCAGTCACAGCGGCATTGTTCGACATATTCTGCGGCTTGAAGGGCAGCACGCGATGGCCGCGCCGCACCAGCGCGCGGATTAAACCGGCGCAAAGCACCGACTTGCCGACATCGGAGCCGGTGCCCTGGAACATCAGGCTGCGGGCAGATTTCATCGTGCTATTTCAGCACGAGCGGCAGCCCCGCAGCCATAAAAATCGCATGATCGGCAACTGCTGCCACGGCCTGATTGAGCCGGCCCTGCGCATCGCGGAAATCGCGTGCCAGCCTGTTGTCGGGCACGATGCCGAGCCCAACCTCGTTGGACACGAGAAGCACGGGAAACTCCACCGCATTCAGCGCGGCCAGCAGCCCGGCGGTCTCGGCAGAAACGTCGCGACCGGCATGCATCAGGTTGGAGAGCCAGAGCGTCAGGCAGTCGACCAGAACCGCGCCGGTATCCGGCGGGAGCGCGCGCAGCACTTCGGCCACGGCAATCGGCGCCTCGAGACTGTGCCAGCGGTGGCCGCGCCGTGATTTGTGCTCGGCGATACGCGCCTTCATCTCGTCATCCCAGGCTTCCGCCGTGGCGATATAAGCGAGCCGTCCGTTCCGCGTCTCGGCCAGCTCTTCCGCCAGGCGCGACTTGCCCGATCGCGCGCCGCCCAGCAGCAGCGTGATGCGGGCGTCGCCGCGGGGTTGACTCAAGCTTTCACCTTCTCGCGCATGGTGACGAACTCTTCCGCTGCCGTCGGATGGATGCCGACCGTGGCGTCGAAATCGGCCTTCGTCGCCCCGGCCTTGATGGCGATGGCAATGCCTTGCATGATTTCGCCGGCAGCTTCACCGACCATATGCGCGCCGACCACGCGGTCGGTTTTCGCGTCCACCACCAGCTTCATCATCACCCGTTCGTCGCGGCCCGAGACGGTCGCCTTCAGCGGGCGGAAGCTGGTACGATAAACATCGACTTCGCCGTATTTGGCGCGCGCATCACTCTCGCTGAGGCCGATGGTGCCGACCGGCGGCTGGCTGAATACGGCAGCCGGCACATCGGCATGGTCGGGCGAGCGCGGCGTGTTGCCGAACACCGTGTCGGCGAAGCAATGGCCCTCGCGGATCGCCACCGGCGTCAGATTGATGCGGTTGGTGACATCGCCCACGGCGTAGATATTCTCCACGCTGGAGCGCGAATATTCGTTCACCACCACGGCGCCATCGGCATCGGTCCGGACGCCAATCGCTTCCAGGCCCAGCCCGTCGGTATTCGGCTTGCGGCCGGTGGCGGCCAGCACGGCATCCACATCCAGCGTGCTGCCATCGGTCAGATACACCCGCAGCGCGCCATCCTTGTGCTTTTCGATCTTCGTCAGGTCGGTCTTGCAGCGCAGGTCGATACCGGATTTCACCAGCTCGCCCGCCAGATGATTGCGGATATCGTCATCGAAGCCACGCAGGATCTGCTCGCCGCGATACAGCACCGTCACCTTCGACCCGAAACCGTTGAAGATGCCGGCAAATTCCAGCGCGATATAGCCGCCGCCGACGATGACGATGCGCTTCGGCTGTTCCCTGAGATGGAACGCCTCGTTCGAGGTGATCATCAGTTCGGCGCCGGGAATGGCCGGTTTCACCGGATGGCCGCCGGTGGCGATCAGGATCTTGTCGGCGGTGACGGTCTTCTCGCCGATCAGGACGGTATGGGCGTCTTTCAGCGTGGCGCGCCCGTCGAAGGTTTTCGCGCCGGCATTCTCGAACAGCTTGCGGTAGATGCCTTCGAGCCGCGCGATTTCCTTGTCCTTGCTGGCGATCATGGTCGGCCAGTCGAACTTCGGCTCACCAACCGTCCAGCCGAAGCCAGCCGCATCCTCGAAATCGTGCGCGAACTGCGCGCCATAGACCAGCAGCTTCTTCGGCACGCAGCCGCGGATCACACAGGTGCCGCCATAACGGTATTCCTCGGCCACCGCGACCCTGGCGCCATAACCGCCCGAGATACGCCCGGCGCGTACGCCGCCCGAACCGCCGCCGATTACGAACAGGTCAAAATCATACTGGCTCATCGGGGATCGATCCTTCCGCAGCATATTCCGCCGGCAGTTCATGCCGACGACCCACGCTGGAGATCAGGGTCCGAACCTCGGGATAGCGATGGGCCACTGCAATGTGGTGCAGCCGAAGGGCTTCGACAAGCGTTCCGCCCAGGCCGAGCATGCGGTCGGCATGGGCGATCATCACGCTGTTGGGCCAGGCCCTGGGCCGGATATCGCCCAGTGCGGCAAAGATATCGGCCGGCCGGCCAGGATTGCGCTGTGCCATCAGCGTGACGGCCGAGGCCGTAGAACGCGACACGCCGGCAAAGCAATGGACCAGCAGATGGCTCACCGGCTGCGCCGCCAGCCTGTCGCCCACTTTCAGGATCGCGGCGACATCGGTCTCGCTCGGCAGGGCCCGGCTGCCCTCTTTCGTCACGATATCGTAGAAGCGGAATTCGTCGCGCAACGCCTTCGGGTGATGCACATAGCCATCCGGCTGCGGCGTGCCGGGATCGAGAATGCCGAGAATATGGCTGACGTCACCGGCGAATTCGTGCAGTTCGGCCACTCCGCAGATACTGATACGGAACGGCATCAACCCACGTTCGACGGTACTCATCAGTTATTTCTCCTTACTCGCCAGGAATCATTCAACAGTTACGGATTTCGCCAGGTTACGCGGCTGGTCAACATCGGTGCCCTTCAGCACCGCGACATGGTAGGCCAGAAGTTGCACCGGAATGGCATACAGGATCGGCGCCACGAAGGGCTCGACCTGCGGCAAGACGACGGTGGCGAAGGTGCGCTCGTCGACATGCGACAGGCCGGCCTTGTCCGACATGAAGATCACTTTGCCGCCGCGCGCCATCACCTCCTGCATGTTCGAGATGGTTTTCTCGAACAGCCCGTCGCTCGGCGCAATCACGATCACCGGAACCTGCTCGTCGATCAGCGCGATCGGACCGTGCTTCAGCTCGCCGGCGGCATAGCCTTCGGCATGGATGTAGGAGATTTCCTTCAGCTTCAGCGCGCCTTCCAGCGCCAGCGGGAAACATGGGCCGCGGCCGATATACAGCACGTCGCGCGCATCCATGATCTTCTCGGCCAGCGCCAGCAGTTCCTCGTCATGGTTCAGCACCTCGGCGGCCTGCGCCGGCACTTCCATCAGCGCCGCCATCAGCCGGGCGCTCTCTTCCTCGCTCAGTGCCTTGCGTGCCCGCGCCATGGCGAGGCTGAAGGCTGCGAGAGTGACCAGCTGGCAGGTGAAGGCCTTGGTCGAGGCGACGCCGATCTCCGGGCCCGCCTTGGTCGGCAGCACGCCATCGGCCTCGCGCGCCATGCTGCTTTCGGGCACGTTGACGATCACCAGCGTGCGACCGCCATTGGTCTTGACATAGCGCATGGCCGCCAGCGTGTCGGCGGTTTCGCCCGACTGCGAGATGAAAATCGACAGGCCGTTGGGATCGACCGGCGCTTCGCGATAGCGGAATTCAGACGCCACATCGACCTCGACGCCGATACGGGCATAGCGTTCGAGCCAGTATTTCGCCACCAGGCCGGAATAATACGAGGTGCCGCAGGCCACGATGGTGATGCGGCTGATCTTCGCCAGGTCGAGGCCCAGGTCGGGCAGATGCACCCAGCGGTCGGTCGGGCTGACCACGGTGTTGATGGTGTCGCCCATCACCGCCGGCTGCTCGTAGATTTCCTTCAGCATGTAATGGCGGTAATTGCCCTTGCCGATCATCGCGCCGCTGATCGCCGTGGGGCGGACTTCGCGCTGCACCTGATTGTTCTCGGCATCGAAGAACCGTGCGCCCTCGCGGCTCAGCACCACCCAGTCGCCCTCGTCCAGATAGGCGATCTTGTCGGTGAGCGGCGCCAGCGCCAGCGCGTCGGAGCCGAGATACATCTCGCCGTTGCCGAAGCCGACGGCCAGCGGGGCGCCGCGGCGGGCGCCGATCAGCAGGTCGGTTTCGCCATGAAACAGGATGGCCAGCGCAAAGGCGCCGCGCAGGCGGCCCAGCGCCGTCTTCACGGCGTCTTCCGGCTTCAGCCCTTCGGCCAGATACTGGTCGATCAGGCGCAAAGCCACTTCGGTATCGGTCTGGCTCTGGAAGCTGTGACCCTTGGCAATCAGCTCCTCGCCCAGTTCGCGGTAATTCTCGATGATGCCGTTATGCACCAGCGCGACGCGGTCGGTGGCATGCGGATGCGCATTCGACTCATTCGGCGCGCCATGCGTGGCCCAGCGCGTATGGGCGATGCCGATCAGGCCCTGCAGCGGCAGTTCGTTCAGGCGATCTTCCAGACGGGCGATCTTGCCCTCGGCGCGGCGCCGCTCGATGGTGCCGTTTTTCACCAGCGTGGCGACGCCGGCGGAATCATAACCGCGATATTCCAGCCGCTTCAGGCCGTCGACCAGCAGAGGCACCACGTCGCGCGTGCCGACAACACCGACAATTCCACACATACGCGATACTCCTACTTCTTTTTACGGGCGGCGACCTTGCGCCGGCGGAACACGGCGGCGACGCCGGGCTTGTCTTCCTGGCGTCCGCGCGCGACGCTCAGGGCATCAGCGGGCACGTCGCGGGTGATCACGCTGCCAGCCGCCACCATGGCGCCGTCACCGATCTTCACCGGGGCCACCAGCGCCGCATTCGAGCCGATGAAGGCGCCAGCGCCGATATCGGTGTGATACTTGTCGAAGCCGTCGTAATTGCAGGTGATGGTGCCGGCGCCGATATTGGCCTTCGCCCCGACGCGGGCATCGCCGATATAGGTCAGGTGATTGACCTTGGCGCCTGCTTCGATGCTGGCATTCTTGATCTCGACGAAATTGCCGATATGGGCCTCGGTCGCGATCTTCGCGCCCGGCCGCAGGCGCGCGTAAGGACCGATGGTCGCGCCCTGGGCAATCGTCGCGCCCTCGATATGGCTGTGGCTGCGGATCACCACATTGTCGCCCACGCTCACCTTCGGGCCGAAGACCACGAAAGGCTCGATGGTGACGTCGCGACCGAATGTCGTGTCGCTGCGCAGATACACCGTCTCCGGCGCCGTCATCGTGACGCCGCCGGCCATGGCGGCGGCGCGCAGGCGCTGCTGCATCGCGGCTTCGGCGATGCTGAGCTCGGCGCGGTTGTTGATGCCCATCACCTCGACCGGATCGGCCTCCACCACGCGGCAGGTCCAGCCCTGCCGGTTGGCATGCTCCACCGTATCGGTCAGCAGGAATTCACCCTGCGCGTTTTTATCGCTCAGCTTCTTCAGCAGAGCCGGCAGGCGCGCGCCATCGAACGCCACCAGCCCGGCATTGCACAGCCGCACCGCGCGCTCGTCTTCGGAAGCATTCTTGTATTCGACGATCTTGAGCAGCTTGCCTTTGGCATCGACGATCAGCCGGCCATAGGCGGCGGGATCGACCGGACGGAAGCCGACGATCACGGCGGCCGGGTCACCCTTGCCGCGCCGGGCCGTCAGCAGTGCCTTCACCAGACCGGCCGTCAGCAGCGGCGTGTCGCCGAACAGCACGATGACATCGCCCTTAAAACCTTTCAGCGCCGGCAGCGCCGCCATCACGGCATGACCGGTGCCGCGCGCCGGATGCTGGATCGCGATCTTCGCCGGCGCGGCTGCGGCCGCGACCGCCTCCTGGCCCTTGCCGGTGACAACCACGATGCGATCCGGCTTCAGGGCAGCGGCAGCATCCAGCACATGGCCCAGCATCGGCTGTCCGGCCACGGGGTGCAGCACCTTGGGCAGCGCCGACTTCATGCGCGTACCCTGACCTGCTGCCAGAATGATGACTGCGACTGGCCGTTTCGCCATGCTTCACTTCCATGTAGAAAAAATGCGATTCGCCGCTTTTCAGCGCGCGGACAGTGTCATAGCCGCCTTGGGTAACGGAAATCAAATCGTCTTTCCGTCTGTTTCAGGGTCTTTCGAATTGTAACACCATGACTCGTAAGGCAATTCTGTTCGATCTCGATGGCACGCTGGTGGATACCGCGCCCGATCTCGCCGCGGCCACCGATCACGCCCTGGTCAGCGCCGGGCGACCGGCCATCGGGCTGGAGGCGGTGCGCAGCATGGTGGGCGACGGCGCCCGCGCCCTGATCGAGAAAGGCTTCCGCACCTCTGGCGGCATGCCCGCCCCGGATGCCTTCGAAGCCGCGTTCAACGATTTCATGATCTATTATGGCCGCCATATCGCGCAGACCAGCCGGCCATTTCCCGGCGTCGCCACCTGCCTCGCCGCGCTGGCGGAACAGGATTACGCGCTGGCCGTCTGCACCAACAAGCCGGAAGCGTTGAGCCGCAGCCTGCTCGACCAGCTCGGCCTCTCCGGCTTCTTCGGCGCCGTGGTCGGCGGCGACAGCCTGCTGGTGCGCAAACCCGATCCCGGCCATATCCGCGGCACGCTGGACAGACTCGGCTCGGATTTCAGCTGGGCGGCGATGGTGGGCGATTCCGCCAACGACGTGAATGCGGCCAGGGCGGCGGGCCTGCCCTGCGTGGTGGTCAGCTTCGGCTACACGCAGATCGCGCCGAAGGATCTGGGCGGCGACCGGCTGATCGACCATTTCTCGGAACTGCCCGAGGCAATCGTGACGTTGGGCGGCTAGTAAAGCCCCGTCCTATTTCTCGTTGGCCGCGGCCTTGAAACCGCCGATCACGCGCGACGGTGGCAGATGCACGCTCACCTTCGTGCCCTGCCCCGGCGTGCTCCGGATTTCCAGCCAGCCGCCATGCATGCGCACCATGCGATCACTCAAGGGAAGTCCCAGCCCGGTGCCTGACTGCGCGCGGGTCAGCGCGTTCTGGATCTGGCCGAAGGGCTGCAGCGCGATTTTGATCTGCGCCGGGGTCATGCCGATGCCGGTATCGGTCACCGTATAGACAAAACCGCCGCCGTCGGTCAGTTCGCCCGACAGCAGGATGCGGCCATGCTCGGTGAATTTCAGCGCATTGGCCAGCAGGTTGATCAGCACCTGCAGCAGGGCACGGCGGTCGGCACTCAGCTGCACCAGCGTGCTGGGCGGTATGACCTTCAGTTCGATATCGCTGCGCTCCACCTTCTCGCGCACCAGGCGCAAGGCCGCCGTCATGATTTCATCGGCATCGAAATCCTGCTCGGCCAGTTCGTATTTGCCGGCCTCCACCTTGGAGAGGTCGAGAATGTCGTTGATGATGGCCAGCAGATGCTCGCCGCTGGCATGGATATCGCCGGCATATTCGCGATAGCGCGGGATATTCACCTTGCCCAGCATCTCGTTGCGGATGATCGACGAGAAGCCGATGATGGCGTTGAGCGGCGTACGCAGTTCGTGGCTCATATTGGCGAGGAATTCCGACTTGGCGCGATTGGCTTCCTCGGCCGAACGCTTGGCGGCCAGCGCGGAAAGTTCGGCCTGCTCCTTCAGGTCGACCACGCGGCGCTCGCGGAACAGCAGCACCAGCAGCCCGATCACCAGTATGGCGATGAAAGCGGTGAGCAGGCCGACGCCGTCGGCGAAGCGGTCGAGCCGGCGTTCCTGGTTCAACAGCATCTCGCGCGCCGCGCTGCGCGACTGGTCCAGCAGCGCGATCAGGCGGAATTCGGCATCGCGCGCCCGCGCCTGCATCAGGGCAAGCACCGCGGGCGATCCAACCGGCTGGCCCGGCACGCCCTCTTCCAGCCAGCGTTCGAGATCCTGCAGCGCCGGGCTGGCCACGGCATGCATGCCGGCCGCGCCCACCATATTGTCGAGGTTGTAATTGGCGCGCAGGGCTTCGGCGCGGGCGCGGGTCGAAATCATATGCGCCACGACGCGGTCGCGACCGTCGCCCTGTGGCTCGTGCTGCCAGGCCTCGATGGCCCAGGCGAGATTGGCGATCTCGCGGATCATGGTTTCGGCGTCGCGCTCCTGATCCAGCAGCGTGACCGGCAGGCCGCGCGCCACCGAGGTAAGCGCGTTCTGCACATACAGCGCCACGCCAAGCGCGCCCAGCACGACGAAGAGGATGACAAACGTGATCTGGCGACGCCCCAGCATACAGGTGCGGCTCAGTTGGCCAGGCTGCCGCGGGCGCGATAGAAGCGCTCGGCGCCGGAATGCAGCGGCAGGCTGCGGCCGGTCAGGGCATCGGCGAAACGGATATCGGCGCCGCGCGGATGGCCGGCGATCAGCATAGCCTGGCCACGCTGGCTCCACAGCGCCTCCAGCACGGCCTGCACGCGATCATCCGTCAGATCCGCGCGCGCAATCAGCTGCGCACCCACCATCAGGCTGCCGACCGCAGCGCTCTGGCCCGGATAGGTGCCGGCAGGAATCTGCCCGTAGCTGAGAAAGGGATTCTGCCGCACCAGGCGGTTGGCCGCCTCGGCCTCGACGCCGACAAGACTGGCCTCGCCGCCGGCCAGCGCCTCGCCGACTGCCTTGGTCGGCCAGCCGGCCACGATGAAAAATGCATCCAGCCGGCCGGTCAGCAGGCGCGGCAGCGCCAGGTCGGGCTTGATATAGGCCGGATGCAGATCGGCCTCCGACAGCCGATAGGCGCCGAGCAGGTTGCGCACATGCACCAGCGTGCCCGATCCCGGTTCATCCATCGCCACGCTGCGGCTGCGCAGATCGCCCACGGCGGTGATGCGCGCCTCGCGCCGCACCACCACATGCATCGCCTCGGAATAGAGATGCGCGACGAAGCGCAGGCGATCATGCCTGCCCTTGCCGGCGAAGATTTCCCGTCCGTTGAAGGCCCAGTCCGCGACATCGGCCTGCACCAGCGCCATCTCGATTTCGCCATTCTGCAGGCCGGCGGCATTGGCGACCGAACCGTTCGAGGTCTGCGCCACCGCCACCAGCCCGGGCACGCCGCAGCGGCCATTCTGCGCATCGGACGAGTTGCAGCCCGGGCCGATCGGCATGTCGCTGACCGCCCCGGCGATCAGGCTGCCGATCGGAAAATATGTGCCGCTCTGCCCGCCGGTGCCGATGCGCAGCATGTTGATCTGTGTCTGCGCGGCGGCCGGCAGATGACCAAGCAGCAGGAAGACACCGAACAGCAGGGCGACGCCCTGGACGGCCCCCCGGCGGTTGCAGACACGGCGGCTGGCGGCGCGCAGCAGCATCCGCTTATTCGGCATCCGGCTGGTTGGCCGGGGCGGCATCGGCGAAGGCCTTCAGCGTCTGGCATTCGGCGTCGATGCGCACCACGGTCGGGCAGCCCGACAGGTCGGCCTTGAAGCGCCGGCCATTGGCAACCTGGGGCACCAGGCAGAGATCGGCGAGCGTCGGGCTGTCGCCATGGCAGAAGCGGCCGGTCTGCGGGCTGGAGACCAGCATCTGCTCCACGGCCTGCAATCCCTCTTCCACCCAGTGGCGGTACCAGTCGTCCCTCTGCGCCTCGCTGACCCCCAGCTTGCCGGTGAGGTAACGCAATACGCGGGGATTGTTGATCGGGTGGATTTCGCAGGCCACCGCCAGCGCCAGCGCCCGCACCCGGGCACGTTCCAGCGGATCCTTCGGCAGCAGTGCCGGCTGCGGATGGGTCTCTTCCAGATATTCGATGATGGCCAGCGACTGCGTCAGAAGCTGGCCGCTGTCGGTCTTCAGCACGGGCAGCAGCTTCTGCGGATTGATCGCGGCAAAGCTCTCGGCAAGCTGCTCCAGCCTGGCAAGATGGACAAAGGTCTGATCGTAGGCGAGGCCCTTGAGATTGAGCGCGATCCTGACCCGGTAAGCGGCCGAGGACCGGAAATAACCGTACAGCAGCATGCTTGCCTCCTCCTGACCGGGATTCTAGCCCAGTCGCCGTTGTGTTACAAAGCCTTGGTGGAAGTCGGCGGTCATCCGAAAGGGTTGCCGCGGCTGTGCGCGGCGCTCTATTGTCTGCGCTCCGCGGCGCCCCCATCTGACGGGGGCGGCTCCAAAGCGGACGGGCTGGCTGAGCCGGACTGAGCGGGGGTATCGGGCCGAACGGCATCGGGCAAAGACCCTGGCCGCAAAGGCCGGCGTTTTGGGGGCCAGCAGGGTAGAGTCGAGAATGCGCCTGACGATCAACGGCGAAATGCGGGACATGACCGGCGCGGCCACGGTGGCCGAGCTGCTGGCGTCGCTTGAACTCGATGCGCGCAAGATCGCCATCGAGCTGAACCGCGAAATCGTCCCGCGCTCCGCCTATGGCGCCACCGGGCTGAACGACGGCGACAAGATCGAGATCGTGCATTTCATCGGCGGCGGCAACGCGCCTCTCAGAGACGACGACTATTTCGAAGTGGCGGGCCAGCGCTTCCGCTCGCGGCTCCTCGTGGGCACCGGCAAGTACAAGGATTTCGAGGAGACCAGGCTGGCCATCGAGGCGTCGGGCGCCGAGATCGTCACCGTCGCCGTGCGGCGCGTGAATGTCACCGACCGCAACAAGCCGATGCTGGTCGATTATGTCGATCCGAAAAAATACACCTACCTGCCCAACACCGCCGGCTGCTTCACCGCCGACGATGCGGTGCGCACCCTGCGGCTGGCGCGCGAGGCCGGCGGCTGGAAGCTGGTCAAGCTCGAGGTGCTGGGCGACCAGAAGACACTCTATCCCGATATGGAAGCCACGCTGGAAGCCACCAGGGCGCTGGTCAAGGACGGCTTCGACGTGATGGTCTACTGCGCCGACGATCCGATCGCGGCGAAGAAGCTGGAAGACCTCGGCGCCTGCGCGATCATGCCGCTGGCCGCCCCCATCGGCTCCGGCCTCGGCCTGCAGAATCCGGTCACCATCCGCATCATCATCGAGAATGCCAAAGTGCCGGTGCTGGTCGATGCCGGCGTCGGCACGGCGTCCGACGCAGCCGTGGCGATGGAGCTGGGCTGCGACGGCGTGCTGATGAATACGGCGATTGCCGAAGCGAAAGACCCGATCCGCATGGCGCGCGCCATGAAGCTGGCGATCGAGGCCGGCCGGCTGGCCTACCAGGCCGGCCGCATGCCGAAGAAACTCTATGCCGATCCCTCTTCGCCGCTCGCCGGCCTGATATGACCGCACGAGGCTGAGCGACCGTGGACATCGATATTTACGCCCTGATCCAGCAGTATCGTGAGTGGTTTTACGTCATCACCTTCATCTGGACCTTCCTGGAAGGCGAGACGTTCGTAATCTTCGCCGGCGCTGCGGCCAGCCAGGGCCTGCTGCATATGTACTGGCTGATCGCCGCGGCCTGGCTTGGCAGCTTCTGCGGCGACCAGCTCTATTTCTGGATCGGCCGCAAATACGGCCACAGGCTGCTGAAGCGCTTTCCGCGCCTGCAGGGCGGCGTCAACGTCGCGCTCGACATGCTGCACAAATACCATGTCGGCTTCATCCTCAGCTTCCGCTTCATCTACGGCGTGCGCAACTTCTCCTCGCTCGCCATGGGCATGAGCCTGATTTCCTGGCCGCGCTTCGCCGCGCTGAACTTCATCGCCGCCGGCCTGTGGGCCAATGCGTTTTCCTGGGGCGGCTACCTGCTCGGCGTCGCCTTCGAAGCGGTGCTGGGCGATATCGCCAAGGATTTCGGCCTGATCATGCTGGGCATCTTCGCGGTGGTCGGCACGGTGCTGTTCTTCGTGCACCGCCGCGGCAAGAAGAATTTCGAAGCCAAGGTCGCCGCCCAGCAGCAGAAACAGGTCACCCCGCCGACGTCGGAGTGAGTGCAGCCTACCGGCTGTCCATCTTCGCGTTCAGCCTGTCGATGATGCGGTCGAGCTGGGCCACTTCCTCGCCCGTCAGCGCCGTGAGAAGCTCGCGCTCGAAGCCGAGCGCCAGCGGCGCGATCTCGGCATAGACCGTCTGCCCCTTGCCCGACAGCGTCAGCCGCGACTTGCGCTTGTCGCCGCTGTCCCGCTCGCGCGTCAGCAGGCCCTTCTGCTCCAGCGCCGCCACGGCGCGGCTCACCGTCACCTTGTCCATCGCCGAACGCTCGACCACCTCGTTGGCGGTCAGGCCCGGCGTGCGGCCGAGATTGGCGATCACGCGCCATTCGGGAATGCCGATGCCGAAGCGGTCGGCATAGTGGCGCGACAGCGCACCTGAGATGCGGTTGGTCACCACCGACAGCCGGTAGGGCAGGAATTTTTCCAGATGCAGTGCAGCCTTAGCCATAGTCCGGGCCATTCCCCCTGCTTCCAAATCACACCGGCAGCGATCCGCTACGGCCGCGCTTGAATTTAGTTGCAATTGTAACTAATATGCATCCCAACCGCAATATCGATTCCGTGCCCGGGAGGATAGGTTCCATGGCCGACCTTTTCGACAATCCGATGCAGACCGACGGCTTCGAGTTCATCGAATATGCCGCCCCCGAACCCGCGAAGCTCGCCGCGCTGTTCGAACGCATGGGCTTCCAGGCCGTCGCCCGCCACCGTTCCAAAAACGTGACGCTCTATCGCCAGGGCGACGTCAATTTCATTCTCAATGCCGAGCCCGCCAGCTTCGCACAGAGCTTTGCCCGCATCCACGGCCCCTCGATCTGCGCCATGGCGTTTCGGGTGAAAGACGCGCCGAAGGCCTACCAGCGCGCCGTCGAACTCGGCGCCTGGGGCGTCGAGGCGCAGGCCGGGCCGATGGAACTGAATATCCCGGCGATCAAGGGTATCGGCGACAGCCTGATCTACCTGGTCGACCGCTATGGCGAGCGTGGCACCATCTACGATGTCGATTTCGTGCCCATCGACGGTGCGGAGCGCAATCCGAAGGGCGTCGGCCTCACCTATATCGATCACCTGACCCATAACGTGCATCGCGGCCGCATGGGCGAATGGGCCGAGTTCTACGAACGCCTCTTCAATTTCCGCGAGATCAAGTATTTCGACATCGAAGGCAAGCTGACCGGCCTGAAGTCCAAGGCGATGACCAGCCCCTGCGGCAAGATCCGCATCCCGATCAACGAAAGCTCCGACGACAAGTCGCAGATCGCCGAATACCTGAACGCCTATCACGGCGAAGGCATCCAGCATGTCGCGATGGGCACCGACGACATCTACAGCACCGTCAGCCAGCTGCGCAGCCGCGATCTGCCCTTCCAGTCGACCAACGACACGTATTTTGACCAGATCGACGAGCGCCTGCCCGGCCATGGCGAGGATGTCGCCCGCCTGAAGGAGTTGCAGATCCTGATCGACGGTGCGCCGACCAAGGGCCAGGGGCTGCTGCTGCAGATCTTCACCGAAAACGCCATCGGTCCGATTTTCTACGAGATCATCCAGCGCAAGGGCAACGACGGTTTCGGCGAAGGCAACTTCAAGGCGCTGTTCGAGTCGATCGAACTCGACCAGATCCGCCGCGGCGTGCTGAAAGCCAACTGAAAAAATCAAACCCCGGAGGACGCACCATGGGCAAGACATGGATCCCGATGAGTCACAGCGAAGGTCTCGCCGCAAAGCAGGCCCATGTCGCCCTGCCCGAGGGCACCTATGAGCGCGAGATGGGCAAGGAAGGTTTCTTCGGCCCTGCCGCCCATCTCTATCACGCCAATCCGCCGACCGGCTGGGTCGACTGGGAAGGCCCGCTGAAACCGCGTGCCTTCGACACGTCGAAATTTGCCGATGCCGTGGACTGCCCGTGGAAGGCGCGGCTGCTGATGGGCAATGCCCATGTCAAATACCGCCACCTGCTGATGACGCAGGCGATGGACCATCTGGTGCGCAACGGCGACGGCGACGAGCTGATCTTCGTGCATGACGGCGAGGGGTCACTGTTCTGCGACTTCGGCCATATCACCTACTCGGAAGGCGACTACCTGATGCTGCCGCGCGGCACCATGTGGCGGCTGGAACCGAAAACGCCGAGCAAGCTGCTGCTGATCGAGGCGACCAACGACAGCTACCGCCTGCCCGACAAGGGCCTGGTCGGACCGCATGCCATCTTCGACCCCGGCGTGCTGCAGATGCCGGCGCTGGATGAGGCCTA
>JAEYSS010000169.1 GCA_023434425.1 Pseudomonadota bacterium | reverse complement strand
CATCGCGGCGGGGACGCCAGACCGGCGGTTCCGGGAAGCGGGAGAAGTCGACGCCGTGGTAGACCAGCGAAACCCGGTCGGCACTGCTCAGCGCGGAGAGATGTGTCTGGTTATGGGCGGTACAGGTCACCGCCCACATGCAGTCGGCCAGCTTCTCGCGCTTCTCCCAGTCCGGCGTGATCCAGATGTCGCGCGCATGGGCCGAGGCAGTCCATGGACATTGCAGGATCTGCGCAGCGTAACGCGCCACGGAGCCCGGCGTATGGATGAAATGGGCATGCAGATGCCGGTAACGCGTCGGCAGTTCGGCCGCCAGCACCAGAGCCTGGCCGAAGCGGCGGATTCGGTTGCTGCTGCGGTCGCGTTTGAAATCCTGCCACCAGAGCTGCAGCGCCCGGCCATAGCGGGGCTGGCGACGCGCCAGCCACCAGCCGCGCAGCACCCGCAGCGGCTCCTGATGCAGATATTCCGGCAGGTACAGGATTTGCGCGCGGATCCGGTCATGCAGGCTGTGGCGCTTGCGGTCGGTCGGATGGCGCAGCGAGACGATCAGGATATCCAGGCCGCGGTCTTCCAGCGCAGCAATCTCCTGCGCGATGAAGGTTTCCGACAGGCGCGGATATCCCTTCAGAACAAAAGCGACGGGCGACGGTGCGGGCGGCTGGGTGGACGCTGACATACGCGAAAGGAGCGGGTGGCGGGTCAGCCCCGCAATTCGACCACGTTGCCCGGCCGTTCGACATACGGGCGAAGCCAGGGCTGAACCAGGCGGTCGACGTTGTCGAGGCCTTCAAGCAGGCCGGGAATGACGATCTGCGACGGCAGCGCCTGGCGCGGCAGGTTGCGCAGGGCATTCGCCATCACGGCGGGGTCGTACTGGCCGTCATCTTCCAGCATGCGGATCAGGCCGAGTTCCTGCGCACGGCTGGCACGGATGAATTGTTCCATGCGCGGACGCTTGCGCGGCACGATGATGGCGCGTTTATCGAGCGACAGGATTTCGCAGAAGGTGTTGTAGCCGCCCATGGCCAGAACGCCGACGGCGTTCTGCACCAGATGCTCCATATGGGCATCGAAGGTGATCGCTTCCACGCGCGGCAGGCGCGAAACGCGGGTGAGGAATTCACCGCGTCGATCCTTCTGCATGAAGGGGCCCAGCACGATCAGTGCCGGATAGGGCAGGATTTCATTGCTCTCGTAGGCGCGCAGCACCCAGTCGATCAGGCCTTCGCCATCGCCGCCGCCGCCGGGTGTGACCAGCAGGAAGGGCCGCTGGGTGATTTCCGGCAGCTGATGTTCCGGCTGGGCCTCGCCCGAGGTGCGCGGCAGATAGCCGGTATAGACCACCTTGCGGCGCACCTTCTCGGGCAGGGTGATGCCGGCCAGGGGGTCGCAGAATTGCGGCAGACCGTAGACCCAGATCTGGTCGTACAGGTGCTTCAGCGCGGGCATGACGTTCTTGCGTTCCCATTCCGGCTTCAGCGCGCTGGGTTCGTCCATCACGTCCCGCAGGCCGAGCACGATGCGGGTACCGCGCTCCTTCAACATCTTCATGGTCGGCAGCACTTCGCCGCGCAGGCCCAGCGGTTCCTTGTCGACGATGAAGATATCGGGATCGAAGACACGGGCGGTGTGCTGAATGATTTCGCCCCTGATCTTCAGGGTCTCCTCGATATCCATCGGCAGATTCAGCGACGTATACTGGCCGTCGCGCAGTTTGATCACGCCCGGCACGCGCACGAAATCGACCCTGCTGCGGAAATCGAAGCTGCCGATGATCGGCGAGCCCGACATGATCAGGACCGACATATCGGGATGGCGTTCGACCAGGGCATGCGCAATGGTGCGGCACCGGCGCAAATGGCCGAGTCCGAATGTGTCGTGGCTGTAGATCAGCACACGAGTGCCGTCGCTACGCGGTACCATGCTGGCTTCCCCCCTGGCGGGAGCAATCGGGGCAAACTGGAACTCAAATTCTGGCGGACTATGGCATATGGGCCCCGCTCAGGCCAAGCCCTGGTTCCGGCAAGCCCCTGACTTAAATAGTGATCCCGGGCACAGCCGGGCCGGGCTGGCAATTGGCTGGCCGATTTCCTTCGGCTAAGGTCTAACCGGGGACCAGGGGCACAGCGTGGAAAAGACTCTCTACGGCTTCATTATAAAATACAGCCTGAAGCAGCAGGTTATCATCACCCTGCTGTCAGTCGCATCCTTCGTTCCGTATTATTACTATCTCAGTATCCCGAAATCGATCGTGAACGAGGGTATCCAGGGCAAGGATATTTCCTTCCCTGTCGACCTCTACGGCCTCGGCCTGTGGCAGATGGATCATACGACCTATCTGTTCTGGCTCTGTGGTGTATTCCTGTTCCTCGTCCTGGTGCAGCAGGGCTTTAAATACGCCATCAATTACTTCCAGGGCGTTGCCGGCGAGCGAATGTTGCGCCGCATGCGCTACGAGCTGTATGCGCATATCCTGCGCTTCCCGCTGCCCACTTTCCGGCGCACCAGCCAGGGCGAAATCATCCCGATGGTGATTGCCGAAGTCGAGCCGGTGGGCGGCTTCATCGGTGAAAGCTTCGCCCTGCCGATCTTCCAGGGCGGCATGCTGCTGGTGATTTTCGGTTTCCTGCTGCTGCAGAATCCGCTGATGGCTTTTGCCGCCGTGGCCCTCTATCCCATCCAGTTCTATTTCGTGCCGAAAATGCAGGCCAAGGTGCGCGCACTCGGCCGCGAGCGCATCAAGAACCAGCGCCGGCTTTCCGATCGCATCGGCGAAAGCATCAGCGGCGTGACCGAACTGCATACGCATGACGTGTCGAACCGCATGCTGGCCGAATTCACCGGCCGTCTGAGCATCAGCTACTGGATTCGCGTCGAGATCTATCAACGCAAGTTCATGATCAAGTTTCTGAACAACTTCATTCAGCAGCTTGGCCCGTTCTTCTTCTACGCCATCGGCGGCTATCTGACGATCCGTGGCGAAATGGATGTCGGTACAGTGGTTGCCGCAGTGAATGCGCATAAAGAGATGGCTTCGCCGTGGAAGGAGTTGTTGAACCACTACCAGCAGCGCGAGGACGTGAAACAGAAATACGAGCAGGTGGTGACCCAGTTCGTGCAGGACGGCATGCGGGATCCGGCCGATCAGTGGGGGGAACCAGAGCAGCCCGTGTCGCTGGCCGGGCCGCTTGCCGTCAGCAATCTGGTTCTGAATGACGACCAGGGGCAGCCGATCCTCGAGAATTTCAACCTTTCCTTGCCGTGGCCGGCCCGCGTCGCCATCGTCGGCGACAATGGCCGCGACGAACTGCTGCAGTTACTGGCGCGGCTGCACGAACCCACACGGGGCCGCATTACCATCAACGAGAAGAACCTGGCCGAACTGCCCGAAACCGTCACCGGTCGTCGCCTGGCCTATGTCAACGCATCCAGCTACATCTTCAACACCTCGCTGGGCGACAATCTTTTCATGGGCCTGCGGCACCGCCCGCTGATCGTGCGTGAGCGGCCGGACGCCCAGACGAGGTTTTACCAAAAGGAACTGGCGGAAGCCCAGGCGTCAGGCAATTCGCCCCACGATGCCGACGCGGACTGGACGGACTATCAGGCCGCCGGTGCCACCGGGCCCGACGATCTCGTCACCGTCGCGATTCCCGCGCTGAAGGCAGCCAGCTTCGACGAGGATGTCTACCAGCTTGGCATGCGCGGCACGGTCGATCCGAAGCTGAAACCCGACGTCGCCGAGCGCGTGCTGGCGGCGCGCCGGGCATTCCGCGAAGAACTGTCGAACGGAGCTTTGGCCGATCTGGTCGAGGGCTGGGATCCAGCGCGCTACAACAACAACGCCACCGTCGCCGAGAACCTGATGTTCGGTACGGCACGCAACGGCGTTTATCAGGAAGACAATCTCGCGCGGGATCCGCATGTGCTGCGCGTACTTGAGGAAGTGGGGCTGCGCCGGCGCTTCCTCGAAATCGGCTATGAAGTCGCCGGTACGATGGTCGAACTGTTTGCCGATCTGCCGCCTGAACATGAATTCTTCCAGCAGTTCAGTTTCATCTCGTCGGAAGACCTGCCGGATTACAAAGACCTGTTGATGCGGACCAAGCCCGAGACGCTTGAGCAATTGCCGGAAGTCGACCGGGTTCGTCTGATGTCGCTGCCCTTCAAGCTGGTGCTGGCACGGCATCGTCTGGGACATTTCGATGACGCGGAGCGCGATGCGGTGCTCAAGGCGCGCAAGATCTTCGCTGAAACCCTGCCCGAGGATCGCAAGGGGGCAATCGCCTTCTTCCATCCCGAACAGTTCACGGTGTCGTCCAGCATCGTCGACAACATCCTGTTCGGGCGTGTCGCCTATGGCCAGGCGCAGGCACAGGAAAAAATCGGCCGGGTGATCGCCAGCGTCGTCGAGCATTTAAAGCTGCGCGAACCGATCATCGCCGTTGGCCTGCTGTTCGAGGTGGGCATTGCCGGCGCCAGGCTGAATGCGGCGCAGCGCCAGAAGCTCGCGATTGCGCGTGCATTGGTGAAGCGGCCAGACTGGATCATGCTTTCGGAGGCTACTGCGGCGCTTGATCCGCGCAGTCATGCCGCTGTCGTCAAGTCGATTGCCGAATTGCGCAAGGACGCCGGTCTGATCTGGTCGCTGCAGCGCGCGTCGGACTGCGAGAGTTTCGATATTGTGGTGGTGGTCGAAAACGGGCGCGTTACCCACACCGGACCATATGCCGAGTTGTGCGAGCGCAGCGATCGCTTCAAGCAGATGCTGGCCCCATCCTGATCGTGTGGCCGATGGAGAGCGGATCATGAGCCTGATTGAAGAAGTCGAACTGCTGCGGCGGATTCCGCTATTCGCCAAGATCGAGCCATCGAAGCTGAAGCTGCTGGCTTTCACCAGCCAGCGGCTGACCTACAAACCGGGCGATGTTCTCTTCCACCAGGGCGATCCGGGCGATGCGGCCTTTGTCATCATCGGCGGGGAAGCCGATGTGGTGGTCAATACGCCATCCGGACCTCTGAAAGTGGCGCATCTGCGCCAGAACGATTTCGTCGGTGAAATTGCAATCCTCTGCGATGTACCCCGCACCGCGACAGTGACCGCGACGCAGGAAACCACGGTACTGCGGATCGAGAAGGATCTGTTCTTCCGCCTGATCGCCGATTTTCCGCAGATCGCCATCGAGATCATGCGCGTGCTGGCGCAGCGTCTCGATCGCACCACAGCGGATCTGCGCGAACTTTCCGCCAAATTGAAGAGTTGATTCCGGAATGAGCCGGCTGGATAGCTTCATCGCGCGCCTGTCCGTGCAGCGCGAGCTGCTGAACTGGGCCATCGACTGGGTCAGGGATCGTCCGGGCCCGGTGCTGGAAATCGGCCTTGGCAACGGCCGCACCTATGATCACCTGCGTGCCGGGCTGGGTGCGGAGCGCGTCTACGCCTTCGACCGCACCGTCAATGCCAACCCGCTGTCGATACCGCCAGCCAACCGTCTGATGCTCGGCGAATTTGGCGACAGCCTGCCGGCTTTCGCCGCGCGTCATCCCGGCGGGGCGGCGATGGTGCATAGCGATGTGGGTCTGGGCGATCCGGAGGCCAATGCGCGCCAAGTTGTGCAGATGAGTGAGTGGGTGCCGCCGCTATTGGCGAAAGGCGCGCTGCTGCTCAGCGACCAGAAACTGACACATCCCGATCTGCTGTCGCAGCCGGTTCCAGTGTCGATACCCCCCGAGCGCTATTTTGTCTATCTGAAGGCTTGAGCAAGATCTCCCGGTACGCGTCAATGGTCGCATGACTGCCGGAGCATGACGGCAGCGATATACAGGGGGATTGCAGCCGATGTCCGATACCAAACGGAAGATTGCCATACTGGGCGGCGGTGTCGCCGCACTGACAAGCGCTTTCTATCTGGCATCGCGGCCCGGCGCCGCCGATATGTACGACATCACTGTCTATTCCATCGGCTGGCGGCTCGGTGGCAAATGTGCCACCGGCCGCAACCCCGATTTCGGGCAGCGCATCGAGGAGCACGGCATCCACGGCTTCCTCGGCTCGTATTACAACACGCTGTCGATGATGACCGAATGCTACGACATGCTCGGCCGTCCGCCGGGCCAGCCGCTGGCCACTTTCCAGGAAGCTTTCTATCCGGTCGACAGCATCCTGTGCTGGGAATTCCGCAACTATGCCTGGGTGAACTGGCCGCTGCACCTGCCGCGCAATTCGCTCGAGCCCTGGCAGCCGGCCTCAATGCCGACGCTGCAGCACTGGATCACGGCGATCATCAACTTCCTCAATCATTTCGCCGATCATCATCCGGCCGGCAGCACGTTGATGCAGAGTATCCGGCTGAAGGCCGCGGGCGTCATGCTGAAGGGCCTGAGCGCCCATATGGAAGCAATGACGCGCGGCGATGCCGGTCCGCTGCAGAGGGGCATCGAGCAGTTCCTCGATATCTTCAAGCAGGCGGCGGAACACCTGGTTGCCGGGAATGACCAACTGCGTCACCTTTACATTACGTTAGATTATTTCCTGACCATGCTGCGCGGCATCCTGGCTGACGACGTACTGAACAAGGGTTTCGATTTCCTGGATGATGAGAATTTCTCGGACTGGTTCGCCCGTCACGGCGGCTCGATGCTGATGATCTCATCGCCGCTCAGCCTGAACACGCCGAACCTGTCCTACCAGTATCCCGATGGCGACACGACACGGCCGCCGGCCATGGCAGCCGGTGCCTATCTGCACTGGACGTTGCGCGAATTTGCCTATCTCGGTTCGTTCGGCTGGCTGTTTGCCGCCGGCACCGGCGATACCGTGGTGGCGCCGCTGTATCAGGTGCTGAAACGGCTCGGTGTGAAATTCGAACTGTTTCACAAGGTGCGCGAGATCACTGCCACGCCGGACGGCAAGGCTGTTGATGAAGTGGTGTTCGACATTCAGGCGACGCTGAAGGATCCGGCTGCGGGCTACGAACCCCTGTTCGATCTGCCGCTCAAGGCCTATGGCGGCAAGACGCTGCCGGTCTGGCCGGATCGCCCGCGCTACGACCAGCTGGTCGAAGGCGAGGCCATGAAGGCCGCCAGGGTTGATATCGAATCTTATTGGACGCCGTGGCAGCCGGTTGGGGAAAAGCGGCTCAAGGTCGGTCGCGACGCGGATATAGTGATCTGTGCTATTTCCATCGGCGCCCTGCCGATCCTGGCGCCGCAGCTGATGCAGGCCAACCCGAAATGGCCGCCGATGGTCGACAAGATCAAGACGGTGCAGACGCAGACGTTGCAGATCTGGATGAACCGCACGCTCAAGGAGATGGGCCTGCCGTTTGAGTACAAGAATTACGACCGCCTGATCGGCGCCACCTTCGTGAACCCGATCGATGGCGTGGCCGATTTCAGCGATCTGATCCCGGTGGAGGACTGGCCGGAGGATCATTTGCCGAAGTCGCTGCTGTATTTCTCAGGCGCCGCACCGCAATACGAAGCACAGCCGCCGTTCAGCGATCACGACTATCCCGTACGGGAAAAGGCCCGCGTGAAAGCCCAGTCGCAGCAGTATCTGCAGGCCTGCATGGGTGCGCTGCTGCCGAAATCCACCACCAACGCCGTGAATCCGCCGGGCGATATGATCGGTTTCGATTTCGGTCAGTTGGTCTGCCCCTATGACGATGCCAGGACGCTCGGTGTCGCCCGGCTGGGCCAGCAGTTCTGGAAACCGAATATCGACCCGACAGAACGCTACGTCACCTCGCCGCCGGGCAGTACCAGGTATCGACTCAAGGCCTGGGAATCAGGTTTCGCCAATCTGGTGATCGCAGGCGACTGGATTTACACTGGGCTGAACGTCGGCAGCTTTGAAGGCGCCTGCATGGGCGGCAAGCTGGCGGTGCATGCAGTCGATCCGGTCGCGATGCCGCTCGATAAGGTCTATGGCTACCCACTGAACATGGGGCCAAAAGCGGAGACTCTGTAGTTCATGGGAAAAGCCGGGCCACTCAATCTCCTGACTGACGTGCCCGGCCTCCTGGTCGGCCATGTTGTTGATGAAAGCCTGCGCTCCGGCGTCACGGTCGTGCTGCCGGAAGGGCGTGCGGTCTGCTCGGTCGACGTCCGCGGCGGCGGCTCCGGCACCCGGGAAACCGATCTGCTGCGCCCGGAAGCCAGCGCACAGGCGGTCGATGCAATCTGCCTGTCCGGCGGTTCGGCCTTCGGCCTCGATGCCGCCTCTGGCGCGATGCAGTGGCTGGCCGAGCGCAAGCGCGGCGTGGAGGTGCGTGGCCATGTGGTGCCGATCGTACCGGCCGCCATTCTGTTCGATCTCCATAATGGCGGTGACAAGGACTGGGGCGCCGAGCCGCCCTATCGTCGCATGGGACTGCAGGCTTGCGATGCAGCCGCGGCGGGCCCATTTCCGCTCGGCAATGTCGGTGCCGGCTACGGCGCCATGGCCGGTCAGATTAAGGGCGGACTGGGCAGTGTATCCTGGGTAGAAGATGATGGTCTGATTGTCGCCGCCATGGTGGCGGTTAACCCCGTCGGCAGCGTTCTGACACCTGGTAACCACAGCTTCTGGGCAGCCCCCTGGGAGCAGGACGGCGAGTTCGGGGGAGTCCCGTTCGCCGCCGGCAGGGTCGATCTCGGCATCGCGGCCGAGTCCCGCATCGGCGGAGCTGTCGCGGGCAGTCATACCTGCATCGGGGTCATTGCCACCAACGCGGCGCTCGACAAGGCGAATTTGCGGCATGTTCTGGCCATGGCGCATGACGGTCTGGGGCGCGCGGTGCGCCCGGTTCATACGCCCTTCGACGGCGATACGCTCTTTGCCCTCGCCACCGCGACGTGGCAGGATGCATCAGGTGCCGTTGACCGGTCCTGGCTGGTGGCCAGGATTGGCAGCATAGCCGCCGATTGCGTCGCCCGAGCGGTGGCGCGCGGCGTCTGGGCCGCCGAACCGTTGGGGCAGCTGAAATCCGCCCGCAATGTGTTGGCAGCGGCGGGGAAATTCTGAAGGAGGGACGTCATGCAGGGTTGGAAACTATTTGCGGCTGCGCTGGGCGTGGCGGCAGCGTCGTTTGCCGGCGGCCAGGCCGTCGCACAAGGCAAGAATTCTTTAGTTCTGGCCATGACGCTGGAGCCGCCCGGCCTCGATCCCACCATCGCGCCGGCCGCCGCCATCGGCGAGGTGGTGCACTATAACATCTTCGAGGGCCTGACGAAGATCGCCGAGAATGCCGAGGTGCAGCCGCTGCTGGCCGACAGCTGGGCGGTGTCGCCAGACATGCAGACCTTCACCTTCAAGCTGAAGTCGGGCGTGAAGTTCAACGACGGCACGGCTTTCGATTCCGCCGATGTGAAATTCTCGTTCGAGAAATATGCCGGCGAGAAGAGCACCAACAAGCGCAAGGCAGTGTTCACCAACATCGCCTCGATCGAAACGCCTGACGCGCAGACCGTGAAGATCACGCTGAAAAAGAGCGATCCGACCTTCCTGTTCAGCCTTGGCGAAAATACCGCGGTGATCACCGCGCCGGAGTCGAGCGACGGCAATGCGACCAAGCCGGTTGGCACTGGCCCCTACCGGCTGGAAAACTGGGTGAAGGGCGATTCCGTCACCCTGGTGGCCGCCGATACCTATCGCAACCCTTCGGCCGTGAAGATCAAGTCGGTGAAGATCCGCTTCATCAGCGACCAGGGCGCGCTGGTGGCCGCCATGCGCGCGGGCGATATCGATGCCGTTCCGATCGGCATCACCGGCGAGAACGTGCGCGAGTTCGAAAAGGACAAGCGCTTCAAGGTTACTGCCGGCTCGACCGAAGGCGAGACGATGGTGATCATCAACAACAAGCGCAAGCCGTTCGACGACGTGCGCGTGCGCCGGGCGCTGACCATGGCGATCGACCGAGACGCGGTGATCGAGGCGGCCGCCGCAGGCTATGGCAAGCGCATCGGCAGCCATTTCCCGCCGCATGACCCGGCTTACGTCGACCTGACCAAGCAGTATCCCTACGACCCGGCCAAGGCCAAGGCGCTGCTGAAGGAGGCCGGGGTCAGCAATCTGGAAGTCACGCTGCGCCTGCCGCCGCCGCCCTATGCACGCCCGATTGGTGAAGTGGTGCAGGCCATGCTGAGCCAGGTCGGCATCAATGCCAAGATCGAGAATGTCGAATGGGCACAGTGGCTCGACGCGACCTTCAAGAACAAGAATTTCGACCTGACCGTGATCAGCCATGTCGAGCCGAACGACTTCGTCAAATATGCTGATCCGGACTACTACTTCCAGTATGACAACCAGAAAGCCAAGGATCTGATCGCCAAGATCAACTCCACGCTGGACAAGGCCGAGCGCACCAAGGCTCTGCAGGATCTGCAGCGCCTGCTGGCCGACGATGCGGTGAATGTCTACCTGTACAACCTGCCGCGTCTCGGCGTGTACAAGCCCGGCCTGAAGGGCTTCTGGGTGAGCGCGCCGATCTTCGTCAACGACCTGACGGCAGTCTCCTGGCAGTGATGCCAAGAGGCGTGGGCCTCAACGAAAAAGCCCGGCGGAAAGGCCGGGCTTTTTTATTGTGCTCGGTAAGAGCGGCTTAGCGGACGAAGACCTGAACCTCGTTGGCGGCAGCCTGGCCGCTGCTGGCGGCCGAAACATTCACCCGACTGGTCGGCAGGCCCATATCGGCCAGCGAACGCACCACGCGGTCGGCGTTGCGGCGGGCCTGGTTCTGGTTGCTGGCGGCCTGCGCCTGGGTGCCGCCGGCGGCGATGGCCACGACGTCGAACACGGCGTTCGGCTTGCGGGCCAGCGCCTGCGACACGGCGTTGTAGAGCGCCTGCTGATAGGGCACGTCAGCGCGATCGAAGCGGATCACCACCAGGGGCGTGCGGCCGCCGGCGGTGAAAGGAACTGCGGCGGCGTCGGCGGCGGCAAACTGCTGCGCACCGGCATAGAAATTGGCGCGATTGCCCAAGCCCGGACCGAGCAACTCGCCCTGTTTGATAGCGGCCGACAGCGTGGTCAGGTTGGCGCGTTCGGCGCCGATGTAATTGGTCTGGCGCGCAACGTCGGTGCTCAGCTCGCCGAGCAGGCGGTCGATCAGCACGACCGTCTTCGAGGTTTCGTCTTCCAGCACCGAAAGCTGGCGGTGGTCCTCGTCGATGGCGCCCTGCAGGCTGTAGGTCGATTTGATCGATTGCAGCAGATAGGTCGACATGGCGGAATCGGCCGCCACCTGGTTCGCCAGATTGCTCAGGTTACCGACATCGGCAGCCATGCGGTCGAGATCGGTCTGTGCCTGGGTCCACTGGCTGACCAGGATCGGATTGCCCGGTGTGGTGCCCATCTGCAGGCGGGTGGAAACCGCCGCCACAATGCCGTGGTAGCGCTGCGAATTCTGGGTCGCGCTGGTGCGCACACCCTGCAACTGCTGGTTCCGCTGGGTGACCTGCTGCTGGAGCTGCGACAGCTCGCCGCGCATCTGCTGCACCTTCTGACCGACGAAGGTGCCAGTGGAAGCCGCCTGGGTCACGCCGGGAACGACAAAATTGGTGTTGCCCATGGCCGGCTGGGCCTGCGGCCCCGGGCTGAGCGTCGGATTCGGATTGGCCTCTGCGGCCGAGGCCGGGATCTGCTGGCGGGCGACCGGTTCGGTCCCGACAGGATCGGCGGCGGTCAGCGAAGGCCACAGCTCGTCGCTGACGTAAGAGCAGCCCGACAGCAGCAGGGCGAGGGCAAGTGTGCTCGCTGAAGCCAGAATTCGGCTCTTATGCGCCGGATTACGAACTGGATGTGCCATGCCGCGCGGTCTCGCGTTAATTGTTCTGACGTCTGCTGGCCTGGAAGGGGCCCCCCGCTGCATCGATCAGCCTGGCGGAAACTGCCGCGGCGGACCTTCTGCAGACTGTGACATTCTAGGGGTCGGCATACTCGCCCGCAAGCGTCATCTGCCTGTAGAATCCGAGGCTTGCACGGCAGGGCAGTATTCCGGGCTTGGGCCTTGCGCGGTCCCGGTGAATTGAGTAGGTTCCGCCCCCGTCGCGGTACCGCGGCTTGCGCGCTCGTAGCTCAGCTGGATAGAGCACCAGACTACGAATCTGGGGGTCAGGAGTTCGAATCTCTTCGAGCGCGCCATTTTTTCAATAACTTAGC
>JAEYSS010000237.1 GCA_023434425.1 Pseudomonadota bacterium | reverse complement strand
GGTGAAGCCGCCATGGTCGACCACCTGCACGAAGGCCTGCATCTCGCCGTAGCGGTCCATGGCTCGCTCCATTTGTGAACTACAGTCATCAAATACTGCCAAATCTCCATATTAATGAAAAGTGCGGCGCAGCATAGATTACCGGTCATAGCCACCCAGCAGAGGAAGGCCTCCCCCATGACCCAGAATCAGTCCCTGGCCCTGATGTCCCTGATCGAAACCCGCTTCCAGACCGTCGGCCAGCCGGTCCGCTATATCTCGGCCGGCGAGATGGCCTACCTGCAGGCCCGGGCCCGCAGGCTGCGCGCCGAGTCGAACAGGGCGCTGTTCGACGGCCTGGCCGCTCGTCTCGCCGGGCTGTTCCGGCCGACGGAATGGCAGGCCTCGCGCCGCATCGTTACCGTCGAGTAAGGCGGCACTGCCCGGTAACGTCTTGCGGCCATCGCGTCGCCGACATACCTGATCCCTGCGCCATCAATTGCGATGGCGCAGCAGGATCGCCCCGATGTCGTCGTCTTCCCCAGCCCGTTTGCCCGCCCTCTTCATCAGCCATGGCTCGCCCATGCTGACGCTGGAGCCCGACCGTCCGGCGCACCGGTTCCTGCGCGGCGCGTCGTCGCTGTGGCAAAAGCCGACAGCGATCCTCGCCGTCTCGGCGCATTGGGAAACCGCGCAGCCCGCGGTGGGCGCGGTGGCACAGCCCGACACCATCCACGATTTCTACGGCTTTCCGCCGGCGCTCTATCGCATGCAGTACAATGCGCCGGGCGCGCCGCAGCTGGCGGCCCGCATCCGTGACCTGCTGTCGGATGCAGGATATGCCGCCGCATTGGATGCCCAGCGCGGCCTCGATCACGGCGCCTGGTCGCCGCTGACGCTGATCTATCCGCAAGCCGACATTCCGGTGCTGCAGCTCTCCATCCAGTCGCAGCGCGATCCGGCGCATCATCTGGCGCTCGGCCGCGCACTGTCTGGCTTACGCGACGAAGGCGTGCTGATCATGGCCACGGGTTCGCTGACGCATAACCTGCGCCTGCTGGACCGCAGCGACAGCCAGCCCCCGGCTGACTGGGCAGCTGCATTTGCAGACTGGATGGCGCAGAAGCTGGCGCAGCGCGACGACGCGGCTTTGCTGGACTATCGCCGGCAGGCGCCGTTTGCGGCGCAGAACCACCCGACCGACGAACACCTGCTGCCGCTCTATGTCGCACTGGGTGCGGCGACGCCCGGCGCGCCGGCCGAGCGCATCCATGCCAGCTTCGCGCATGGTGCGCTGGCGATGGACAGCTACAGCTTCAACTGAACTTCAGCGCGCGATATCGAGCAGCAGCCGGACCACCACAACGTCCAGCACCACGATATACAGCAACATCATCAGCAGCATCAGGTAGCGGTGGATGTCGCCGCTGAGCTTGGGCTTGCGGCGCAAAGCGCTGCGCGCGAAGTTGGAAAAGTCATTCGCCAGATAGGACATCTTGGCGTGCTCGTTGCCCTGCCAGGATTGCAGCATGGCGATCACGCCCAGCGAGCCGAGCCCGACGATGCTTAAGAAGCCGGCAACGAAGCGTGCCACCTCCGGCGCAAAGGGTGCTGCGATGCCGATCGCCACCAGGGCCAGTGCGATCAGGGTGAAATACTGCACCACCTGCCACTGCTGCTGTTTGGCGAACAGCACGTTGCGGGCGGCGGCATCGTACAGCAGCCGGAATTCCGCATGGGTAACGTCATCGAGTTCGCTGGAAACGAGCCGCTCCTCCTCGGCGTCTGCCGCCGGAGACGCCGGGACAGGGGCCTTGGGAGCGAGCGGGCGCGGCGGCGGGCCGCCGCCGGGTGGTTTGCCGGGCTGAATCGCCATGCGTCCAGTCTAGGCCGGTTTCTGCCTCAGGCCTAGCGAGGTCATTCGGCCAAGGGGCGTCAGCCCCGGCAGAAATTGCCGGCCGGCAAGGACGGCAACGGACTTGAGCCCGGTTACGCCAGAAATAATGCAGTTAAATCAATAACATGACCCTGAAATCTGACTTGGCCCGGCGCTTGCTTCTATAGCGGCGACGAATGAGGAATCCATGCAAGTCGCCCAGGTAAACAGCTCTGTCGCTTCCGCTCTCGGCCAGACCCCGGCCGAGGAGACTGCAAGCCGTGCCGACGATTTCGCCCGCGTGCTGAAAACCGCCGTTTACGGCAAGGGCAGCGAAGCGGTGGCGAAGACCACCGAGCGCGCCATGTCGGCCGCCGCACCGCGGACCGAGACCCGCACGGTCGAGCCGCGCGAGCGTGCCGAGCCTGCGCAGCGCCCGGCCGCCAATCCCGCGCCGCGCCGCGATACCGCGCCGCGCAGCGACACCACGTCCCGCGATACGGCGGCGCGCGACACCCGCGAGACCGCAGCGCCGCAGAAGCCGGCCGAGAGCAAGGCGCCGGCCAGGACCGACGCGCAGTCGCCTGCCAAGGAGATGGCCGCCGATCAGCCGGAAAAGACCGAAACCGCCGCGCCGCAGGACGAGGCTGCCGCCAAGCCGGTGGAGCAGTCTGCCGAACAGCCGGTCGCCCAGGACGCTGCCGGCGACACCGCAGAAGAGACGCTTGAGGACGCCGCCAGCAAGCCGGTGGTGGCCGAGGCCCCCGATGCAGCCCTGATTCTGGCGCTGCTGCAGACGCAGCTGGTGCCGGCCGACACGGTCGCAACAGCGGCTGCTGCCGCGCCGGCTGCCGATGCCACGGCTGCTGCGACCCTCCCGGTGGTTCCGACCGCTGCCGCCGCCTCGTCCGAAGGTGCCGTTGCCGCCGCGCTGGCCGCGGCCGAGGCGCAGGCCAGGGCGGCCGCGCCGGTGCAGACCGATGTGTTGACCGCCGCCGCCGATGTCGATGCCAAGATCGTCGCCCCGGCCGTGCCGCTGCCGGCCGCCGCCGATCCGCAGATCAAGACCGCCACCGACACCAGCGCTGCCGCCCTGCTGTCGCAGCAGCAGTCCGTGTCGGCGGAAGATTTTGCAGCATTCCAGCAGGCACTGACGGCCCAGAACCAGGGTCAGGTGCAGGTGCAGGACCAGACCGGCAAGCCGGTCGTGACGGCCGAGGCGAAGCAGAAAGCCGAGCCCAAGGCCGAAAAATCCCTGACGGTCGACGTGCAGACCGTCACCGCAACGCCGAAGACGCTGGTCGACCAGTCGGCGCTGTTCGTCATGCAGAGCGACGACCAGACCGCCGATGATGCAGCCCTGCTGCAGCAGCAGGCCCAGGCCGCGCTGCACTACGCCCAGCAGCCGGCGACGCCCGAGCTGAAGTTCCACGCCGCCCTCCTGCAGGCGGCCGGCGACGATGTCGCGCTGCAGACCGGCGGCGCGGGCAACACCGGCCAGACCCTGCAGCAGCAGACCGCTGCCGTCGGCGCCACGACCGCGACGCAGGCGACCCACACGGCGCACCAGGCCGCGACGCAGACCGCGACCCGCCATCTCGGCGCCTATGTTCCGCCCGGCGAGCAGGTCGGCGTGCAGATCAAGAAGGGTGTCGCCGAAGGTCTCGACAAGATCTCGATCAAGCTCGATCCGGGCAATCTCGGCAAGGTCGAGATCAAGCTGGAAATCGGCCATGACGGCCGCCTGCAGGCGGTGATCGCCGCCGACAAGCCGGAAACCCTGCAGCTGCTGCAGCAGGATGTGAAGAATCTGGAACAGTCGCTGCGCGATGCCGGCCTGAAGACCGATCAGCAGTCGCTGAATTTCACGCTGCGCGACCAGAACCAGGCCGGCGAAGGCCGTGAGGGCAATGGCGCCGGCAATGGCCGCCAGCGCAATCGCGGCGGCGATGAATATGCCGAAACCGGCGCACATACCGATCCGGCGCAGCTTGCTGCCGCCAACGCACAACGGGCTGCTGCCGCGCGCGGCGGTCTCGATCTTCGCATCTGATTTGTCGCAAGGAGAACCATCATGGTTACCGGCGTAAGCAATACCGCCACCACCTACACCGGAACGCCCTCGGCGGCCGAATCCTCCGGCGTGTCGCTGGCGAAGAACTTCGACACCTTCCTCACGCTGCTGACCACGCAGCTGAAGAACCAGGATCCGACCTCGCCGATGGACTCGAAGGAGTTCACCAACCAGCTGGTGATGTTCAGCCAGGTCGAACAGTCGATCAACCAGAACAAGAACCTGGAAAAGCTGCTGGCGATGTTCGCGACGCAGCAGAACAGCAACAACCTGAACTTCATCGGCAAGATCGTCGATGTGGACGACAACCAGATCGAGCTGCAGCAGGGCGGCAGCGGTTTCTGGTCCTACGAACTTCCGGCCGGTGCCACCAACGTCAAATACAACATCCTGAATTCCGCCGGCAAAGTGGTGCGCACGGTGACTTCGACGGCGCCGGATGGCGGCTTCCCGAAGGGTCGCATCGAACTGGCCTGGGACGGCAAGGACGGCGAAAGCAACGCGCTGCCCGCCGGCAAGTACAAGCTCGAAGTCGTCGCGAAAGACAGCGGCGGCAAGACCATCGACGGCGTCAAGGTCTATGCGCGCGGCTATGTCAGTTCGCTCGATACCGTCGACGGCGAGCAGCACCTGGTCGTCTCCGGCAACAAGTATCTGCCGAGCAAGGTGGTGTCGGTCTATCCGGCGCCGACCAACGACAATACCGGCGACGACGAAGACGAGACGGCCTCGTAAGGCCGCCGCCATGTGTGCTTTCCCCAGTAGCTTGCAGTGAGGCGATGACCACCATGCAGAACCTGATCGAAACCGTGACCCAGCAGGCGCGTCCGCTCGTCGCGCCGACCGGCGTGCCGGCGAGTGTCATCGGGCCCGAAGGTCAGCGCATCACGCGCGACAGTCTGCCGCCGCCCAATACCAAGCGTTGGGTGATCCGCCGCAAGGCCGAGGTGGTGGCCGCCGTCCGCGGCGGGCTGCTGACACTGGAGGAAGCCTGCGAGCGCTACATGCTGACGGTGGAGGAATTCCAGTCCTGGCAGCGCGCCATCGAGCAGCACGGATTGCCCGGTTTGCGCACCACCCGGCTGCAGGAATACCGCCCCGGCATGTTAAAGGATCCGGCGATTCGCAGTTTCTGACGGATTTCGCATAACATACTGATTTTACTTGCGTTTATGGAGTTAACATTCCGGTAGGCAAATTTTGCCGGGATGTTAACCTCTCCTTCATTCCCGCTACCTAATTTGGCGTGCATGGGCAGGTGCGGACCGGCCCGGAACGCGTGCCTGGTGCAGGGGTGATGCCGTGAACGGTATTATGAACATGATGCGGAACATTGGTCCCGCGCGGCTGGCAATGCTGGCGGCGACGGCCGCCGTTCTGATCGGTTTCTTCGTCTTTCTGGGCATGAAGGTGACGCAGCCCAAGATGGCGCTGCTCTACGGCAACCTGGATCTGGAATCCTCGGCCGAAATCGTCAACCGCCTCGAAGCCCAGAAGGTTCCCTACCAGATCGCCGCCAACGGCGCGCAGATCCTGGTGCCGGAAGACCGCGTGCTGCGCGTCCGCATGCAGCTCGCCGAAGGCGGCCTGCCATCGGGCGGCAGTGCCGGCTACGAGATCTTCGACAAGGCCAATGCCCTGTCGGCCACCAATTTCATGCAGAACATCAACCAGCTGCGCGCCATGGAAGGCGAGCTGGCTCGCACCATCCGCTCGATCGATCAGGTCCAGACCGCCCGCGTGCATCTGGTGCTGCCCAAGCGTGAGGTGTTCAGCCGCGAACAGCGCGAGCCTTCGGCGTCGATTATCGTGAAAACGCGCGGTGGGCGCCTGGAGCAGCCGCAGGTGCGCGCGATCCAGAATCTCGTCGCCTCCGCAGTGCCCGATCTCAAGCCGTCGCGCGTCTCGATCGTGGACGATCGCGGCAACCTGCTGGCCGGCACTACGGAAGAGCCCGATGCGGCGACCGCGACGGCCAATCGCATGTCCGACATGCGCCGCCAGATGGAAGACCGCCTGCGCAAGAATGTCGAAGCCCTGCTCGAGCGTTCGGTCGGCGTGGGCAACGTGCGCGCGGAAATTTCGGTCGACATGGATTTCGACCGCGTCACCACCAACCAGGAACTGTTCAATCCCGACCAGCAGGTGGTGCGTTCGACCCAGACCATCACCGAAAACAACCAGAGCCAGGAAGGCCAGCAGAACGTCACGGTTGCCAACAACCTGCCGGAAGCGCAGGGCCAGGGCGGCACGCAGGCAACCACCAGCGGCAACCGCACCGAGGAACTGGTCAATTACGAAATCTCCAAGACCATCCGCACCCAGGTGCGCGAGGCCGGCACGATGCGCCGCGTTTCGGCCGCCGTACTGGTCAACAACATCGTGCAGGTCGACGGTCAGGGCCAGCGCTCGTATCTGGCGCGCTCGCCGGAAGAGATGCAGCAGATCAACGCGCTGGTGCGCACCGCCATCGGCTTCGACCAGCAGCGCGGCGACACGGTGGAAATCGTCTCGATGCGCTTTGCCGAGCCGGGCGACATTCCGGAAGAGATCGATCCGAACAGCCTGCCGGTCCTGCTGGGCCTGACCAAGGCCGAACTGTTCCGCATCGGCGAGATCGCCGGCTATGTGCTGCTTGGCCTGCTGGCCATGCTGCTGGTGGTGCGTCCGCTGATCCGCCGCGTGCTCGAAGCCTCGCAGCAGAGCGAAGACATTCCGCCGGGCATGCTGACGCCGGCCTCGCCGGGCCTGCCGATGGTGGTGGGTGGCGCGCCGCTCGCCGAACTGCCGGCCGCACCCGATATCGGCATGGCGCCGCCGACGCCCGGCATCGAATCGATGATCGACATCGCGCGTATCGAAGGCCAGGTGAAGGCTTCGTCGCTCAAGAAGATCGGCGAGATCGTCGACAAGCATCCGGAAGAAGCCGTGTCGATCATCCGCAACTGGCTCTATCAGGCCGCGTGACGGTTTAGGAGCGCGCTATGGCTGCTGAAAAGGACTTCCGACAGCTCAAGGGGCCAGACAAGGCCGCTATACTGATGTTAGCTCTTGGTGAAGAGCACTCATCGAAGATCTGGCCTCTCCTCGACGACGAAGAGATCAAGGAAATCTCGCAGAACATGGCCAACCTCGGCGCGGTGAATTCCGACGTCGTGGAAAAGCTGTTCCTCGAATTCGTCAACAACTTCTCGTCCACGGGTTCGCTGACCGGTACCTTCGACAGCACGGAACGCCTGCTGATGAAGGCGCTGCCGTCGGAGCGCGTCAACCAGATCATGGAAGAAATCCGCGGTCCGGCCGGCCGCACCATGTGGGACAAGCTCGCCAACGTGAACGAGAACGTGCTGGCGAACTATCTGAAGAACGAATATCCGCAGACCGTCGCCGTCGTGCTGTCCAAGATCCGCCCCGAACATGCCGCGCGCGTGCTGGCCGCGCTGCCGGAAGAGTTCTCGATGGAAGTCGTCATGCGCATGCTGCGCATGGAAGCCGTGCAGAAGGAAGTGCTCGACAAGGTCGAGCAGACGCTGCGCACCGAATTCATGTCGAACCTCGCGCGCACCAACCGCCGCGACGCCCACGAAATGATGGCGGAAATCTTCAACAGCCTGGACCGCAACACCGAGGCGCGTTTCCTCGCCGCCCTGGAAGAGCGCAGCCGCGACGCCGCCGAACGCATCAAGGCGCTGATGTTCACCTTCGAGGATCTGATCAAGCTGGATCCGTCCGGCGTGCAGACCCTGCTGAAGGGTGTGGAAAAGGACAAGCTGGGCCTGGCGCTGAAGGGCGCTTCGGAAACGCTGCGCGACCTGTTCTTCTCCAATATGTCCGAACGCGCCGCCAAGCTGCTGCGTGAGGAAATGGAATCGATGGGTCCGGTGCGCCTGAAGGATGTCGACGAGGCGCAGATGCTGATGGTCAACACCGCCAAGGAACTGGCGGCCAAGGGCGAGATCATGCTGGCCGACAACAAGGGCGAAGACGAGCTCATTTACTGAGGCCCATGTATTACAAGGACGCGGCGTAAATCGCGATGGCAAGCAAGGCGAAATTCCTTTTCGACGTACCCTTCGACGGCAGTCGCCCGAAGGTGGAGCGGAATTACGCGCCCAAGGCGCCGCCGCCGAAATTCTCCGCCGACGAGGTCGAAGCCGCCAGGGTCGCGGCCTTCGCCGAGGGCGAGGCGGCAGGTCGCCAGGCAGCTTATGGCGAGCATCAGCAGAATCTGGAGCAGGCGCTGCGCACAATTGCGCAGCAGCTGCGGGCCATTGCCGTCGGCCAGGAACATGCCCGTGTGGCTGCCAGCGCCGAGGCGACCGAGCTGGCCGTTGCCATCGCACGCAAGCTGGCCGGCCGTCTGATCGAGCGCCAGCCGCTCGACCAGGTGGAAGCGCTGGTGCTGCGCTGCATGGACGACATGCGCGACGAACCGCGTCTGGTCATCCGCGCCGCTGAACCGGTGGTGCAGCAGCTGGATGCCAAGATCGACCAGCTGGTGGCGCAGTCGGGCTTCGGTGGCAAGGTGGCGCTGGTGCCCGACGAGACGATGGCGCTGACCGATTGCCGCATCAACTGGGCCGACGGTTCGGCCGAACGGCGCCAGACGGCGCTGGAACACGAAGTCGACCAGGCGGTCGAACGGTATCTGGCCGGGCTGCAGGCGCAGCTGGCGGAGCCCGGCGAATAGCCGCGGCGGGGAGTGAGCGAGTATGGCGGACAGTGACGATCTCGAACTGAAGGATCTCGGCCAGGGCGACGGGATGATGGCCGAGGACGATCCCGATGCGGCACGGACCGCGGCGGATCTGCAGGCCGTGTTCGACATTCCGGTGCATGTCTCGGCCGTGCTGGGCAAGGCCAATATGCAGGTCAGCCAGCTGCTGAAACTCGGCCGCGGCGCGGTGGTGGAACTCGACCGCAAGGTCGGCGAGGCGATCGACATCTATGTGAACAACCGGCTGGTGGCGCGCGGCGAGGTGGTGGTGGTGGAAGACCGCCTGGGCGTGACCATGACGGAAATCATCAAGGGCGGGCGCGGCGGGTGATGCGCGTCGCCGGGTTGCAGTTGGACATTTCGATTAAAGCGGGAAGCTGGGGCGGATTATGCGGCTGATCATCTTTGGAACGCTGAATGGGCAGATCGGTGCGGCAACACGCATCGCGCTGCAGCGCGGCGCCAAGGTCATCCAGGTCGAGGATATCGAGCAGGGTCTGAACACGCTGCGCGGCGGGCGCGGCGCGGACCTCGCCATGATCGACGTCAGCCTCGATGTTAAGCTGCTGGTCGACAGCCTGAAAGCTGAACGCATCAACCTGCCCGTGGTGGCCTGCGGCATCGGCAACGATGCGCGCGCCGCCGTCGCCGCCATCCGGGCCGGCGCCAAGGAATACCTGCCGCTGCCGCCGGAAGCCGACCTGATCGCGGCCGTGCTGGAAGCGGTGGCCGAGGAAAGCCACCAGATGCTGTTCCGCGACCCGGCGATGGGCCAGGTCGTGAAGCTGGCCGAGCAGATCGCGCCGAGCCCGGCCTCGGTGATGATCACCGGCGAAAGCGGCACCGGCAAGGAAGTGATGGCGCGCTTCATCCATATGAAGTCGCCGCGCGCCGATCGTCCCTTCGTGTCGGTCAACTGCGCCGCCATTCCGGATACGCTGCTGGAATCCGAACTGTTCGGCCATGAAAAGGGCGCCTTCACCGGCGCCGTCGCGCGCCGGCTGGGCAAGTTCGAGGAAGCCAACGGCGGTACGCTGCTGCTGGATGAAATCAGCGAGATGGATGTGCGCCTGCAGGCCAAGCTGCTGCGCGCCATCCAGGAACGCGAGATCGACCGCATCGGCGGCAGCAAGCCGGTCAAGGTCGATATCCGCGTGATCGCCACCTCGAACCGCAACCTGGCCGACGAAGTGGCGCGCGGCACCTTCCGCGAAGATCTGCTGTTCCGCCTCAATGTCGTGAATATCAGGCTGCCGCCGCTGCGTGCCCGCCCGGCCGATATCGAGATGCTGTCGCAGCATTTCGTGAAGAAATACGCCGCCGCCAACGGTGTGGCGGAGCGCCCGCTGGCGCCCGCCACCATCGAGGCGCTGCGCATGGCACCCTGGCGCGGCAATGTGCGCGAACTGGAAAACACCATGCATCGCGCCGTGCTGCTGGCGCTGGGCTCGCAGATCGAACTGGCCGATATCCGCCTGCCGGACGGCACCGCGCTGTCCGATAGCATTGGCCGCGGCACTGCGCCGGCTGCCGATCAGGCGGGGGGCGATGCGGCCGGCGCGCAACCCAACCTGGTCGGGCGCACCGTGGCCGATGTCGAGCGCGACCTGATCATCGACACGCTGAAGCACTGCCTGGGCAATCGCACGCATGCGGCGACGATCCTGGGCATCTCGATCCGCACCTTGCGCAACAAGCTGAAGCAGTATTCCGACGAAGGCCTGGCCGTTCCGGCGGCCAATGAGGGCACGCGCGTCACGGCCTGACCGGCTGCTGATACGCGGGTTGAGGAGAAGAGGGTATGGCGGAGAACATGCCGGCTGAAGCGTCGGCCGCCGCGTCTGGCGGTGGCGGCAGCATGTTTGATCGGCTGCGCATCGGCCAGCATGGCGACATCATGCTCGCCCTCGGCATCATGGCGATCCTGTCGGTACTCATCCTGCCGATGCCGACCTGGTTGCTTGACGTGGCGCTGGCGCTGTCGATCACCGCCTCCGTGCTGGTGATGATGACCTGCCTGTTCGTCACCCGGCCGCTCGAATTCTCCAGCTTCCCGACCGTGCTGCTCATCACCACGATGCTGCGGCTGTCGCTCAATCTGGCATCGACCAGGCTCATTCTGGGACACGGCCACGAAGGCACCGATGCCGCCGGCCACGTGATCGAGGCCTTCGGCCAGTTTGTCATGGGCGGCAACCTGGTGATCGGTATCATCGTATTCGCGATCCTGGTGATCGTGAACTTCGTCGTCATCACCAAGGGTTCCGGCCGCATCGCCGAAGTGTCGGCACGCTTCACCCTCGATGCCATGCCCGGCAAGCAGATGGCGATCGACGCCGACCTGTCCTCGGGTCTGATCGATGAGGCCACCGCCCGCACCCGCCGCAAGGAACTGGAAGACGAGTCCGGCTTCTTCGGTTCGATGGACGGCGCGTCGAAATTCGTGCGCGGCGACGCGGTTGCCGGCCTGCTGATCACCTTCATCAACCTGATCGGCGGCATCCTGATCGGCGTGATCCAGAACGGCCTGACGTTCAGCGCCGCGCTCAACACCTATTCGATCCTGTCGGTCGGTGACGGCCTGGTCGCGCAGATCCCGGCGCTGATCATCTCGGTTGCCGCCGGTATCATGGTCTCGAAGGGCGGTGTCACCGGCACCACCGACAAGGCGCTGTCGCGCCAGCTGTCGTCGGTGAAAGGCCTTGGCATGTCGGCGGTGCTGTCGGCGGCCTTCGCGCTGATCCCGGGCATGCCGTTCCTGCCCTTTATCATCCTGGCGCTGGTCACCGGCGGCCTGGCCTACCTGGCCTGGCAGCAGGAGCAGAAGGTCATTGCCGACGCCTATATTCCGCCGGCCCCGCCGCCCGCGCCGCTCAGCCCGCTGGACGAGCCGGTCACCAATGCGCTGGTGATGGACGACCTGCGGCTCGAACTGGGCTTCAGCCTGCTGCCGCTGATCAACGATGCGCGCGGCTACCGCCTGACCGACCAGATCAAGGCGCTGCGCCGCCAGATCGCCATCGACATGGGCTTCATCATGCCCAGCGTGCGCATCCTCGACAACATGCAGCTGCCCGGCACGACCTACGTGATCCGCGTCAAGGAAGTGGAGGCGGCGCGCGGCGAGGTGAAGCCGAACATGCTGCTGACCATGGATCCGCGCGGCGAACGCATCGCGCTGGCCGGCGAGGAAACCATCGAGCCGACCTTCGGCCTGCCGGCCATGTGGGTGGACGAGAGCATGCGCGACGAAGCCATGTTCCGCGGCTACACCGTGGTCGATCCCGGCACGGTGATCACCACGCATCTGACCGAAGTGGTGAAGGACAACATGTCCGACCTGCTCAGCTTCGCCGAGACGCAGAAGCTGATCGACGAACTGAAGAAGGTCAACGAGAAGCTGGTCACCGAAGTGATCCCGACCCGCACCAACGTCAACGGCGTGCAGCGCGTGCTGCAGAACCTGCTGAGCGAGCGTATCTCGATCCGCGACCTCGCCACCATCCTGGAGGCGATCGCCGAGGCCGCCGGTTACACCCAGAGCATCACCCAGATCACCGAGCATGTGCGCTCGCGCCTGGCACGCCAGATTTCCAACGCCAATGTCAGCCCGGACGGCTTCATCCCGCTGGTGACCCTGTCGCCGCAATGGGAGCAGAATTTCGCCGAGGCGCTGGTTGGCCAGGGCGAGGACCGCCAGCTCAGCATGCAGCCGTCGCGGCTGCAGGAATTCATCACCCAGGTCCGCCAGACTTTCGAACGTCTGGCCGCCGAAGGCCATATGCCGGTGCTGCTGACCAGCCCGAGCGCGCGGCCCTACGTGCGGTCGATCATCGAGCGTTTCCGGCCGGCCACCGTCGTGATGTCGCAGCAGGAAATCCATCCGAAGGCCAAGCTTCGGACGATTGCGCAGATCTGAGGACGGGCTGACAGATGCGGCTCAAGACCTTCCAGGCTGAAACGATGACCGAGGCGATGGACCTCGTGCGCCAGGCGCTTGGCGACGAGGCGATCATCGTGTCGACCTATACGCACCGCAATGGCGGCGGCGTCGAGATCACCGCGGCCATCGAGCAGGCGAGCGAGGACGATTTCGCCACGCCGGAAGCGCAGGCGCTGCGCTACGGCCAGGGCAACGGCCGGCTGTTCGTGCCCGACGAAGACTTCACCAGCCATGACGACCGGCAGCAGGTCGGCGAACTGATCCTCGGCGCGCTGAGCTGGCATGGCGTGCCGGCGCGCGTCGCCGAACGCCTGACCCAGGCGGCGCTGCAGGTCGGGCTCGACGATGCCGTCGGCGCGCTGGCCGAGGCGCTGGACGAAACCTATCGTTTCCCCGGTCTGAGCACCGACAACCGGCCACTGATCCTGATCGGCCCGCCGGGCAACGGCAAGACCGTGGTGGCGGCAAAGCTCGCCGCGCGCTGCGTGATCGACCGCCGGCCGGTGCAGGTGATCTCCACCGATGTCAGCCGCGCGGCGGCCGGCGAACAGCTGGCTGCGCTGTGCCGCGTGATGAGTGCGCCCTTCCTCGAAGCCGCCGATGCGCGCGAGCTGCAATATGCCGTGGGCCAGACGCCCGACGCCGCCAAGCTGATCATCGACACCGCCGGTGTGAACCTGCATGACGCCGCCGAACGCACGGCGCTGAAGGCGCTGATCCAGGCCAGCGGTGCCGAACCGGTCGCCGTTCTGGCCGCCGGCACCGATGCCGTCGAATGCGGCGAGATCGCCGCCCAGGCCGTGGCGCTGGGCGCGCGGCGCTATGTCGGCACGCGGCTGGATGCGGCGCGCCGGCTCGGTGCGCTGGTGGCCGCCGCCGATCTCGGCGGATTGGCATTTGCCGATGTCAGCGCCAGTTCGTTCATCGGCAAGGGTTTCGAACGCTGCGATCCGCTCGGCCTGGCACACCGTCTGCTCGCCGATCCCGATGCGCGCAACCCCGCTGTCGATGCCGCCGAAGACATGTCATACTTTTCCCAGAAACCCGCTGCCATGAAGGCCGCCGAATGACCGTGATGACCATGACGCCGACTCCGCCGTCCTCTCCTGCTCGCCCGGTCCGCCATCCTGCTGCGGCGGTGCGGCAGCCGAACGTGATCGCCATCGCTTCGGGCAAGGGCGGTGTCGGCAAGACCTGGCTTTCCGTCACGCTGGCGCACACCTTCGCGCGCCAGGGTCAGCGCGTGCTGCTGTTCGACGGCGATATCGGCCTCGCCAATGTGGATATCCAGCTCGGCCTGATGCCGGACCGCGACCTCGGCAGCGTGATTGCCGGCCGCTTCAGCCTGGCCGATGCGATCATGCCGTCGGAAGCCGGCTTCGATATCATTGCCGGCAAGTCGGGCTCGGCCTCGCTCGCCACGCTGGACCAGACGGCGATGAGTGCCGTGCGCGACGAACTGATGCAGCTGGCGAAAAGCTACGACCGCGTCATCATCGATCTTGGCGCCGGCGTCGACTCCGTCGTACGCACCTTTTCGGCCACTGCCGGAGTCACGCTGGTGGTGACCAACGACGAGCCGACCGCGCTCACCGATGCCTATGCCTATATCAAGCTGACCCGCATGGCCGACCGTAACGCCGATGTGCGCGTCGTCATCAACATCGCGCCGACCACGCGCGAAGGCGAACGCACCTATGCCAAGCTGAACAAGGCGGCGGAGAATTTCCTGAAATACTCGCCGCCGCTGGCCGGCGTGATCCGCCGCGACGACAAGGTGCGCGACGCGATCCGCAACCAGATGCCGCTGCTGACCCGGCATCCGATGTGCGAAGCCGCCGAGGATGTCGAAGCCCTGATGAACAGCCTGCTGCGCGCGCCCGTCGCGATGCAGCCCTGACGTCGTCTTAAGGGGCGCAGAGGCGCGTGAGCGATCTCGGCCCCCTTGCGCCCAAGCCGGCGGTCACTCCAGGTGGCTCTGGCGGCAGCACGCCCGTCACCACCACACCCGCACCAGCCACACCCACGCCAGCGCCGGGCGGCGGCGCGTCCGCGCCAGCGCAACAGCCGCCGCCGTCCTCGCCCGCCGCCGTCCTGCAGGGCGACGGCGCAGAGATCGCCGCCAGTGCGCGCGAACTGGCCAGGGGCGGCCAGATTGCGGCCCAGGTGGTGGCGCGTGACAACATGACGCTGCTGGTGCGCACCGCGGCGGGCAACACGCTGGCCCTGACCAATCTGGCGCAGGCATTCGAACAGGCCAATCTCGCCACGCTGAATGCCGCGATCAGGCTGCAGCTCAATCCCGCCAATCCGCAGCAGGCCACCGTGCTCAGCGTGAACAACGCGGCGCTCGCTTTGCCGCTGCCGGCCCAGGCGCAGCCGCCGACCGCCGCCCAGCTCGCCCTTGCCGCTTCGCCGCCGCAGCCGGCCACGGCCGCCGCCGCACCGGTGCTGCCGCAGGCCGGGCAGACATTGCAGGCGGTGCTGGTGACTCCGGCGACGACAGCCGGCACCGCGGCGCTGCCCGCCGGCAGCCAGCTGCAGGTCGTGGTGCAGACCGTGACGCTGCCCAGTGCCGCTCCGGCTGGTACGCCGACGCTTCCGGGTCAGCCCGCCGCCCTGCCGGCTGCAGCGGCCACGTCGCCACAGCTGCCGGCCACCGCGACGCCACAGGTCGCGACACAGACGGTTGCAACGCCGGCGCTGCCCGCTGGCCAGCCTGCGGTGGCAACGCCGATGTTGCCGGGCATTTCGCAATCCGTCGCGACGCCGACATCCGTTCAGGCGCCAGTGCAGGCGGCGGTACAGACCGCGCCGCAGGCGTCAGTTCTGCCCGCTGCCGTTCCGGCCGGTTTGCCGCCGGCGGCGACCACCGCGCTGCCAACTCAATCGCCGCTTGCCTCGCCGGCCACAGCTTTGACCGGCGGAACCATGACGGGCATCGTCACCGGGCAGGGCCAGGGTGGCCAGGCGATGGTGTCGACGCCGCAGGGCCTGCTGACGCTGAACCTGCCGCAGCCCCTGCCGGCCGGCACGCGGCTCATCCTTGAACTGGCATCGGTGACGCGGCCGCCTGCACCCACCCCGACGCAGCTGACGCCCGCACCGTTGGCCGGCGTGCTGACGCGGCTGCAGGATGGCTGGCCGAACCTGCAGCTCACGCTCGATGCGATCCGCGCCGCCGATCCCGCGCTGGCGCAGCGGCTGCAGACCGAACTGCTGCCGCAGCCGAATGCGCGGCTGGCGTCCACGGCCCTGCAGTTCATCGCGGCGGCGGCGGTCGGCAATGCGCAGGCCTGGCTCGGCTCGGAGGCGGTGCGCAGGCTGGAGCAGAGCGGCCGGGGCGATCTGCTGCGCAAGCTGGATGACGATTTCCGCGACCTCGGCCGGCTCAACCAGCGCCAGGGCGACAACGACTGGCAGGCCCTGGTGATGCCGATGATGATCGGCGGCAAGGTCGAGCCGATCCAGATCTTCATGCGGCGGCGCAAGGATCCGAAAAAGCAGCAGAAGCAGACCCGCTTCATCATCGACTTCAATCTGGAAAGCACCGGCCCGATCCAGTTCGACGGTTTCGTCGGCAGCAAGCAGCTCGACCTGGTCCTGCGCAGCGAAACCGAATTCGGTCCGGCCTTCCGCCTCGATGTGACGGTGATCTTCGAAGAGGCGCTGGCCATCACCGGCATGGTCGGCTCGCTGCGGTTCCACGACCGGGAAAAACCGCTGCCCTGGCCGAGCCCCGAACTCGACAGTCGCGGGCCCAGCACTGAAATCAAGGCCTAGGGCAGACTCCGTGTGAGAATGCGTGCGCAGGAAGCGGGATGTATTTGCGATCCGCTGAGACTATAAGCCACGGATGAGCCAGCAAATGGACAAGCGTGCATGGACGGGGCTTCTGGCCCTGTCGGTGCTATGGGGTGGGTCGTTCTTTTTCGTCGGCGTCGCCGTGAAGGAAGTGCCGCCGCTGACGGTTGCGGCGATCCGCGTCCTCGTCGCCGCGATCGTTTTGCTGGGCGTGCTGAAACTGACCGGACTGGCCCTGCCGCGGCGGCGCGATGTCTGGCAGGCCTTCCTGATCATGGGGCTGCTCAACAACGCCATCCCGTTCAGCCTCACCTTCTGGGGGCAGACGCATATTCCGAGCGGGCTGGCCTCGATCCTCAATGCCACCACGCCGATCTCCACCGTGCTGGTGGCCCATGCCTTCAGCGACGATGAAAAGCTGACGCCGGGTCGGCTGCTGGGCGTGCTGACCGGTTTTGCCGGCGTGGCGGTGATGATCGGGCCCGATCTGCTGTCGGGTCTGGGCCGCAACGTGCTGGCGCAGGGCGCATGCCTGCTCGCCGCCGTCTCCTATGCCTTCGGCGCGGTCTACAGTCGCCGCTTTGGCCGGCTCGGCGTCGTGCCGATGCAGGTGGCGGGCGGCCAGTTCATCGGCTCGTCGATCATCCTGCTGCCTTTGGCGCTGCTGGTCGAGCAGAGCTGGCAGATCCCACTGCCGTCCTGGCAGGCCATGGCCGCCATCCTGGCGCTCGCGGTGGTCTCGACCGCGCTGGGCTTCGTGATCTATTTCAGGGTCATGGCGGCGGCCGGCAGCAATGTGAATCTGGTCACGCTGCTGGTGCCGGTCAGTGCGATCCTGCTGGGCGTGCTGGTGCTGGGGGAAAGCCTGCTGCCGCGGCATTTTGCCGGCATGGCGGTGATCGCGCTGGGTCTTGCCGCGATTGACGGGCGGGTGCTGGCGCTTTTACGGAAACGCCAGTCTTAAATCGGATTGCCAGTCTTATTCTGAAGCCTTGGCGTCCCGTTCCTGGCGGCGGCGGAAGCTCTGCAGGCCGGCTTCGTCGAGTTCGTCCTGCTCGCGCTTTTCCTGCTTGGCCTTCTCGCGTTTTTCCCAGTTCTCGAGCACCAGTTCGTATTTTTTCAGCTCGCGGAAGGCGGCATTCACCTCTTCCTGCGCCGCCGCGATGCGGTCGATGGTCTGGTCGCGCGCCACTTCGGCATTGGCGTGGCGGTCGCGGTTCATGCGGCGATAACTGGTGAAGCCGAAGCCGGCGGTGTAATTCTGCGTCGCCACCTTGCGTTCGTGTTCCAGTTCGGCGTCCAGCGCCGCCATCTGGCGTTCGATGCTGGCACGCAGGATTTCCAGGTCGACGACGATGCGGCGGCGCTCGTCGAGCCGCCATTTCCATAACCGGATCAGTCCGCTGACACCGCGCATCGGTCAGGCCGGCATCAGGCGCCGTGCAGGAAGATTTCCGCCAGCCGCTCGTAACCCGAGCCAAGATCGGCGCGCTCGGCTTTCTGCTGCTTGAGGAAGGTTTCCAGCATGGGCTGATAGCGGATGGCTTCATCCACCTTGGGGTCGGAGCCGGCGCGATAGGCGCCGAGCCGGATCAGTTCGGCCATGTCTTCGTAGGTCGCCATCAGCTGGCGTGCGCGCGTCACCAGCAGGTTTTCGTCCTCGGTGTTGCAGCCCGGCATGGTGCGGGAAATGGAACGAAGAATATTGATGGCGGGGTAACGCCCGCGTTCGGCGATGGCGCGTTCCATCACGATATGGCCGTCGAGAATACCGCGCGTCGCATCGGCGATCGGTTCGTTGTGGTCATCGCCGTCGACCAGCACGGTGAACAGCCCGGTGATGCTGCCGTCCTCGGTGCCGGGACCGGCGCGTTCCAGCAGGCGCGGCAGTTCGGCGAATGTCGTCGGCGGATAGCCCTTGGTGGTTGGCGGTTCGCCGCCGGACAGGCCGATCTCGCGCTGCGCCATGGCGAAACGCGTCACCGAGTCCATCAGGCAGAGCACCTGGTTGCCCTGGTCGCGGAAATATTCCGCCACGGCGAGCGTCATATAGGCCGCCTGGCGGCGCACCAGCGCCGGTTCGTCCGAGGTCGCCACCACGATCACGGTGCGGGCGAGGCCGGCCTTGCCCAGATCGTCCTCGATGAATTCCTGCACCTCGCGGCCGCGTTCGCCGATCAGACCGACCACGTTGACATCGGCTTCGGTGTAACGCGCCATCATCGACAGCAGCACGGATTTGCCGACGCCCGAACCGGCGAAGATGCCCATACGCTGGCCGCGGCAGCAGGAGATGAAGGTGTTGATCGAGCGGATGCCCAGATCGATCTTGGCGCCGACGCGCTTGCGCGAATTCGCCGGCGGCGGATTGGCGCGCAGCGGATAGGGGCGGGTGCCGTTGGTCAGCGGCGGTCCGCCATCGAGCGGGCGGCCGAGGCCGTCGATCACGCGACCGCGCCAGCTGGCATCGGGATAGATCACCGGCTGGTCCTCGCCGACGACGGCGCGGCTGCCCAGCCCGATGCCTTCCAGCGAGCCATAGGGCATCAGCAGGGCGCGGTTCTGGCGGAAGCCGACCACTTCGCATTCCACCTGGCGGTGATCGCGGGTCTGCAGATGCACGCGCGAGCCGATGGAGAGATGGCGTTCGACGCCGGCCACTTCGACCAGCAGACCCTGAATCGAGGTGACCCGCCCGGTGAAGGCGACGTCCTTGATCCGGTCCAGATCCATCAGCAGGCTATGCATGGCGCCTCAACGGGGTTAACGAAGAAAATACCCTACAGGTCAAAGCCTTAACTGCCGGTAAAGCGCAGGCCGGTCGCGGCGGCCCGGCTGCTTTATGTGAATAGTCTAACACCGAACCGGCGCGCCAACCGGGCGTAAACAATGCGTTAAGAAATGCGTTAACTTCATTTGTTAACAATGGTAAACTGCACCGAATCGGGCGGAAAAACGCCAAGTCCGATCCATCCGGCGCCAGGCGCCGGGTGCGGATCGGGGACCGACCTTCAAGCGTGAGGTGCACCATGCGCGTGCTGCTGATCGAAGACGACGCCAATATGGCCAAGAGCATTGAGATGATGCTCAGCGCCGAGGGTTTCAACGTCTACCGCACCGAATATGGCGAAGAGGGTTTGGACCTCGGCAAGCTGTATGACTACGACATCATCGTCCTCGACCTGAACCTGCCCGACATGCACGGCTATGACGTGCTGAAGAAGTTGCGCGCGGCCAAGGTGAATACGCCGATCCTGATTCTCTCGGGCATGGGTGAAGCGGACAAGAAGGTGAAGGGCCTCGGCTTCGGCGCCGACGACTACATCACCAAGCCGTTCAACAAGGACGAGCTGATCGCCCGCATCAACGCCATCGTCCGCCGTGCCAAGGGCCATTCGCAGTCGGTGATCCAGACCGGCAAGCTGACGGTCAACCTGGATGCCAAGTCGGTTGAGGTCGAAGGCAGCCGCCTGCACCTGACCGGCAAGGAATATGCGATGCTGGAACTGCTGTCCCTGCGCAAGGGCACCACGCTGACCAAGGAGATGTTCCTCAATCATCTCTACGGCGGCATGGACGAGCCGGAGCTGAAGATCATCGACGTCTTCATCTGCAAGCTGCGCAAGAAGATCGCCTCGGCCACCGAGGGCGACAACTATATCGAAACCGTCTGGGGCCGCGGCTATGTGCTGCGCGACCAGGTCGAGCCGGTCGCGGCCGGCGCCAAGCGGGCCGCCGGCGGGCACTGAGTTTCCAGATAAAGACACGAAAAAGCCGGCCTTCGTGGCCGGCTTTTTTTATGCGGCGAAGCGCAGCACCAGTGCGGCATCGCCCGCTTCGGCCTGCAGCCGGCAGCCGGCCGTCGCAGCCAGCTGCTGCGCATAGCGCGCGATCGCAGCCATCGGTTCGGCCGGCAGGGCGCCGTCGCCGAGTCCCTGTGCGACATGCTCCTGCCAGCGCAAGGTGGTGCCTTCGGCGCGGATCAGCCAGACATCGCCGTCTTTGGCAAGGCTGAGGCTGCCGCCGCGCGGCAGCGCCTGCGCCGCCAGCGACAGGCCCAGCAACAGCGCCTTGCCGAGCGGCTTGGGCAGCGGATCGGTGACGGCGGGCAGCAGCAGACTCAGCTTGCCGCCGGCGAAATAGGCCTTGGCGACGCGCGAGAATTCGGCATAGGCCATCGGCTCGTCCATATTGCCCGATGCCCCGAGCGCCAGGCGGAAGAAGCTCAGACGCCGCGCGGTGTCGTTGGCCGACTGTGCGATCAGGCCGATGGCTTCCTCGCGCATGGCGGCATCGGTCTCCTCGGCCAGCAGTTCCACGCCGTTGTTGACCGCGCCGATGCTGCCGGCCAGATCGTGGCACAGCCGCGAGCAGATCAGGGCGACGAGGTCGGGATTTTCGCTGGCCATCTGCGGCGCTCCGGTGATTCGCGCGAGTGATTCGGCCCGTCTGCGGGTGGCAGCCGGACGATGCCCTGTCTAGAATGTCTGCAGCAGACAGGCAACCGCAAGCTGGAACAGATCAGGCAATGAGCATGCTGGCACCGTTCGCCCCGGGCGACTGGGTGGAAAATCCGCTGCAGCCCGATTGGGGGCCGGGGCAGGTGCAATCGGCGATCGGTGCGCGCGTCACCGTGAATTTCCTCCATGCCGGCAAGCGCCTGATCAACACCGACCAGGTTGTGCTGCGTCCGGTCAAACCGCCCGAAGACTGAAATCCCGATGACGCAGGATCACGCCACGCTTGCCGACGCGCTGCTGCCGCTGGCCCATGAGGCCGGTGCCGCCATCATGGCGGTCTACGCCACGGCCTTCACGGCACGCGCGAAAGACGACCACAGCCCGGTCACCGATGCCGACGATGCGGCCGAAGCCATCATCCTGGCCGGCCTGCGCCAACTGACGCCCGGCATCCCGGTGGTGGCCGAGGAACTGGCGGCGCGCGGCGAGGCGCCCGAGATCGGCAGCGGTCCCTTCTGGCTGGTCGATCCGCTCGACGGCACGCGCGAATTCATCGAACGCAACGGCGAATTCACCGTCAACATCGCGCTGGTCGAACACGGCCGCCCGGTGCTCGGCATCGTGCTGGCACCGGCGCTCGAGGTCGCCTGGATCGGCAACGGAGCGGCGGGCGCGCGCCGCTTCGACAGGCTGCATCCGGACGGCAAGGCGATCAGCGCGCGGCCGGTGCCGAAAGTGGCGCCGATGGTGCTGGTCAGCCGCAATCACCGCGAGGCCTCGGTCGATATCTGGCTGAAGCAGCAGATGGCGCCGGAGACCAGGACGGTCGGCTCGTCGCTGAAATTCTGCCAGATCGCCGAAGGTACGGCGGATTTCTATCCGCGCTTCGCGGCCATCTCGGAATGGGATACGGCGGCGGGGCAGGCGGTGCTGGAAGCGGCCGGCGGACATGTGCTCTGCTGGGGCGGGCCGGCCGACAGGCCGCGCATCGGTGCGGCGCTGCATTACGGCAAGCCGGACTTCCGCAATCTGCCGTTTCTCGCGCGCGGCGCCTAGGTCATCACATCAGGCGATTGCCACATCCACCAGGATGGCGGCGTAATGACAGGCTGCGGCGGCCAGCACGAAAACATGCCAGATCGCATTCTGGTAGGGCAGCCTTTCCCACAGGTGGAACACCACGCCGAGCGAATACAGTCCGCCGCCGGTGACCAGCAGGATCAGCGCCGCCAGCGACATGCTGCTGAGCAACGGTTCGAGTGCGGCCAGGATCACCCAGCCGAGCAGCAGATAGGCGACGACCGACAGTTTGTCGAAGCGCAGCGGATAGCGCAGTTTCAGAAACACGCCGACCAGCGCCACGCTCCAGACGAAAGCCAGCAGCGCGGCGCCCCAGCCGCCGCCGATCACGATCAGCGAGAACGGCGTGTAGGTGCCGGCGATCATCACGAAGATGGCGGCATGATCGAAGCGGCGGAACACCGCCTTCAGCCGTGCCTGCGTGGTCAGATTGTAAAGCGCGGAACAGGCCAGCATCGCCAGCAGGCCGAAACCGTAGATGCCGAGGCTGAGGCCCCGTGGCAGATCGGGGCGCAGCGCGACGAAAACGACCAGCGTGATGCAGGCGGCCAGGCCAAAGCCCAGTCCGAGCAGATGCACCACGGCATCGGCCCGCAATTCGGCACGGGTACAGTCACGTCGGCCAGCTACGGTCATGTTGCCAGCATAGCGCGGCGAATGCGGCGGAATGAAGACGGCGGTTGCGGGCTACCGCAGCGGGTCGTCGTCGCGTTCGCTCTGCGGCGCCGGCTCGTAGCCGCGCAAGCTGGCGAAGCGCAGCAGCTGATCCGGCGTCAGAGCGTCGCGCGCCGCCAGATGGCTGCGCAGCCGCAGCGCGCGGATACGGCCGTCCAGCGCGGAAATCCGCGCCGTCAGCGCGTCGACCCGCGTGGCTTCGACATTGTTTTCGGCAAAGGCGCGGGCCAGCCGGCGTTCCTCGCTGGCCAGACGGCGGCCCAAGGCTGCGATCTCGGCCTCGGTGTCATGCTGCAGCTGGCGCAGCTGTGCACGCTGCGCGTCATTCAGCTCCAGCGACTCCGCGATCTGCAGGGCGGTCTGCGGCGCCGGATAGAGGTGGCGTTCGGCTTCGGCGCTATCCTGCGCATTGACGGAGACGAAGATCGCCGCGGTCGGCGGCAGGGTCGGAATATCGGTATCGGTGGCCAGCACCTGCGTATCGGCCGGCGACCGGCCGATGGTACCCAAAGCGAAACCAGCGGCCAGCGTCAGGCCGAACGCCAGCGTGGCGAGCAGACGTCGCGTCACGGCGTATCTCCTAAAACGAAAGCGAAAACCCGAGCGGAATATGGCTCGGTATCGCGCGCAATCTAGGCGGGGAGGTCGCGTCAGTCGGTGACGGTGATCACGTCAGCCGCAGGCGGATCGGCATAGAGGCGCATCACATCGGCGTGACGGCGCTCCAGCGTCGCGCGCTGGTTGATATAGCCCTTGTCGGTGATCTCGTTGGCGTCGATCGACGGCGGTTCGTTTAAGATGAGCACGCGCTG
>JAEYSS010000191.1 GCA_023434425.1 Pseudomonadota bacterium | reverse complement strand
ATGCTGAACAGATGCTGGCGGTTGCCCAGCGCCAGAGGGATCAGGCCATAGAGCGCGACCAGCGTGCTCCACAGCAGGAAGGCGATCTGGAACAGGATCGAGCGCAGCAGCAGCATCACTGCGGCATTTCGTCCGGCTTGTCTGCCGGCTGTTCCTGTGACTGTTCCTGTGACTGTTCCTGCGGCTGTTCCTGCGGCTGTTCCTGCGACTGTTCCTGCGGCTGTTCCGGGGCGGGCGCCTTCTCGACCGGCACGCTCTGCGGCGCGGAGGTCACAGGCTTCTGCGCCAGCGTGGCGCTCAGCTGGCTGCCGAGATGCGCGCGCAGCAGGGCGGCGACATATTTGGTGTATTCGCCGAGCAGGAAGGCGGTCGCGGCGCGGCGCTGCCACCAGTCCTCGACGCGCATCGCATCCGAGCGCACCGGATGCGGCAGCATGGTGAAGCCCGGCAGGTAGCGGCCGAATTCCACCTGGGCCCGCGGCATGTGATAATTCGCCGTCACCAGCCGGATGGTTTTGTAGCCGCGCGCCGCCGCCCAGCTCGCCGTCTCGGCGGCATTGCCGGCGGTATCCTCGGCCTCAAAGCCGAGATCGACGCAGCAGTCGAACAGAAGCTGCAGGTCGATGCCCTGACCGTTGCCGCTGGCCGAGAATCCACCAAGGGGGGCGGCATCCGGCATCGCCGGCAACACGGCCTGCAGCAGCGAGGCTTTGGTGGCCGTCTGCGCCACGCCCGACACCAGCAGGCGGTCTGCCTTGTTTTCGTTGAGCAGGCGCAAGCCGGTGGCCAGGCGGGCCGCGCCGCCGGTCAGCACCACAATGGCGTCGGTCCTGGTCTCGTCCGGCGCGGGCAGCGATTCCACGCGCTCGATATAGGCGATGCCGCCGCCGAGCCAGAGCAGGCCAAGCGCGGCCAGCAGCATCAGCCAGCGGCTGATGCGGGTGAAAAAGGGCGTCGACTCGTCGTCGTCGCGTTTACGGTCTCGGTCTTTGCGGGCCATTACGATTCCGTAGACTCTGTGTCTCTAGACAACGGGCACTTCACTTAACAGCCGATTGACGGCATCGGACAAGTCTTCCGCCACCGTCACCGGCAGGACGTCCGGCGGAATGCCGTTTGCCTGTGCGCCGGCGCCATTGCCGGTTCGCACCAATATCCTGCGGCAGCCGGCCGTGGCCGCCGCCTGCAGGTCGATCAGGCTGTCGCCGATGAACACGGTTTCGCCGGGGCTTTTGCGAAAGCGCTGCATCGCCTCGCGCAGCATGCCGGCACCCGGTTTACGCCGGTCGGTCGCCGCCCAGGGCGGGTCGGGCGCGAAAAACAGCGCGTCGATCTTCGCGCCGTCGCGCGCCAGATGATCGAACAGGGTGTCGTGGATGCGAGCCAGCATCGCTTCGTCGATGATGCCGCGGCCGATGCAGGACTGATTGGTGCAGACCGCCACCGGCCAGCCGCGTGCATTCAGCTGCGCCACGGCCTTGCCGACACCGGGCAGCATGATCAGTTCGTCCGGCGATTTCACGTAATCGTCGGGATAGACCTTGTTCAGCACGCCATCGCGGTCGAGAAGAATCAGCATGACCCAGTCTTCAGCATAACATTGACCTAAAGCATGGCGCGCAGTTCGCCGAGCACCGTCCAGCGCGCCGTCAGAATCGCCAAAGCGGCAGCCCCGAGAGGCAGAACCGGCAGCAGCAGCCAGTGCCACCACAAAAGCTGCAGGCCGGGCAGCATGCCGGTGCCGATGCCGCCGGACAGCAGCTGGATGCCGACCAGCAGGGCGGCGGCCAGGCCGGCGCCGAGGATCCCGCCGCGCAGCGCCTGCAGCGCCACATGGCGCTGGAACTGCCGCGCGATATAGCCGTCTTCCGCGCCGATCAGATGCAGCAGTTCGATCGTGTCGCGCCGCGCGGCCAGGCCGGCCCGCGTGGCGAAAATCACCATCGCCGCCGCCGCCAGGCCGACCAGCAGCACGATGCCGCCGCCGAGCGACTGCAGCAGGCGGCCGAGCTGCACCAGCCGGTCGAGCCAGGGTTTCGGATCGTCGGCACGCGCGCCCGGCACGGCGGCCTGCAGCCGCGCATTCAGCGCCTCCACCGACAGGGCGGCATTGTCCTGCAGCGTCACGTCGATCATGCCGGGCAGCGGCAGATCGGCCTGCAGCGCCGCGCTGCCGAGCCAGGGCTGCAGCAGCGCCTCGACCGCACTGCGCTCCACGATCTGCACTGCGGCAATGCCGGGTACGGTCTTCAGGAGATCGCTGGCGGCCTGCAGGCGCGGCGCCATCGGCTGGCCCGGGCGGTCGGCGATCTGCACGGTGAGTTTCGACGACACGCCGCGGCGCCAGCCGTCGATGGTGCCGTCCAGTGCGAGTGCGCCGCTCAGGGCCAATGCCGCGAGGAACACCATCACCGCCAGCGCCCAGGGCAGGAACCGCGCCGACTTGTCGACTTCCAGCTGCAGGTCGGAGGCCGGTTTTTTGCGCGGCCTGCTCACGCTGCATTCCTGTCGATGGTGAGTGTGCCGGCGCGCAGCCGCATCACCGGAAAGCGGAACTGGTCGAGCAGATGCGTGTCATGCGTCGCCAGCACCACGGCCGTGCCAAGTTTATTCAGCTCGACAAACAGATACATCAGGCGCTGCGCCATATCGGGATCGACGTTGCCGGTCGGCTCGTCGGCCAGCAGCAGGCTGGGCCTGGCGATGATGGCGCGCGCGATCGCCACGCGCTGCTTCTCGCCGCCCGACAGCGTCGCCGGCCGCGCCTCCAGCCGGTCGCCGAGCCCGACCCAGGTCAGCAGTTCGACCACATGTTCGCGCGTGCGCTTTTCGTCGGCGCCGGCGATGCGCAGCGGCAGCGCCACATTGTCGAGCGCGCTCAGATGGTCGAGCAGGCGGAAATCCTGGAACACCACGCCGATGCGCCGGCGCAGCATCGGCAGGGCGGCGCGGCTGGCGGTGGACACGTCCTGGCCGAACATGCTGATCAGGCCGCGCGAGGGGCGCAGCGCCAGGTACAGAAGCTTCAGCAGCGAGGTCTTGCCGGCGCCGCTGGGACCGGCCAGAAAGTGGAAGGAACCGGTGCCGAGCTCGAAGCTGACGTCGCGCAGCACCTCCGGTCCGGGCCCGTATCGCATGCCGACATTCTGGAATCGCACCACGCCCGAGTGTCCTCCGATTCGCCTAACGCCTTGCGCGCCAATGACTTCAATATCTTGCGAGGCAGTGGGGTTGCTTCCGCAGCCCTGTCCGTCCTATAAGGGAAAGCATCCGGAAACGCAAAAGGGCTGGCACCAGGCAGATCTCAGGCATGATCCTCAACTGCCCAGCCTGTGCGACCCGTTTCCAGGTCGACCCCACCACATTCGGCGATGAGCCCCGCAAGGTGCGCTGCTCGGTTTGCCGCAACGTCTGGCGGCAGGAACCCCTGCCCGAACCGGCGCCGCCCGCCCCGGAGCCCAGGCCGGTGCCTTCGGTGCTGGAACAGATGGCCGCCGCCGCGGCCGATGCCGAGGACGACTGGGT
>JAEYSS010000132.1 GCA_023434425.1 Pseudomonadota bacterium | reverse complement strand
ATCTGGCCTTCGACCTGGGTCGGATTCACCGCCTTGCCCACATCATGCGCGGCGATGATCTTCTTCACCTTCACGGTGCCGAGTTCGGTGTCGACCTCGACCAGCGCCATCTGCGCGGCGAAACCGTATGTGGCATACGGGACACCCTGACCATCACTATCCAGCATGGTGGTCGGCGGATCGAAGCGGCCCGAGCCGAGCAGCACATCGCCGTCGTCGTTCAGCCGCGGCAGCGTGGCCAGATCAAGCCGACGCACCGTGCCGCCATCTTCCACATTCAGCACTGCGCCATCAAAGTTGAACTTGGCGCCCTCACCGGCATTGGCCAGCCGCAGAATCTGCGCACGCAGATCCTGCGCGGCCAGTTGCGTCGCCTTGCCCGAAACAAAAGTCTGTCGCGAAGCCGACGTCTTGCCCGCGTCTTCGGTGCGGTCAGTATCGCCCATCACATAATCGATGCGGTCCATGCTGACGCCCAGCGCATCCGCCACGATCTGCACGAAGATGGTGTTCGAGCCCTGCCCGATATCGACGGCACCGTTGTAGAAGAACACGCGACCGTCGCCACGCAGACCGATCCGCATGGTGGAGGGATTAGAGATCGAGGTATTGCCCAGTCCGTACCACATGCAGCCGATGCCGATGCCGCGCCGCAGGTTTTTGCGCCGCGCATTGAAGGCGTCGACCTCCGCACCCAGTGCCTGCCATTGCGGACGCAAGGCGGCGATACACTCGGCGAGGCCAGCCGAATGCTCCAGCTTCTGGCTGGTCGCGGTCAGGTCATCGGCGCGGATCGCGTTGATGTAGCGCATCTCCAGCCGGTCGATGCCCAGCTTGCCGGCCAGATCGTCCATCAGGGTTTCATGCGCAATCGCCGCCTGCGGCACACCGAAGCCGCGGAAGGCGCCAGACGGCGGCGCATTGGTGAACAGCGCGCGGCTGCGGTTGCGCACATGCGGCACATAATACGGCCCGCTGGCATGCACCGGCACGCGGTTGGCCACCGTGGGGCCCCAACTGGCATAGGCCCCGGTATCGAAATCAGCATCGGTCTCGACCGCTACCAGCCGGCCGTCACTGGCGGCGCCGAACCTCGCCTTGATACGCGCCGGATGCCGCTTGGTGCTGGAGGCCATGCTTTCAGGTCGCGTGTAGACCAGCGCCACCGGACGGTCGCTATGCCAGGCCGCCAGCGCGATCAGCGGCTGCACGGACACATCCAGCTTGCCGCCGAAACCGCCGCCGCAGGCGGTCGGGACGATGCGGACGCGATCCGGCGGCAGCTGCATCACGCCGGCCACTTCGTCGCGATCCATATAGGGCGCCTGGGTGGAAGCATGGATTTCAATGCGGTCGCCGATGCGCACGCCCCAGCCGGCTTCCGGCTCGATATAGGCATGTTCGACAAAGCTGGTCTGGAACAGGCCTTCGGCGGTGACTGCCGCTTCGGCAAAGCCCTTCGCGGTATCGCCCTTGGCGACATTGCCGCGAATCAGCACGTTTTCCGGCTTGTCGGCTTGCACGAGTTTCGCGCCCGGCGCAGCCGCCATGATCACGCCGCTGACGGCCTCTTCCGGCGTGTATTGAATCGGCAATTCATCAGCTTTGACCGCCTCGACCGCCTCGCGCGGGCCGAGCAGCGCCACGGCCGCCTCACCGCGATAGCGCACGATGCCGTCTGCCAGCACCGGCTGGTCCTTCATGTCAAAAATGGCAAAGCCGTTGCGCGGTACATCGGCGGCGGTAAACACCCGCTCAAGCCCGTATTTGCGAATGACGTCTGAAAAATCTCCGAGCGAAAAGCTGGCGCGGGCATGCGGGCTGCGGATCACGCGCAACCACAGCGCATCGGCCGGAATATAGTCGGCGCCGTATTTCTCGGTGCCTTCCACCTTCTGCACGCCATCCACCTTCAGGCTGCGTGCGCCGACCGCGGCGCCCACGTCCGGCACGTCAGGCAGTTCGGGCGTGCGGGTTGCATCCAGCACGGCTTCGACGATCTTGCGATAACCTGTGCAGCGGCAGAGTACGCCGCCGATGGCATCCATCACCTGTTGTTCATCGGGCTTGGACACTTCGGCGAGCAAATCCGTTGCCGCCATCAGCATGCCGGGCGTGCAGATGCCGCATTGCGCCGCGCCGTGTTTCAGGAACGCCGTCTGCAGACGGCTCAACGCACCATGCGCCTTCAGGCCTTCAACTGTGACGACCGGCCGGCCGGCAGCCTGCCCGACCGCGGTGAGGCAGGAGCAGACCTGATGGCCATCGATCATCACCGTACAGGCCCCGCAGTCGCCGGCATTGCAGCCCACCTTGGTGCCGGTCAGGCCGAGATCGTCGCGCAGCACGTCACTCAGGCGTTTAGCCGGCGAGCCCTGATACGTGTGCGGTTTGCCGTTGACGATCAGCCGCATACCCTCAAGCCCCTTTCTTGCCAAGCAAAGTCAGAGCCCGGCGTACCAGGACGACAGCCGCTTCACGGCGATAGGCCGCCGTGGCGCGGATATCATCAATGGGCTGCAAAGCTTCGAACTGCGCGGCTTCGACACGATTGGCGAGTGCCGCATTCAGCCGGCGGCCAATCAGTTCGGCCTCCAGATACGGCAGGCGCTCCGCCACCGCCGAACAGGCGCCGACTGCAACGCTGGCCGACGAAATCACGTTGTTTTCGACTTCCAGCACAATGGCAACCATGGCAATCGAAATCACCAGGTATTCCCGGGCGCCGAGTTTCAGAAAGACGCTGCGCGCCTCGTTCTTCGGCTTCGGCACCAGGATAGCCGAGACGATCTCGCCTGGCTTCAGCATGGTGCGACGATTGCCGGTGATGAAATCGCCCAGCGGCAATTCGCGGCGGCTCTTGGCTGTAGCAAGTTCGACGCGTGCGCGCATCGCCAGCAGCGGCGGCACACTGTCGGCGGCCGGCGAAGCATTGCAGAGATTGCCGGCCACCGTGCCTGAATTCTGGATCTGCACACCACCAACGACGCGCGCCGCCGCGCGCAAAGCATCGAAAACCGGCGGCAAGTCAGTGTTTGCGACTTCGCTCCAGGTGGTGGTGGCGCCAATGCGCCAGCCCTCGTCACACTCAGCAATCCCGCGCAGATCGGCGATGCCGGTAAGATCGAGAATGTCGTCGTCAACCGCGCGACCAACGCGGGCGGGAAAGAAATCGGTGCCGCCCGCCAATATCACCGGCTGCGGCGCATTCTGATTGGCGGCGCTCAGATGATCGAGCGCTTCGGCCAGACTCGTGGGACGCAAGTACGACGCCATCGGTGTTAGGGCCCTCCCGCCGGCATACAAACGCCTCGCCCACCCCCGCAGGCCGATATCGTTCGTACGCATATGATGCTGCGTCGCTGACTAAAAAGAGTCAACGTCAAAATGTAGGCAGGCGCTGCGCAGGAATGCGGCAGTGCAATATGAGTGTGTCAGTGCGCGAAAAGGCTCAGGTCAGGCGCTTGAGCAGCGCGACGAACTGCTGCTGCTCGGCCGGGCTGAGCGGATCAAGCGTCGCCCTGCTCACTTTCGGACCATTGTTCAGCAGACGGCCGACCAGATCTCGGCCACCAGATGTGAGGCTGAGGCAGCGGCGCCGCTTGTCGTTCTTGTCAGGCCTGTGAGAGATCAGCTTGCGCAGCGTGAGACGGCGGATCACGCCCTGAATCGTAGCTGGGTCCATCGCGGTGAGGCGGCCGAGATGATTCTGCGAGAGTTCGCCCATCTGATAGAGCTTCACCAGCGCGGCATATTGCGTGGTGGTGATCTGCTCATCGCCAATCATGGCCATGAACAGGGCCGTATGGCGCTGATGTGCGCGGCGGATCAGATGGCCGACCTGGTCTTCCAGCACATAGCCGTCCGGCATGGTGCTGGGTTCAGCCTTGATCTCCGGTTTCACATTCATCCGCCGCTCTTTTGCTGCTCAGGCCGTCAGGCCAGGTCAATCTACCGGCCCGCCCGGCTCCGGCCAAGCGGTTCCCGCCCAGAGGTTATGCGGCGACAATGCATACGCTGCCGGCTACAGCACCTTTGTCGCGGCTTCCTTGCCGCGCGAGACCACTGCCAGTCCGCGCATCGTGGTCTCGACCACAGTGCAGGAGCAGTAATCGGGCTGGATCACCACCATGCGATCGTCATTCATCGCCGCGCTCATCGCCGCGTTGATCACCATGAAATGCGTGAAGATCACGGTGTCGCTGCGGCAAGATTTCAGCATGCCGATCAGGCCCTCGCGCCAGGCGCGGATGATCGGCGGCTGTGTGCCGTAGCGCTGGCCGGCAACCTGCTGCAACCAGGGACCGCGCGCCTTGATGCCCTGTTCGGCGATTTCGGGCGGCGTCGGAATTTCGGAGAAGGCGGCGCTCACTTCCGGAACCAGCCCCCAGCGGTTGGCCAGCGGTAATGCGGTTTCGCGCGCCCGTTCCATAGGAGAGGTGTAGATCGGCAGCGGACCGAGCTTCTCGAGATCGAGCGCCAGGTCCACAGCCGCTTCCTTACCGTCGTCCGACAGGCTCGGGTCCGGATCTTCGTCAAACCGCGCCGCTGCCTTGGCATGACGCACCAGATATATACGGGACATTTCCCGCGCCTCCCCTAGAGCAGATTCACGCGCATGTTTTCCCGCGCCACCATGGCCCCGGACCAGAGCTGGCGCGCTTCCGCCTCCAACTCCTCCATGAACTGATCCTCATGATCGGGATCATGGTGGAAAATCGCAAGCGCCTTGGCGCCTGCAGCCTGACAAAGCCGCACACCCTCCTGCCAGGTGCTGTGCCCCCAGCCGACATGGCTGTCGAATTCCTTGTCGGTGTAGGTGCTGTCATAGATCACCAGATCCGCGCCCTCGATCAGGCCAAGGATATTCTGGTCCGGCTTGCCTGGTATGTGTTCGGTATCGGTGACGTAGCACAGGGCCTTGCCACCGTATTCGAAGCGGTAACCGGTGGCGCCGTCGGGATGGTTGAGCGGCGCGGTGCGCACGCGGATCTTGTCGCCGAGGCTGAAACTGTCTCCGGCACGAAAATCGACCGCATCCATCTGCGCGCCCATCTTTTCGAGCGGCACCGGGAAGAACGGTTGCGCCATCTGGGATGCAAGTATCCTGGCGATGCCGCCCTTGTCGGCGAGATGGCCGGCATGAATGGTGAAGTGCCGGTCGCTCTTGAAGGCGGGCGAGAAGAACGGGAAGCCGTTGATATGGTCCCAATGCGTATGCGACAGGAACAGGTCTCCCCGCATCGCATTGCGGCGCAGCAGCCAGTGGCCGAGATTCCGGATGCCGGTGCCGGCATCCAGAATGACCACGCGGCTGCCGATCTTGAGCTCGACGCAGGAGGTGTTGCCGCCGAAGCCGATATGACGCGGCGACGGTGTGGCAATGCTACCGCGGACGCCCCAGAACTTCACCTTGAAGCTCATGTGCGTCCGCCTTTGTCAGCCGACCGGCAGGGTCTGCTCGACCAGACGCGACCAGTAGCTGGCGCCGATCGGCAGGATGTCGTCATTGAAGTCGTAACGCGGGTTGTGAACCATGCAACTTTCCTCACCCGCGCCGTTGCCGATCCAGACATAGCTGCCCGGCTTCTCGCGCAGCATCCAGGCGAAGTCTTCCGCGCCCATGCTGGGGTTGACGTTGCGCAGCACATTCTGCCCGCCAACCACGGCTGCGGCCGCGGCGGCAGCCTGCTCCGTTTCATCCGCGGTATTGATGGTCGGCGGATAACGGCGCTGATAATCCAGCTTGGCACTCGCACCATGGCTGGCCGCGATGCCGGTGACGATCTGGTTCATGCGCGCCTCAATCAGATCCTGCACTTCCGGCAGGAAGGCGCGCGTGGTGCCGGCGATCATCACCTCTTCCGGAATCACATTGGTGGTATGGCCGCCCTGGATCTGGCAGCAGCTCACGACCGCGCATTGCAGCGGATCGACGTTGCGCGCGACGATGTTCTGCAGCGCCAGCACCATTTCAGCGGCGATCACCACCGGATCGACGCCACGATGCGGATAGGCGCCATGGGCACCCACGCCCTTGATCGTGATCCAGAACATGTCGGCCGAGGCCATCATCGGGCCGATGCGCACAGCGAACTTGCCGACATCGATGCCCGGCATGTTGTGCATGCCGAAGACCGACTCGCAGGGGAACTTGGTGAAGAGGCCCTCGTCCACCATCACCTTGCCGCCGGCGACATTCTCCTCCGCCGGCTGGAAGATGAAATGCACGGTGCCGTCGAAATTCCTGGACTTGGCGAGATACTGCGCGGCGCCCAGCAGCATGATGGTGTGCCCGTCATGGCCACAGCCATGCATCTTGCCTTCATGCTTCGACTTGTGGCCGAAGTCGTTCATCTCGATCAGGTCGAGCGCGTCCATATCGGCGCGCAGACCGATGGCGCGATTGCCCTTGCCCACTTTCAGCGTACCCACCACCCCGGTCTTGGCCAGACCGCGATGCACCGGCATGCCGAAGGACTCCAGCGTCTTGGCAACGAACTCGGAGGTGCGATGCTCCTCGAAGGCGGTCTCGGGATGCATATGCAGATCGTGCCGCCACTCGGTGAGCAGGGACTTATTGGCGACGATCTCCGGGATCAGTTTCATTTCGGGGCACTCCGGCTACGGATAGAGCGGGGTAAAAAGGCAGAAAGGCCACGATAACCGATTGATTTTGCTCTTTCCACCTGCATAAGGGGGCATTGACTCGAGGGAACTCCTGTGGTCTTGTCCGGCCGCGGACGCCGGGCATATTGCGCCGGCTGTTCTAAGAACGCGGAAATCCATGGATTTTGAAAGTTTGGGCTTGAGCGAGCCGGTCCTCAAGGCCGTCGCCGATGCCGGTTATACCACGCCTACCCCGATCCAGGCACAGGCCATCCCCATCGTGCTGATGGGCCGAGACGTGCTTGGCACGGCGCAGACCGGCACCGGCAAGACCGCCGGCTTCACCCTGCCGCTGATCGATATCCTGGCCGGTGGCCGCGCCCGTGCCCGCATGCCGCGCGCCCTGATCCTGGAACCGACCCGCGAACTGGCCGACCAGGTCGCCCAGAGCTTCGACAAATACGGCAAGAACTCCCCGCTTTCGATGGCGCTGCTGATCGGCGGCGTGAACTATACCGAGCAGGAAAAGCTGCTGGATCGCGGCGTCGACGTGCTGATCGCCACGCCCGGCCGCCTGATCGACCATTTCGAGCGCGGCAAGGTCATGCTGACCGGCGTGCAGATCTTCGTCATCGACGAAGCCGACCGCATGCTGGACATGGGCTTCATGCCCGACATCGAGCGGATTGGCAAAATGCTGCCGCCGCTGCGCCAGACGCTGTTCTTCTCGGCCACCATGGCCTCGGACATGCGTAAGCTGGCCGACAAGTTCCTCAGCAACCCGAAGGAAATCGAGGTTGCGCGTCAGGCGACGATAGCTGAATCGATCGCCCAGTTCCAGATCCAGGTCTCGCATCGCCTCAAGCGCGAAGCCCTGCGCACGCTGATCCGCAATGAGGACGTGAAGAACGCCATCATCTTCTGCAATCGCAAGCGCGACGTGGATATCCTGGCGAAATCGCTGGTCCGCCACGGCTTCGATGCTGCCGCCCTGCATGGCGACATGGACCAGTCAGTGCGCACTGCCACGCTCGAGAAATTCAAGAAGGGCGAGATCGGCATTCTGGTCGCTTCCGACGTCGCTGCCCGCGGCCTCGACGTTCAGGGCCTGACACACGTCTTCAACTTCGACGTTCCCACTCATCCGGAAGATTATGTCCACCGCATCGGTCGCACCGGCCGCGCCGGCATGAATGGCCGCGCCTTTACGCTGGTGGCCGGTGAAGACGGCAAGTATTTGCAGCAGATCACCCGCCTGATCCAGCGCGACATCCCGGTGATGGAGCTGCAGGGCTTTGCCCATGAAGAAGGCGATGCCGCCGCAACCGCCGCCGATGAGCGTGCCGAACGCGGCGATCGCAAGGAAGGTCGTGGCCGGGGCCGTAGTGGCCGCGGCCGGGATCGCGATGGCGATCGTAAGCGCAGCCAGGATCGCACCCGCGAACCCCGCGCCAGCGATGCCTCGATGGAACCTGCGGCAGCCGACCCGACCAGCACCGAGCAGCCCTCGGTCGAGGCTGTCGAGGCTGCAAGCCAGGCCGAGCGGAAGCCGCGCCGCGACCGGGAGCGGCCGCGCCGTGACCGCCAGCAACAGGATCGCCCCTCGCAGGACAGGCCGCGCCAGGAGCGGGCCGAGCAGCAGGACCAGCCGCGCGAAGCCCGCCGCGAGCGCAACGACCGTGACCGGAATGACCGCAGCGACCGTGGTGGCCGCCGCGACCATCGTGAGGACCGCGAGCCGCCGGTGATCGGCATGGGCGACCATGTCCCCGAATTCCTGCTGCGCCCGAGCCGCAGGGCTTCCTGATCCCCGGGCCTTGTAAAGGCCGGGCTGAAGCTCCGGCAGAGGCCTTGGCTGCGGATGGCCGCTTCGTTTACAGTCCGCTGAAGGAATGCCAACGGAGCCGGCGATGCAGACGATTTTCGTAATGATGAAATGCGAACTCGGTCGCGCCTATGACGTGGCGGTGAAGGCCGTGGAGGAGATCGAGCAGGTCTCCGAAGTGCATTCCATTTCCGGCCAGTACGACCTGATGATGAAATGCTACCTGCCCGACGGGCAGGATATCGGCCATTTCGTGGTCAACAAGCTGCAAACCATCGCCGGCGTGAAGGACACCTTCACGATGATCACTTTCAAAGCTTTCAATTAACTGCTGGACTACCGCGCAGGACGCGGCGCGACCTGGCGCGGCTGGGTGCCGACCGTGCTGCCGGTGGACGGCGCCACCGTCATATCGACCTTGGAGCCATACAGCGTCGCGCGTGAGATCAGCACCGAGGCGACGCGATCGCCGGCCGACGACAGGAAAGTGAGCTGACTGGTTTCCGCGCGCACCACAGCCACCTCGGTCCAGCCATAATTGGCCATCTCGCGGCGCACAAAATCGAACATCGCATCGGCCGAGGAATCCACGGTGTAGGACAGACGCCCGATCCAGCGGTCGCCCTCGCCCAGCACGATGGTGCGGTTGGAATCGAGTGAATAGCCTTCCGGCAATGCGACACCGGCGATCTGCGTCGGCGGCCCGCTGCCGGTCTTGCTGTTGTCGGAAGCCTTGCTGGCGCTGCTGTCCCATACCGAGGAACAGGCGGTCAGGCCGGCAAGCGCTGCTGCAAGCACAAAAGCCCTGATCAGCGGGCTATATCCCTCGCTTGCAAACAACATCGGCGCCCGTCATCCCCCCGGCGAATCGGTCAGTCTTTTGTTTACCATAAATGCCCGGACAAGTCGCCTTTGGCTTACCCGGCACTCGTACGCCGTGCCCGCTACATGCCGATGGCAAGACTCCGTCTTGTGGCGACCCTCGATTTATTTTATACTTAAAACAATTCAGTGTGGCCGCGCTTCCAGGGATACAGGAGCGTCCGTGAATCCGCAGTCCAGGAGATCCATGACAGCCAGCCGGGCATCCACAGGCGATTATGCCAGCCGGCATGTGCTGGTCACCGGCGCCAGCCGTGGTATCGGCTGGACGATTGCGCAGGCCTTTGCGGCGCGCGGTGCGCGGCTCAGCCTTGCCGGCCGTGACGCCGCCCTGCTGGAACAGCGCCGCGCCACCCTGAATTCGCTGGGCGGACCGGACCACACGGCTTTCGCTGCCGATCTCACCGACGCGAATGCTGCCACCGCCATGGTGCGCCACGCCGTGGCCGCGCATGGTCCGGTCGATATCCTGGTCAACAATGCCGGTTACGGTGCCAGCCAGCCGTTCGCGAAGATGACCGCGGAACACTGGAATCAGATGCTGGCCGTCAACCTTTCAAGTGTCTTCCACGTCACACGCGCCGCCATCGACGACATGCTGCCGCGCAAATCCGGCCGCATCATCAACGTCGCTTCCACCGCCGGCCTGACCGGGTATGCCTATGTCGCGGCTTACGTCGCCGCCAAGCACGGCGTGGTCGGCCTCACCCGGGCGCTGGCACGGGAATATGCCACCACCGGCATCACCGTGAATACGGTCTGCCCGGGTTATGTCGATACCGATATGACAGCCGGAACCATCGACACCATCGTCAGGAAAACCGGCCGCTCGGCCGAAGACGCCCGCGCCGAACTGGTCAAAGACAATCCGCAGGGCCGCCTGATCCAGCCCGAGGAAGTGGCCGATGCCGTGCTGTGGCTGGCCGGCGCCAATGCGGCTTCGATCACCGGCCAATGCATCGCCGTTGCAGGGGGAGAAGTGATGCCATGAGTGAAGTCCGCCAGCCCGCACCGGCAAATGACCGCGAAACCGCGACACATCGCGACGACAAGCTGGAATTGCGCCTGTGGCTTCGGCTGCTCACCTGCTCCAGCCTGATCGAGCAGAATGTACGTGGCGCGCTGCGTTTGCAGTTCGACACCACTCTGCCACGCTTCGACCTGATGGCGCAGCTCGACCGCGCCCCCGATGGCCTGACCATGAGTGAGCTGTCCGCCCGCATGATGGTGTCGAACGGCAATATTACCGGCCTTGCCGACCGTCTGGTGGAAGAAGGCCTGGTCAAGCGCACGCCGTCGCAGCGCGACCGCCGCTCCAGCCATATCAGCCTGACGCCGGCCGGCAAGAAGGCCTTCGATGCCATGACACCGGTGCATGAAGGCTGGGTCGACCGAATGATGGCCGGCCTCAGTCGTCAGGACATGCAGCAGCTGTTCCAGCTGCTCGGAAAACTGAAGCAGTCGGTGCACCAGAACGCCGTCGACACCGACCAGGGAGAGACGAAGTGAGCAAGCTGGGCAAGGATTTCAAACCGAAGCATTTCGGCTGGTCTGTCGAAGGCAAGGTCGCGACCGTCACGCTCAATCGCCCCGAGCGCAAGAATCCGCTCACCTTCGACTCTTACGCCGAGTTGCGCGATACCTTCCGCGCGCTCAATTATGTCGAAGACGTGAAAACCGTCGTGATCACCGGCGAAGGCGGCAATTTCTGCTCCGGCGGCGACGTGCATGAGATCATCGGCCCGCTGGTGAAGATGAAAGAGACCGGAGACATGGCCGGGCTGCTCGCCTTCACCCGCATGACCGGCGATCTGGTCAAGGCAATCCAGCATTGTCCGCAGCCGGTGATCGCCGCCGTCGATGGCATCTGCGCCGGCGCCGGCGCGATCCTCGCCATGGCCTCCGATCTGCGCATCGGCACACCACGCACCAAGACCGCCTTCCTGTTCGTGCGCGTCGGTCTTGCCGGCGCCGATATGGGTGCCTGCAACATCCTGCCGCGCATCATCGGTTCGGGCCGCGCCGCCGAACTGCTCTATACCGGCCGCAGCATGAGCGCCGAGGAAGGCGAACGCTGGGGTTTCTACAACCGCCTCGTCTCACCCGAGCAGGTACTCAGCGATGCACAGGCACTGGCGAAGGAACTCGCCGATGGCCCGACCTTTGCGCATGGCATCACCAAGACCTGCCTGCATCAGGAATGGTCGATGGATCTGGATGCCGCCATCGAGGCCGAGGCCCAGGCGCAGGCGATCTGCATGCAGACGCAGGATTTCGCCCGCGCCTATCACGCTTTCGTGGCGAAGCAGAAGCCCGTTTTCGAGGGCAACTGAGATGGCGGACAAGAGCTATCTCGGCTGGCCGTTTTTCGAGGATCGCCATCGTGCCCTCGCTGTTGAAATCGAAGGCTGGGCGAAGAAACACGCCAGTCACCATGACGAGAGCGACGACATCGACGCGGTCTGCCGCGGCTTTGTCGCCCGGCTCGGTGCCGCCGGATTCTTACGCCTCGCCGTGCCGAAGGATGGCGGTGGCAAATACGACAAGCTCGAAGTGCGGTCGCTCGCGCTCGCCCGCGAAATCCTCGCCTATCACCATGGCCTGGCCGACTTCTCGTTTGTGATGCAGGGACTGGGCTCCGGCCCGATCAGCCTGTTCGGCACGCCGGACCAGAAAAAACGCTGGCTGCCTGGCGTCGCGGAAGGCACGCGGATCGCCGCGCTCGCCATGTCCGAGCCCGATGCAGGTTCCGATGTCGCCGCTGTCAGCACCATCGCCGTACCGGACGGTCAGGGCTTTCGCCTGAACGGCGTGAAGACCTGGATCTCGAATGGCGGCATTGCCGATCAATACACCGTTGTCGCCCGCCTTGGCGACGCGCCGGGCGCGAAGGGCCTTGCGATTTTCGTGGTAGAGGCCGGTACGCCGGGCTTCAGCGTGGCCGAACGTATCGATGTGATCGCGCCGCATCCGCTCGGCCGTCTGGAATTCAGGGATTGCGTGATCCCGGCCAGCAACCTGATCGGCCGGCCCGGCGAAGGCTTCAAGATCGCAATGAGCAATCTCGATGTCTTCCGCTCGACTGTGGGCGCCGCCGCGCTCGGTTTCGCGCGGCGCGCACTGGACGAAGCGCTGAAGCGCGTGCATGAGCGCAAGGTCTTCGACCGCAAACTCGCCGATTATCAGCTGACCCAGGCCAAGATCGCCGACATGGCGACCGAAATCGACGCCTCCGCTTTGCTGATCTATCGCGCCGCCTGGACCAAGGACCAGGGCGCCGCACGCGTCACCCGCGAGGCTTCCATGGCCAAGATGTATGCCACCGAGGCGGCGCAGCGCGTGATCGATGCCGCCGTGCAACTCTGGGGCGGCCTTGGCGTCACCCGTGGCGTGATGGTGGAAAGCCTGTATCGCGAAGTGCGTGCCCTGCGCATCTATGAGGGCACCACCGAGGTCAACAAGCTGGTGATCGCCGGCCAGACTTACACCAACTGGGCAGCGGAGGCGACGGAATGAAAATCCTCAAACCGCTGAAGCTGAATGGCGTGACGCTGCCAAATCGCATCGCGGTGCCGGCGATGGTGACGCGACTGTCGGGCGAGGACGGCTTCGTCAACCAGCCGATCATCGACCGCTATGTGCGCTATGCCCAGGGCCATGTCGGGTTGATCGTGGTCGAGGCCACCGCGGTTCATTCCAATAAATCAGGCCCGTTGCTGCGCCTGTCGGATGACGAGTTCATTCCCGGCCACCGCGAACTGACCCGGCAGGTGCACGACACTTCCGAGTCCAAGGTCGTGCCGCAGATTATCCATTTCCTCAAAGTGGCGCGCTCCGGCTGGCGCCAGACCATCGACAGTCTGTCGGAAGACGATATCGAGCGCATCATCGACGAATTCGGACAGGCCGCTCTGCGCGCGCGCGAGGCCGGATATGACGGCTGCGAGCTGCATTCGGCGCATGCCTATACCCTGTCCTCCTTCCTGTCGCGCCGCAATCCGCGCCGCGACGGCTATGACGGCCGCACGCTGGAAGGACGCCTCACCATGTTCGGACGCGTCATGCAGAGCGTGCGCAAATATGTCGGACATGACTGGACCGTCGGCGTGCGCTTCCTGGCCGAAGAGGCGATCAAGGAAGGCTACACGGTCGAGGATGCCAAGCTGATCGCGCTGCGCATGGCGCAGCTCGGCGTCGACTACATTTCGCTGTCGGTCGGCGGCAAGTTCGAGGATGCGGTGCATCGCGAGGGCCAGCCGCTGTATCCTTACACAGGCTATTCCGGCGACCGCTGCATGCCGGGCGACTGGTATCCGCCCCTGCCGCACGCCCATATGGCGGCGGCGATCAAGCAGTATATCAATGCCAAGGGCTTCACCGTGCCGGTCATCTCGGTCGGCAAGATCAGCGACCCGCTGGATGCCGAGCGGCTGGTGCAGACCGGTCAGGCCGACATGATCGGCATGGCGCGGCAACTTCTTGCCGATCCCGACTGGGTCAAGAAGGTGGAAGACCAGCGCGGCGGCCAGATCGTGCGCTGCATCTACTGCAACGTCTGCAAGCAGCTCGACGAGAAATTCAAGGAAGTGACCTGCTTCCTCTGGCCCAAGGGCCTGATGCAGGCACCGCCCGACGTCACCGACGGCGATGCGCCGCGCTGGCCAGATGCTGGCGCCGGCCTCACGGCGACTATCGAAAAAGGACAGGTCAAGCTGAGCTGGAGCAAGGCGGTCGCCGGCAGCACCGAAATCGCCGGCTACAATGTCTATCGCGCCGAAGACGATGGCGATGCCCGCGTCACCGAGGCGGTGAAATCGACCAAGCATGCCGACAAGCTGGTGCTGGGTGGCCTGCGCTACACCTACTACGTCCGCGGTCATGATGCCGCTGGCCGTGCAACACCGCCGTCAGATGCGGTGCGTATCGAAATGCCTTTGCCGTTCGCCGAACCTGCATCTTCGTCTTCTGAGGTTCGTCATGTCCCGCACTGACCACGTTTTCGAGCCGTCGGCCCACACCGACACCTTCGCTCGCGACCACCTGCCACCGCAGGACCAGTGGCCGGTCATGCTCTGGGACACGCTACCCGAGCTGAAGGCGTACCCGAAGCGCATGAACTGCGCCCGCGAACTGCTCGACAAACAGGCCGCGATCCATGGCGACCGCCCGGCAATTTATTACAACGACGAAGTCTGGACTTATCGACGGCTGATGGAGACCGCCAACCGCATCGCTCATGTCCTGTTGCAGGACTACGGCATCAGACCGGGCAACCGCGTGATGCTGCGCTCGCCCAATAATCCGATGTATGTCGCCTGCTGGTTCGCGGTGATGAAGGTCGGCGCCATCGCGGTCGCCACCATGCCGCTGTATCGCTGGCGCGAACTCACCTTCATGACCGAGAAGGCAGAGATCGAACTGGCGATCTGTGACTGGCGCCTGCGCGACGAGATGGAAACGACCCGCAAGGAGTCGAAGCACCTCAAGCGCATCTGCTATTTCTACAGCGAGGGCGTGGCGGACTCACTGGAAACCCGCATGGCGACCAAGCCGGCGGAATTCGAAACGCTTGACACTGCCTGGGACGATGTCTGCCTGATCGCCTTTACATCGGGCACCACCGGCCCCGCGAAAGGCTGCATGCATTTCCATCGCGACGTGATGGCGATCTGCGACACCTTTAACCGCTATGTGCTGCGACCGACCAAGGACGACATCTTCACCGGCTCACCGCCGCTCGCCTTCACCTTCGGACTGGGCGCACTGGTCACCTTCCCGATGCATGTCGGCGCGTCCACTGTTCTGGTTGAACAGTATAATCCGCAGAAGATGCTGGAGACGATCCAGGCGAAAAAGGTGACCGTGCTGTTCACCGCACCGACCGCCTATCGTTCCATGATCGATATGGCGAAGGACTACGACATCTCCTCGCTGAAGAAAGGTGTCTCAGCCGGCGAGACTTTGCCGCTCGCCACCTATGAAGGCTGGCACAAGGTCTCGGGCGTCAAGCTGATCGACGGCCTCGGTGGCACCGAAATCCTGCACATCTTCATCACCTCGGAAGGCGACGGCATCCGGCCCGGCGCCACCGGCAAGCCGATCCCCGGCTACGAAGCCGCGATCTTCGACGAGACCGGCAAGCCCGTACCGCCCGGCACCGTCGGCCGCCTCGCCATCCGCGGACCGGTCGGCTGCCGCTATCTCGACAATCCCGAACGGCAGAAGGCCTATGTGCAGAATGGCTGGAATTTCACCGGCGACGCCTATCTATGCGACGAGGACGGTTACTATTGGTATCAGGCACGCGCCGACGACATGATCGTCTCGGCCGGCTACAACATCTCGGGCCCTGAAGTGGAATCCGTGCTGCTGCTGCATCCGCAGGTGCAGGACTGCGCCGTGGTCGGCGCGCCCTGCCCCGAACGCGGCCAGGTGGTGAAGGCCTATGTGGTGCTGCGCGACAAGACGCAGAACACGCCAGCGACCGTGAAGGCGCTGCAGGATTTCGTGAAGGCCGAGATCGCGCCCTACAAGTATCCGCGCCAGGTCGAATTCATCGACGCCCTGCCACGCACCGAAAGCGGCAAGGTGCAGCGTTTCGTCTTGCGCAAGAGGGCGGCGGAAGCCGAGATCGCGACTGCGCCGTGAGAGCGGAAAAGTGCAAGTTTCCCTCCCCTGCGTCCATTGGCTGCCGTCAGGGAAGGGGTAAGCTGTATCGGGTCAGGACATTGCGCCGGCCGCGGGCCAACATGCAGAATAATGCTTGCGGGGTCCAGAACCGGCATTATAGTACCTACTCGATACTAACGGAGCAAATGCCGCGAAGGTCGCACCGCAAGCGACCCGGTCCGAGGTCGCAAGGCTTTTGACCAGCAGCATAAATCGCCGGGAGACGTCCCGCCGCAGCAATGTGGCGAAGGTCAGTTTGGACGTATCGTGCAGGCGTGGAGTACAGTTGCGTACCGGGGCATGCGGCGTCTCCCTCACGGGCAGACGGCGGGGGCCATAAACAGTCAAGCAATGGGCCGGGCAGACCGGCACCATGCAGGGAGAGGAGACCATCCATGAAATTTTCGACTTTGCTGAGTCTGACCAGCGCGCTCGCGCTCGCGTCCGTGCCCTTCGTGGCCGGCGATGCCGCCGCCCAGGCGAACAAGAAGATCAAGATCGGCTTCGTCACCACCCTGTCGGGCCCGAATGCCGCAATCGGCGTGGACATGAAGAATTCGGTCGAACTGGCGGTCGAGCATCTCGGCAAGAAGATGGGCGGCATCCCGATCGAGATCGTCTACGAAGATGACGAGCAGAAGCCGGAAGTCGGCAAGCAGAAGACCGAAAAGCTGATGCAGCGCGACAAGGTCGACTTCGTCGCCGGCTACATCTGGTCCAACGTGCTGCTGGCCTCCTACAAGACGGTCACCGACAACAAGACCTTCCTGATCAGCGCCAACGCCGGCCCCTCGCCGCTCGCCGGCGAACAGTGCAATCCCTACTTCTTCGCCGCGTCCTGGCAGAACGACCAGAACACCATGGCGGCTGGCGAACTGCTGAACCAGAAGGGCATCAAGTCGCTCTACATCGTGGCGCCGAACTACGCCGCCGGCCAGGATATGGCCAACGGCGTGAAGTCCACCTTCAAGGGCCAGGTGGTCGGCCAGGACATGACCAAGTGGCCTGACCAGCTCGACTTCTCGGCGGAAATCTCGAAGATCCGCGCCGCCAAGCCGGGCGCCGTCTTCGTGTTCTATCCGGGTCGGGCCGGCGTGCAGTTCTTCCAGCAGTACAGCCAGGCCGGCCTGAAGAAGGACATCCCGCTCTACACCACCTTCACGGTCGACGCGATCACGCTGAAGCTGCAGAAGGATCTGACGCTGGATACCTTCCAGACGCTGTGGTGGGCGCCCGATCTGCCCTATGCCGCCAACCAGAAGTTCGTCGGCGAGTTCAAGAAGAAGCACAAGGACACGCCATCCTTCTACGGTGCGCAGTCCTACGACACGATCAACCTGATCAACTCGGCCGTGGTTGCCACCAAGGGCAACCTGAAGGACAAGGATGCGCTGCGCGCCGCTATCAAGGCCGCCAAGTTCGACTCGGTGCGCGGCCCGATGAAGTTCGGCAACAACCACTTCCCGATCCACAACGTGTATCAGCAGGAAGTCTACAAGGTGTCGGACACCGAATACGATATCCGCACGGTCAGCACGGTCTACAAGGATCTGGTTGACCCCTATGCAGCCAAATGCGCGATGAAATAAGCGTCATTTGACTGACGAAACGGCGGGGGGGGGGGGGGGGGGGGGGGCGCCGCCCCCGCCCCCCGCGCGGCG
>JAEYSS010000120.1 GCA_023434425.1 Pseudomonadota bacterium | reverse complement strand
ACGCGCCGCCGGTCTCGGCCAGAACCTTCGTGATCGCAGCCGTCAGAGACGTCTTGCCATGATCGACGTGGCCGATCGTGCCAATGTTGCAGTGCGGCTTGTTACGCTCAAACTTTGCCTTGCTCATCGCTGCTCTATCCTGTTTCCGACCAGTTTTCTTGGCCGAAGCCCCTCACGGGACCCCGGGTGGGTTGACGTTGGCATCCGGTTCGCGCCGCGCTCTTCATGAAGCGCCGTTCGTCAAACCGTCTGCCGCGGACGGACCTCGCTCTACTCTCAGCGAGTCCGCCCAAAAGCTGGAGCGGGTGAAGGGAATCGAACCCTCGCAACCAGCTTGGAAGGCTGGGGCTCTACCACTGAGCTACACCCGCCGCTTCGCGTTACTCCTCAAGACGTCCAACCAAGCCATTGACGCCGCAGGCATCTTCTGACTGGCGCAGAGATTGGTGGAGGGGGCTGGATTCGAACCAGCGTAGGCGTACGCCAACGGATTTACAGTCCGTCCCCTTTAGCCACTCGGGCACCCCTCCAACCGGGCCCCCCAATTACTGAAGGGATATCCGCACGTCAATGGATAAACGCGACAAAAGCACCACCATCGCCCCCCGAACCCTGAACTTTTAGGGACGGCGGCAATGTTGTTGCTTCTGACGGGCCGAACTATAAGGGGCGCCATGTCAAGACGCAAGCCAGATGCCCGGAAACCCGCCCGCTCCGCCACCAAGGGTGGCGGTCGGGATCCCTCCTCCCGTGACCAGCGCCCGAATCGCCCGGGCGGCTCTTCTGCCGGCCCGAAGGCTGCCGGAAAGCCGGGCGGCAAGCCCCGTCCCTATGGCAGCCAGGGTAAACCCGGCCGGGACGCCCGTCCGGAGGGCGGACGTCCGGAAGGTGGCCGCCAGGCCGAACGGAGCCCCCCCTATGGAGCCGGGAGCCGGCCGACCGGAGGCAAGCGCCCCCAGGGGGACCGCCGCGAGGGCCACAAGCAGGATTTTGCGCCCCGCCACGGCGCCCGGTCCGAGGGGGCCGGCTATGCCCCTCGTCCCCGGCAGGAGGACTGGAACCAGGAGCGCGACCGCGCTGAACGCCATGGCGGCCGACTGTCCCGCCACGGCCAGGGTTTGGGCGGCGACAAGTTCTCATCCCGGAACCGGGAGGCGCGTGGCGACCTGCCGGTGTGGCTCTATGGCAGCCATGCCGTGCTGGCCGCGCTGGAGAATGACGAGCGCCTGATCCGCCGCCTGCTTCTGACCCGCGAGGCCCGCGAAGCCCTGGGCGACCGCCTGCCCCGCCTGAGCGCGCAGCCCGAGATCATCGACCGGATGAAACTCGACAGCCTGCTGCCGCCGGGCGCCGTGCACCAGGGCATCGCGATGCTGACCGACCCGCTGGACGACCCCGGCGTTGAATCGCTCAAGGAGCCGCAGGACGAAGATGGCGCGCAGCGCGAAGTCGTGCTGCTGCTCGACCATGTGACCGATCCGCGCAATGTCGGCGCCATCCTGCGGTCGGCCGCAGCCTTCGGCGCCCGCGCCGTGATCGTGACCGACCGCCATGCGCCGGAAGCCACTGGCGCACTGGCCAAGGCTGCGAGCGGCGGCCTGGAAATCGTGCCGCTGATCCGCGTCACCAATCTGGCGCGCGCACTCGATCTGCTGGCTGAATACGGCTTCTGGCGCGTCGGCCTGGAGATGGAAACCGACAAGAGTCTGGCCGTAGCCGTGCACGACATCCGTCGCGTCGCCTTGGTGCTAGGGGCGGAAGATGAAGGCCTGCGCCGCCTGACGCGTGAGAAATGCGACTTCCTGGCCAAGCTGCCGATGACCGGCGCCGTGGAAAGCCTGAATGTGTCGGCTGCTGCTACAGTGGCGCTGTATGAATGCGTGCGCCGCCAAGCGCCACGCTATATTCCTTTGTTGTCATCTCGGGCTTGACCCGAGGATCCCATTTTTATCGATGAAGAACTGAAATGGGATGCCCGGGTCAAGCCCGGGCATGACAGCACCGTGCGCTACGACGGCGAGCCGTCGCCCATCTGCGACTGCAGGTAATTCTGCAGGCCCACCTTCTGGACCAGGTCAAGCTGGGTTTCCAGATGATCGATATGCTCTTCCGTGTCATCGAGAATCTCGGTCAGGATCGTGCGGCTGACATAGTCCTGCACCGTTTCGCAATGCGCGATGGCGTTGACCAGATCGACACGGCCCTTGCGCTCGAGATCCAGATTGGCCTGAAGGCCTTCGGGAACGGTTTCGCCGATCTTCAGCTTGCCGAGATCCTGCAGATTCGGAACGCCTTCCAGCAGCAGCACGCGCTCGATGATCTTGTCGGCGTGCTTCATCTCCTCGATCGATTCTTTGTATTCGTGATGGCCGAGCCGCTCGAAGCCCCAGCTCTTCCACATGCGCGCATGGAGGAAGTACTGGTTGATCGCCGTCAGTTCATTCTTCAGCACGCCATTGAGATGCTGGATAACTTTCTTGTCGCCTTTCATGGGGCAAGCTCCTCATGCTGAAAATCGCGACTCGCTGGTGTTCGCGAAACATGCAGGCAGGCTTACGCCCGGCCCTTCGAAGGCTCAAGAAGAATGCGTGAAACTGGGAGTTATTCGCAAAGAAAATGGCGATCTAACTCAGAGCCTGTGCGACTTTCTCGCAATAGCCGCGCGACTGCGCATCATGCGCAACACAACGCGCGAAGACAGCACAATGCCAAGGCTGGCTGCGGCTAAGAGTGCAAGCTCGAACATGCTGCTGCCGCTCATCAGTCGGCTCCCTCCATCTCGGCCATCGCCCCCACCGGCATCAGCGCCGCCGCGCCGTGCTGCGCCTCGCGGTGCTCATGCAGCATGCAGCGCACGTCGGGCACGCATTTGCCGCATTGCGGACGGTCGGCGAGATGACGGTAGACGGCAGCGACCGACTTGCAGCCATGACCGATGGCATTGCGCACATCGCCGTCGGTGAAGCCATGGCAGAGGCAGATATACATCGCGCCCCCGCCTCAGTGGACCAGCATCGCGACCGGACGTGCCGGGCGGGCTGTGTTGCGGGGCTGCATGCGATAGGGCAGATCATGCCCGCTGCCGGTCAGGCAGTCGGCGAAGTCGTCCAGCGCGGTGATGAAAACATCAACGCCTTCGCTGCGCACCAGCCACTGCGCCATGGCCCGCGCAGCCGTGGTGGCGTCATTCTGTAGCGCAGCAACGATCGAGATCAGGCAAACCTCGTCGGCACCGAGACAGGCGCAGCAGGGCTGATGATAGACGATGGTACGACGGGCATAGCGGGTCAGGCCGACGAGCGCGGCATCCAGCGCGATCAGCGCCGGGCGCACTTCGGACTGTCGGAACTGGCGGTCGAATTCGCGGGCCAGCATCGGCAGGTGCTCGCGACCCGAGACCCAGCGGCGAAAGGCCCAGAGAACCAGACGCTCACCCTCGCAGAGTTCCTGGATACTCGTGGGCCAGTGACCCGTCGAATCCTGCTCGGCTCTGCTTTCGACCTCGGCAAACTCACGCATCGACACGCGGCGCACCCTTGCTGCAAATCACTCGCAGATACAGTTTTAGCGTTCTTGCGAATGATTATCAAGCGGCGCATGCCGGCCGAGGATAAATTTATATGTCGGAAAGCCGCCCTTCCCGGCGACCGCCGCTCTACCAGACGCCGAAAAGGATGCCCCGGGCCCTGGCGGTCCCTGTCCGCTTTTCGACATCGGCATCGGACAGGGTGGTGCGAATGCGGCGCTGCCGCAGCCATTCGAACAGTCGGGCCGCCAGTTGGTCCCGCAGCCCGGCATGTGCCGGGCTCTCGCCCAGATCCGAATATTCGTGGGGATCGTCCTGCAGATCGAAGAGCTGCGGCCGGAAGCCCTCATAGGCGATGTATTTCCAGCGATCCGTGCGGACCATATAAGCCCTGGCCCGATCCGGCGGCAGACCAAGCGTGTGACGGGCCGGCCGGAAGGCATAATCGCATTCGCTGAATGCCGCCGTGCGCCACTGCGGAACCGCCTGGCCGAACAGGCGCGGCAGCAGCGACGCACCCTCCAGCCGATGCGGCTGCGGCGCACCCCCTGCCGCCTCAAGGAAGGTTGGCACCAGGTCGATGGCCTCGACAAAGGCGTGATCCACCTGGCCCCGCGTTGCATCGGCGGCATCAGCCGGATGATAGACAATCATCGGGATGCGCACGCTTTCCTCGTGGAACAGTTCCTTTTCGCCGAGCCAGTGATCGCCGAGGTAGTCGCCATGATCGCTGGTCAGCACGATCAGCGTGTCCTTCATGCGGCCCGACTGTTCGAGGAAGGCGAACAGACGGCCAAGATGATCGTCCAGCTGCTTCACCAGACCCATATAGGTCGGGATCACGATGTCGCGCACATCGGCACGGCTGAAGTTCACCGACTCTTCATGCTGCATGAAAGCCGCGACCACCGGATGCGGGTTGCGGCGCTCGGCATCACTTTGCCGCACCGATTGCATCTGGCCGGGCCCATACATGTTGTGATACGGCGCCGGCGCGATGTAGGGCCAATGCGGCTTGATGTAGCTGAGATGCAGACACCAGGGCCGATCGCCGGAGTCACGGATGAAATCCATCGCTCGGTCGGTCATGTACGGCGTTTCCGAGTCCTCCTCGCGAATGCGCGCTGGAAGATTCGAGTTCCGCATGTACCAGCCGCTGAGGATTTCACCTCCCGGGCCCTCGGCGGCATTGGCATAATCATGCCACGGATTTTGCGACACGTAGCCTTTCGCCCGCAGCCAGGCATTGTAAGCCAGGTCGGGATCCAGCAACTGATCCGGATGCAGGCCGTCATCGCGCTCGAAAGGTTCGAAGCCGCATTCCGAGATCAGGACGCCGAGCGAGGACCGGGGATCGACGCCGAGCCGACGCATGCCCTCCTCGTCGGATTTCATATGCGTCTTGCCGACCAGCCCGACGCGATAACCGAGCGGACGCAGATAGTCGCCCATCGTCAGTTCGGTGGCACGCAGCGGCACGCCGTTATAGGTCGCGCCATGACTGGTCATGTAGCGGCCGGTGTAAAATGACATGCGCGACGGGCCGCAGACCGGCGCCTGGCAGTAAGCGCGGTCGAACAGCACGCCGCGCCTGGCCAGCCCGTCGATATGCGGCGTCTGCAGCGTGGGATGGCCGGCGCAGGACAGATAGTCGGCCCGCAACTGATCGGCCATGATGAAAAGGATGTTCCGCACGCCCGCCATCACCACGCACTCACACTCATCGTCTCACTTTGTACTGCTCAGTTTTCCGGTTTGAATCCCGACGCGGCGACGGCCGGCGCCCAGAAAGCGGAATCGCGTTTCTGCATATCGCGCAACTCGTTCGGAGTACTCCCGGTCGCCAGCAGGCCGATCGCCATGAGCTGTTTTGTCATTTCCGGCGACTTCAAACCATCGACCATGATCTTGTTGATGCGCGCCACGATGTCAGCCGGGGTGTTGGCCGGGGCATAGACCGCATACCAGGAATCGCCTTTGATCTTGTAGCCGCTCTCAATGAAGGTCGGCACTTCCGGCAGGAAGGCGGACCGTTTCTCGCCCGACACCCCGATCACGCGGACCTTACCTGCCTGATGCAGGCTCATCACATCCGGCACCGTGGTGAGAACCATTGCGATCTGCCCACCGGCCAGGTCGGCCATGGCGGCCATCGAACCCTTGTAGGTGACATGCTGGAGGTCAACGCCGGCAGCCTGGCCGAACAGGACCATGAAGAAATGCGGAAGTGTGCCGGCACCCGGCGTGCCGTAATTGGCCTGCGACGGATTGGCCTTGATCCAGGCCATCAGATCCTTGATCGACGACACATTGATGTTGTTCGCCACGGCGAGCGCGAATTCCATCGTCGCCACCTGAGACACCGGCACCAGATCGGTCATCGGATCGTAGCCCAGGTTCGAATAGACATGCTGATAGACCGCGACAGGCGCGATCGGTGTCATCAGCAGGGTCTTGCCGTCGGGCTGCGCCCCTTTCACCGCCTGCACGCCGATCCGGCCGGCGGCACCGGCGCGATTCTCGACGATCACCGGCTGGTCGAGGCCGATGCGCAGCCGTTCCGCCAGCATGCGCGCCAGGGCATCGCCCGAGCCGCCTGCAGCAAAAGGAAATACAATTCGCGTCGGCTGAGCCGCAATCTGGGCTATGGCCCGGCCCGCGACGGATGTCGTGGCTGCGGCAGCAGCTGTACACGCCATCATGGATCGGCGACTGATCATGGTGCTTTCCTCCCTGTGCGGCCGTCTCGCGCGGCTTGTCTGGTCAAGTGTGGCTCCTGGCCGGTAGAAGCAGAACCCTCTTCCGCCAGTGTTTCACCTGGTGTAACTCTGAACGAACGGGAGATTCGCGTGCAGACCAGGGTGAAATCGGTGCGGGCGCTGGCCCGTGGGCTCGACGTGTTCAAGGCGTTGCACCAGCATCGCAGTGCCAGCCTGCAGGATCTGCACGACCAGACCGGACTGGCGAAGCCGACGCTGCTGCGCATTCTGAAGACCCTGGAGGAAGGTGGCGTCGCCCGCCGCTCAGCCAGCGACGGGCGTTATCGCGTCAGCGCCAGCGTGCGGTTTTTCGGTCAGAATCTTGGCGAGGAAGACGCGATCGCCGAACAGGCCGCGCCGGTGCTGGACCGCCTCTGCCGCGATGTGATCTGGCCTTCCGACATCGGCGTGTACAAGGACGGCGTCATGGAAATTCTGGAGAGCAGCCGGCACCAGACGCCCTTCATGGTGAACCGCGACCGCATCGGCTTCCGCGTCCATATGCTGATGAGCGCGATGGGACGTATCTATCTGGCTTTCAGTCCCGCCGCCGAACGCCGGGCGATCCTGCTGCGCCTGAGCCGCTCCGGCGATCCCTATGACCACGCCGCGCGCAACCCGTCGGCCGTACTGGCCGACCTGGCCAAAGACCGGGCCCGCGGCTATGCCGTGCGCGAGGCCGGCTACGGCCGCTGGGGACTCACCGAGCGCAGCCATGCCGGCGCCATCGCCGTGCCGGTGATGCAGGGCAGACGCGTGCTGGCCAGTCTCAGCCTGTCCTGGGCTGCGGGGGCCACCACGCGGGAACAGATGGTCGACCAGCATCTTGAGCGGCTGAAATCCGCCGCCGCCGAGATTGCCGCCCGTCTGCCGGCTCTAGGGTAACCGCCACCAGCCGCTGAATCGCCGTCCTGATACGACTGCCGGCTTGCCGGATGCCGAGAGGTCACGTAAACAGGCCCCGGCCCAGACCATGCCGGATTAGCTCAGCGGTAGAGCAGCGGTTTTGTAAACCGAAGGTCGGGGGTTCAATCCCCTCATCCGGCACCATTTCCCGCCTCCACCGGTCAGTCCAGTTCGGGCTCGCCCATGACGAACCAGGCCCGGGTGATTCTTCCCGCGGCCAGTTCATAGATGGCGATGACGTCGACTTGCCCCGGCCCCTCCGGGAAAGTCCGCGTCACCGCTTCGCGATCGACCACGGTGTTGCCCACACTCATCCGCTGGACCAGCCGGCCGAACAGGTTGGGCTCGCGGAACCGCAGCTCATGCCGTGCACGGATCGCCGCCGCTCCATCGGCCAGCAGCGTGTCGGGATGCGCGTAGATTTTCGCATCCTGCGCCCAGCAGGCCATGAAGGCTTCGATGTCTTTGGCGTTGTAGGCATCCAGCTGACGCTGGACGACGGCTCCGTTCGCGGCTGCGGACATGACTTTACGATCCCGATGGCGATACATGAGTTTAACCAGCCGCATCCGGTGCAGGAACACTGGAATTGTAGCCCGGCAATTTCCGTCAAACGGTGTTCGCCGCCCTGATCAGCCCGCAGCGCGTTAGCGGCGGCGCCCCGGAGTCAGGGCCTCGATCATCACTCCCCTGCCGCGACGGGTATTCGGATGCGGCGGCGGCAGGCCTTCGCCCACGCCCGGCGACATCACGATGCCAACCGAGCCTTCGTAAGCCACCGACGCAACGGCGTTCTTTACGGGTGCCGCCTGCGCTGCCGTAGACCCCGAGACCACCGTTCGGCGCGGCTGGGTTGCCACCGCGGGACGCTGCAGGCAGTCGATGCCATCACAGCGACGCGCGGCGACAGCCGTGGCTTCCACGCTTTCAGCCGTGGCCGACGGGCTGCCATCGCCGTCGGGCCCCGGTCCTGTCGACGTGGCCGCAGTGGAATTCCCCGTGGATGCCGTCGAAGCTGCGCCGTCGCCCGCCCCGGCCCCAGCGGAGGACGCCGACGACGATCCAGCGGCACCGCTGGCACTGCCACTTCCACCTCCGGCTGCTGCGGCCCCGGCGGCGGACCCGGCCGAAGCACCTGCCGCCGCGGCTCCATTGCCTGCTCCTGCCGCAGCACCAGCAGCTGCGCCCGCTGCCGCCCCGGCCGCAGCCCCCGCGGCAGCACCGGCA
>JAEYSS010000231.1 GCA_023434425.1 Pseudomonadota bacterium | reverse complement strand
CGTCGGGCATCGCGCTCGTGCTGGCGTTCTTCACCGTGCGCGAGACCCGGCCGGGTACTTCGCAATCACTGGCTGGCCTGACACTGTGGCGCAATCCTTTCGCATCGCTGTCGCAGCTGAACCGCGTGGTGCTGGCGCTGATCGCCATCAATTTCAGCATCAACTTCGTGTTTTCCCAAATCGAGGTGCTGTTCCCGCTGTTCTCGGCGGCGCGGCTTGACTGGCATGCCTATGAAGTCGGGATCGCCTTCACCTTCATCGGCACCATCGTGCTCTCCATGCAGGGCTTCCTGATCGGGCCGCTGACCCGGCTGTTCGGCGAGCGCAAGCTGCTGACTATGGGTATGATTAACCTGGCTGCCGGCACGGCGATGGCGCACTGGATCATCTCGACGCCGATGATGGGCGTCTCGATCCTGCTGACCGCCAGCGGCGTTGCGATGATTGGCCCGACCATCAACAGTCTGGCGTCGCGCAGCGCCGAAGCGACCCAGCAAGGTATCGCACTCGGAACCATGGAATCTCTGGCTGCACTCGGACGGGCTTTCGGGCCGCTCTGGGGCGGGTGGCTATTCGATCGCATCGGCATCAATGTGCCCTACTGGATCGGCGGGACGCTGCTGGTGATGACGCTGGCCTTGGGATGGCGCTCCATTCACCCGAGGGACGCGCCGTGACCGGCACCTACCGCGCCGTACTGTGCCAACGGCTCGGTCCACCTGAAATGCTGGTACTGGCCGACCTGCCGCGCCGGCCCCTGCACCCCGGCGAGGTGCGCATCGCCGTGCGCGCCGCCAGCGTCAACTTCCCGGATCTCCTCCAGGTGGCCGGCGACTACCAGCACAAGCCGTCGTTGCCCTTCGTGCCGGGCTTTGAGGCGGCGGGCGAGATCGTCGAGACCGCGAGCGATGTGGCTGGCTGGAAAACCGGCGATGCCGTGCTGCTGCGTACGTCTGCCGGCTATGCCGAGGAACTTGTCGCGCCAGCCGCCGCGCTGCTGCCCAAGCCGGCGAATTGGAGCTGGGCGGAGGCCGCCGCTTTTCCCGTCTGCGCCGGCACGGCCTGGATCGCGCTGATATGGCGCGGACGGTTGCAGTCGGGTGAAACCCTCCTGGTGCTGGGCGCCGGCGGCGGCACAGGCCTCGCTGCCGTGGCGCTGGGTGCGCAAGCGGGCGCGCAGGTGACTGCCGTGGCCTCTTCCGCCGAAAAGCGCGCGGCAGCACACCGGGCTGGCGCCAGCCTCTGCGTCGATCCTGCCGACGAAGGCTGGGAGATGTCCCTGCAGGCCGATATGGTCTTCGATCCCGTCGGCGGCGAGATGTTCGGCACCGCCTGGCGGGCGCTCAAACCTGGCGGGCGCTGGCTGGTGGTCGGCTTTGCCAGCGGCGCGATTCCGCGGCCTCCGGCCCATCGCCTGCTGCTCAAGGAAGCCGAGCTGATCGGCATACGTGCCGGCGAGCAGGGCCGGCGCGACCCGGCCGCCGCCAGGGCTCTGGACCAGGGATTGCGCGAGTGGCTAGTCGGCAGCCAGCGAGGTCGGCCGCTGATCGCCGGAGTCTACCGGCTTGATGAAGCTGCTGCTGCCCTGCGCCAGCTCGCCGATCGCAAAGCCACCGGCAAACTGGTTCTGCAGCCCCGCTAACGGCCCCGGACGATGGCGCTCGGGCGGCAGCGTGACGCTGACTGTCGTCCCCTCTCCCAGCCGGCTTTCGATGAACAGCTCGCCGCCATGCAGTTCGACCAGACTGCGCGACAGCGAGAGGCCGAGGCCGGTGCCCTCATGGCTGCGCGACAGCGCATTGGCCACCTGGCTGAACGGCTGCTGCACACGTTCGATGTCTTCCTCCGCGATGCCGATGCCGGTATCGGTGACGGCCACTTCGAGCCGGCCATCGGCCAGCAATTCACAACGCAGTTCCACGCTGCCGCCCTGCGGCGTGAACTTGACGGCATTGCTCACCAGGTTGATCCAGACCTGGCGCAGGCGGCGCATGTCGCCCCACAAGGCCGGCGCGGGATCAGGGACCGTCTTGGTCATGGTGATACGGTTGCTCGCGGCGCGCTCACGCACCAGCAGCAGCGCCGCATCGAGGCTTTCGTTCAGGTCGACCCATTCCTCGTCGAGCGACATCTTGCCGGATTCGACCTTGGCCATGTCGAGGATGTCGTTGATCAGCGCCAGCAGATGCTCGCCGCTCAGCACGATGTCGCGGCAGTATTCGCGATACTTGGCGTTCCCCAGCGGCCCCATCATCTCGTCCATCAACACCTGACTGAAGCCGAGGATGGCATTGAGCGGCGTCCGCAGTTCATGGCTCATATTGGCGAGAAAATCGGACTTGGCGCGGTTGGCGTCTTCGGCCTGTTCCTTGGCCAGCATCAGCTGCTGCTCGTTGCGGCGCTGCAGGCTGACATCGCGGAACATGCCCTCGATCATCACGAGGTTTCCGGTCTCGTCGGTGACGCGGCGCAGCGTTTTGGAGACCCAGACAGTCGCGCCGTCGCGCCGGCGCATCTCGGAGCGGAAATCGCGCGCCAGGCCGTGACGCTCAAGCTGTTTAAGCAGCTCCTTGCGGCGCTCCGGATTGACATAGAGCTGTTCGCCGGCGCGAGTAACGGTCGCCAGCATCTCTTCCGGTGAAGCAAAGCCGAAGATGGCCGCGCCGGCGCGGTTGATCGCCAGCACACGGCCTTCCGGTGTCACCTGCACGATACCTTCATGCACATTGTCGAAAATCTGGCGATATTTGGCCTCGGCCTGCCGCAGGCGGATCTGCGCGCGCTTGCGGACCGTGATGTCGGTGAAAACCGAGACATACCCGATGCTGCCGTCGGCGCTGGGAAGACGGCGCCAGTCGAAGTTCAGCCAGGTTCCATCGGTCAGCCGTACTTCCTGCTTGCGGTCAGCACGGGTCGAGGCGTCGATATAAGCATTGATCCAGGCCGAAGCTTCTTCGGCGCGGATCGTCAGCACGCCGCGCGAGACCAGCAGGCCAAGAAATTCCTTGGCCGGCAGGCCCGGGCGCATCAGGTCCGCAGACAGGCCGAACAGGTCTGGCAGGCGGCGGTTGAACTGCACCAGATTGGGGCCTGCATCCCAGACGGCAAAGCCCTCGCCCATCGTATCGAGCGCTGCGTGCAGCAGATGATTTTCGGTCACAGCGGCTTCGGGAGTTTCGTCCACAGCATCGCGATGGCGGGCCAGCGCCGCCATAAACCTGTCTTCGCCGAATGGCGGCTGTGTCACCGCTCTCCCCCTGTTCGCGATGCCCGATGACCGAACCTTGACGGCAGACTTGAGTTCCAACGGCACTGCAACCGCATCCGGACCAAGCTCCCGACCTGTTAAGCCGATTCTTATCTTTATACGCGTTTTTCGAGCGCAAAATTTGTCACACAGGCCGGTCTCCGCCGCAACAGGAAATCGGCAATTCCACTGGTCCTGAGGGGATTTAGATAAGCTGCAGTAGGGTGTCGCCCATGCGCTATGCACACTCAGGTAGCAAAAACCACGAAAAAAGGCCGGCCGCTTGCGCGACCGGCCCTTTTGAACCCACCGAAACCGTCGGAAACAGCCTGCTTAGATGCAGTAGCTCTTCAACGGCGGAAAGCCGTTGAAGCCGACCGACGAATAGGTCGTCGTATAGGCACCGGTGGACAGGATCTGGATCTTGTCGCCGACTTCCAGCGCCAGCGGCATCTGGTATTCGGCCTTCTCATACAGGATGTCGGCGCTGTCGCAGCTCGGGCCGGCGAGCGACACGCGGCCGGTCGGGCCGCCATCGCGCGGTGTCAGGATGCGGTACTTGATTGCCTCGTCCATGGTCTCGGCCAGACCGGAGAACTTGCCGATGTCGAGATAGACCCAGCGACGGTCGTCGTCGTAGTCCTTCTCGGAGATCAGCACGACCTCAGCCTGGATCACGCCGGCATCGCCCACGAGGCCACGGCCCGGCTCGATGATCATCTCGGGGATCTTGTTGCCGAAATGCTTGGTCATCGCGTCGCTGATCGCCTGGGCATAGGCTTCCAGCATCGGGATGTCGGTGCGGTACTTCGCCGGGAAGCCGCCGCCGAGATTGACCATGCGCAGGTCGACGTCATGCTGCTGCAGCACGCTGAACATCTGCGAGACCTGGGCAACCGCCTTGTCCCACTGGTTCAGGTCGGTCTGCTGTGAGCCGACATGGAAGGAGATGCCATAGGGGTCCAGGCCCAGCTCGCGCGCCTTGACCAGCAGGTCGGCGGCCATGCGGGGGGCGCAGCCGAATTTCTTCGACAGCGGCCATTCGGCGCCTTCGCACTCCATCAGCACGCGGCAGAAGACCTGCGAACCCGGCGCCAGTTCGGCCAGCTTCTGCAGTTCGCAGAGCGAGTCGAAGGCATACAGGCGCACACCCTGCTCGAAGGCCCAGGCGATGTCGCGCCTCTTCTTGATGGTGTTGCCGAAGGAAATGCGGTCGGCGCTGACGCCCTGATCCATGCATTGCTGGATTTCGTTGGCCGAGGCCGTATCAAAGCTGGAGCCGAGCGTGCGCAGACGGCGCAGGATTTCCGGAGCCGGGTTCGCCTTGATGGCGTAGTAGACCTTGGCCAACGGCAGCAGGCGGCGGAGTTCGCGGTAGTTATGCTCGACGACGTCGACATCGACGACCACGAAGGGCTCGGTGTCCTTCGCCTCGGCAAGGAAACGCTGGAGCTTGGGGGTCAGCTGACCCGGCTCAACACGCGATTTTGCGGTGGAACGTCGCAGACGGGTATTGGTGCGGCCACCATTGGCTGCAAGCATCGAAACCTCCCTCTCGGACCGGCTTTAAACCGGCACAGCTCAAGCGCTGTGCGACCAAAAAGGACGCGTTCGTCGTTGCATAACCTGCCAGGGGCCATCGGCACGTGCGGGTGCGTCGTTGAAAGCGGTATTTACAGCAACGCGCCCCCATTGCAATAGGAAATTGCCCTGACCGAAAAATTTTTTGCCGCCACCGTGTTCTGGGTGTCACAGCAGCGCTGCGCCGACGCGAGACACAGATACGAAAAAGCCGCATGAACTGCGGCTTTCTCTGCTCTGTCCGCCTCCGCGCGGCACGGCTGCCAGCGCACGATAAAATTTTGACAAGCGGCGCCGGAAGCGCGTCGCGGCAGGCTTTTCGCCACCTCGAAGACAGGCATCGGCGCGACTCGCAAAGCCGAGTCTGGCGCCGATGCGGCGCTTCAGCGCCCTATAATCTGGGCGCGCCGGGATTGGCGCCCGGAGTAATGCCATGGGCGATCTGGCTGGTGAGGCCGACGAAGTCCTGCAGCCGCTGGGCCGGCAGCTGGGACGGCTGGCTCGGCGCGGCATAGCCGGTCAGGCGGGTGAAGTCGCCGATCTTGTCCAGGCGCACGCTGGCGCCACCGGGGGTCGCCACCTCGGCACGGCCAACGCTGAGCAGCGCGACCTCGGCGCAATCCGGCAGGATGCGGCCGGCCACGGTGGCGGCCTTCACCGTCACGGTGCCGCCCGGCAGCACGACATAGATGTTGCCCGGATTGGCGGAATCGAGATGGAAGCTGCCGCGCTCAACCCGCAGCACGACCCGGTCGGCAGCAAATTCGTCCACCGTAATGGCGCTGTTCGGGCCGATGATGACGGTGGACCGATCATCAAGGGTGAACTTCACCCCCGAGCCAGGACCGCTGATCAAACGGTTGCCGAGCACAATCGGCAGGCCGCGCCGGCTCTCCTGCCCCACCACCCGCGGCGCGGCGTGCACGGCAGCGATGGCCGTGGCGGCAGTCTGACCACCAATCAGATCGGAGGCGGCCTGCGCCTTGCCAGCCCAGGCGGAGGCGGCGATGCCGGCAGCGGCAGCGACGGTAAGAGTGAGAGAAACGCGCAGAACGCGGCGAAGAAGCATGGCAGCCATGACACGGCACCTCAGGTTGTCGGATTGCGCCGACTATGCCGGATGCCGTGCCATGCGGCTGTGATGGCGGATACGAAAGCCCCAGCTATTCGCTACTACTTCGTGCCGTAGATGCGGTCGCCGGCATCGCCCAGGCCTGGGCGGATATAGCCATGGTCGTCGAGCTGGCGATCGACCGCGCAGGTATAGACCATCACGTCGGGATGGGCCTCCTGCATCACGCGCAGACCCTCTGGAACGGTCAGCAGGCAGACGAACTTGATCTGCGCCGCCCCGGCCTCTTTCAGCCGCGCCACGGCGGCGGCGGCGGAATGGCCGGTTGCCAGCATCGGGTCGACCACGATCACCAGGCGCTCGCGCACGTCGTCGGGCAGCTTCAGGTAATATTCCACCGGCACCAGCGTCTCGGGATCGCGGTAGAGGCCGACATGGCCGACACGGGCCGAGGGCACCAGGTCGAGCATGCCATCCAGGATACCGTTGCCAGCGCGCAGGATCGAAACGAAGCACAGCTTCTTGCCCGACAGGAGCGGCGCCTTCATATGCTCCAGCGGCGTCTCGATATCCACCTTCTCCAGCGGCAGGTCGCGAGTGACCTCATAGGCCAACAGCAGGCTGACCTCTCGTACCAGGCGGCGGAACTCGGCCGTGGACACCTCTTTACGCCGCAGGAGGGTCAGTTTGTGCTGG
>JAEYSS010000126.1 GCA_023434425.1 Pseudomonadota bacterium | reverse complement strand
GCATGTGCGCGACCTGCTCGGTCCGTATTCGATCGGCCATCATTGCCCGCTGGCGAAACTGCCGGTGGCAGAGCGCCTGCAGTTCCTTGGCCTGATCGTGCTCGAGCTTCAGGTGGTGCAGGGCGATCTGGTCGCCCAGCAGCGCGACTGGGTGCTGGATGCCGTCGCCATGAGCGACATCGATGCCGCCATGCAGCGCCTGCTCACAGCGCTCAGGCTGGCCGAAACCGGCACGCAGCTGCGGCTGTAACCGCTGCCTCAGGCGAGGCCGCGCGAGCGCAATTCGTCGCCGAAACGCCGCACGCCATCTTCCAGCATGTCGGAGACCGCCGCCGCATTATACAGCCGGCCGGCCTCGATACCGTCCAGCAGCCGGGCGATCAGGTCGCTCCAGTCGAAATCCGCCTGCACCATGTCGCCCAGCTGCGGGCCTGCCCCTGCATGGCCCGGCAGCGTCGTGCCGAAGGTCAGCGGCAGCGCGATATGGCCGCTCAGGGTCATGCGATCCCGCGCGCTCATGCCGGCCGTCGCGGCGTCCCAGGCATCCTTCGCGGCCTGCGGTGCATTCACCGGCGGGAAGGCGATGATCTTCGCCGCGCCCACCTCGACCAGCCCGTCATTGTCCAGATCGACCCGGCTGTCGCGCTCCAGCAGCAGGTTGGCTGCGCCTTCTTCCGACAGCGCTGACACGTCGATGCGCTGGGCAAGGCCGCTCGCCTGCTGCAGCAGGGCCAGATCCTGCACCGTCAGCCCGGCGAGAAACTGTTTCGCGCCGCCGCCCGACACCGCCGCGCCGGCCTGCTCGCGCAATGCGGTCAGCGCCGTCTGTTTCGCCGCCACTGCCTCGCCCGACAGGCGGCCGTCATAAATCATCGCGGCGAAATCGCCGCCCGCGGCGCGCTTGGCGGCGCTGCCCTGGCCCGGCATGATGCCTGTGTCGGTTTCGATACGCATGATGGTTAAGGCTCCTGTCGGTTCGCATGCTGCCGCAGGGCAGAGTCTGCCGCGCCGGTTCGTGACCGGGCAGAATCTGCCGGCACGGCATCTGCGCGAAACCTGCCCGTGACGCGGGTTCCGCTGCGTCGCCGTGCTGCGACAGGGAGAACGGAGCAATCCCTGTGCCAGCCGGATTTGCTCGCCGGAGCGGCGCGCTATGGTAAACGCGCCGTCAGACTGAAAAGCGGTCAGCGTCGCTTGCCGCCGCCTTTATGCGCCGGTTTCTGCGGCGGCTTTTGCGACTGCTGCTTCAGCGCCATCAGCGCGGCGAAGGGCGAGTCTGCCATCCTGGCTTCATCGGCCTTGCGCTTTTCCTGTTCGCGTTCGCGTTTGGCGACGATGGCCTTGTGCGAGCGCAGGTACAGCGTCACATCCGCTTTGGTCTCCGGATCGCGCGCGGTGATCGACTTGTAGCCCAGCGCCCAGAGCAGGCGCTGCAGTTCGTCGGCGCCGCAGCCGGCCAGATTCATCCAGGCGGTATCGGCCACGAAGCTGCCCGGCGGGCCCAGACGCTTCTTCGCCTTCGGAGGTTCCGCCGGCGCGGCATCCGGCACGCCCTCGGCCTTCACGCTGGCGGCCAGTGCGGCGAGTGCTGCGCCTTCCGCCGCGGCATCCGGCATTTCAGCCGGCGCTTCCACGAGTGCCACCTCTTCTGCCGGAGTGTCTTCGGCCGCGACCTGTTCGGTCACTGTGGTTTCTGCAGCCGCGTCGGGCTTCGCCTCTGCCGGCTTTCCACCATGTTTCGGCTTGTCATATCCCGCCGAGTCTTTCCTGAAGGATTGGCGCGACGCCATCTCGGCCTGGCGCGCGCCCTCGGCGATGCGCTGCACGATATCCAGGCGATAGGCCTGGCGTCCGGCGCGCAGGAATCCGGCGGCGAGCCACCAGGCATCGTCGCGCCATTCCAGCAGCGGCACCGAGGTCAGCCCCGGCGTCGGCGGCGCCTCCGGCTCCTTGCCGTTGTAGATCGCCCAGAGCAGCGTCTTCAGCTGGGTCGGCTTCGGCTTCAGCAGCTTGGTGGCGAGGATATGCGTCTCGCCGAAGCTGACGCCCATCTTGCGCAAAGGATGCCGCTCGGCCTGGCCCATATTGCGCACCAGATCCGACACATCGTCGCGTTTCAGCGCGCCCAGATTCTCCGCCAGCTGGAAGGCCAGGCCGCGCGCCGCGCCTTTCAGCTCGGCATCGCGCAGACGATACAGGTCGCCCAGATGCAGGCGCAGATGGCGCTTCAGCCAGCCGGCCAGTTTCTCTTCCACCGCCTTGCGCGTCTCGGCCGGCAGCTGGTCGTCGGCGAGAAGGCTGACTTTCGGCTCCAGCATCTCGCTGCCTTTAGCGAGCACGGCCAGCGTCACGGCTTCCTTCTCCGGCGTGATGTGCAGCAGACCGCCTTCGGGCGACAGGGCGAAAGCCTCGTCGGGCAGTTCGACCAGCGCGGCGGCGCGTTCGGCCAGGGCAGGGCCCAGCACGCGCAAGGCGGCCGAGCGCAGGATGCGGCGCTGCTCGACGGTGTCGTGGCCGACCGGGCGGAAGCGCAGGCCGTGCAGATGGCCGATGATCTCGCCTTCCACCGTCAGCGCGTCGTCCTCGCCCAGTTTGACGTCGAGGCTGGCCGGGTCTTCCTCCAGCCCGCGGCTCAGCACGCTGGTGCGGCGATCGACGAAACGTTCGGTCAGCTTTTCATGCAGCGCATCCGACAGCCGGTCCTCGATGGCGCGCGTCCTGGCCTGCCAGTCCTGCGCGTCCTCCATCCAGCCGCCACGATGCGTCACGGTGGTCCATGTTCTGATATGCGCCAGCCGCTGCGACAATGTGTCGATATCGCCATCGGTGCGGTCGATGTTGCGCAGCTGCCCGGCCACCCAGTCGCTCGGCAGTTTGCCGTCGCGGTCGCACAGATGCTGATACAGCTGGCTCAGCAGGCGCGCATGGCTGTCATGCATGTCCTTGGCGAAATCCGGAATGGCGCAGACCTGCCACAGCAGTTCGACGCGGTCCTTGCCGGTTGCACGATCTTTGACGGCGGCGTCTTCGCGCAAAGCCTGCAGCGCCAGCAGATCGTCGGCATCGCGGCCCCGCGCCAGGCCGTCGCGCGGTGGCGGCAGGTCCAGCGTGCGGATCAGCGCCTCCACGCTGCGGAAATCCAGGTCGGTGTTGCGCCAGCGCGCGGCATTCACCGGCTCGAAACGGTGATTTTCGATCCGCTCGATCAGGTCGGCATCCATCGCCGGGCAGTCGGCCGTGGTGCCGAAGGTGCCGTTGCGCATATGTCGTCCGGCGCGGCCGGCGATCTGCGCCACCTCGGCCGGCATCAGCGGCCGCATGCCGATGCCGTCGAACTTGGTCATCTCGGCAAAGGCCATGTGCTCGATATCGAGATTGAGTCCCATGCCGATGGCATCGGTCGCCACCATCACATCGACATCGCGATTCTGGAACAAAGCCACCTGGGCGTTGCGTGCCCGCGGACTGAGCGCGCCCAGCACCACGGCGGCGCCCCCTCGTTGGCGCCGGATCTGTTCGGCAATGGCATAGACATCGCTGGCCGAGAAGGCGACGACGGCCGAGCGTTTGGGCAGGCGCGACAGTTTCTTGGCACCGGCATAGGTCAGTTGCGACAGGCGCGGGCGCGCGATGAATTCCGCATTGGGCACCAGCCGCCGGATCAGGCCGCGCATGGTGTCGGCGCCGAGGAACATGGTCTCTTCCGTGCCGCGCGCATGCAGCAGCCGCTCGGTAAAGACATGGCCGCGCTCGGCGTCAGATGCCAGCTGCACCTCGTCGATGGCGAGGAAGTCGTAAGCGCGGTCGAGCGGCATCGCCTCGACGGTGCAGACGAACCACTGCGCGCCGCGCGGGATGATCTTTTCCTCGCCGGTCACCAGCGCGACGGCGCGGTCGCCCTTGAGCGCCACGGCGCGGTCGTAGATTTCACGCGCCAGCAGCCGCAGCGGCAGGCCGATGATGCCGCTGCGATGACTCAGCATGCGCTCGACGGCCAGATGGGTCTTGCCGGTATTGGTCGGGCCCAGCACGCAGAGGATGCGGCCCTTCTCGGTGGTCTTCAGCTCGGTCACGACAAAAACTTCCTGCTACGACCGCTGATCACCTGGCGGCGTGGTATTATATGGCGGCGCTCGTCCCCGTCTCAACCATTGGCCGGCCACAACCGGTGGTGCTGCGACTTACGTCCGGGTCCGTCCCAGGCTGCCGCCGTCCAGCGCCACGGTCTTGATCATGGCACAGACCGGCTGGCCGGGCCGCAGCGCCAGCCGTTCCGCCGACAGCCGCGTCACGCGGGCCAGCAGGGTGTCGCCGTGGCAGTCCAGTTTCACTTCCACCTGCGGGCCGCCCTCGCGGCTCGCTTTCAGTTCCGCCACCGTGCCATGCAGGATGTTGAGCGCGCTGGTGTCCGGTGGCGGCGACAGCGCCAGCGTCACATCGCGGGCGCGGATGCGGATGCGCAGCGCGCTGCCCAATGCGCGGCCCTCCAGCCGGGGCACCAGAATTTCGCCGGCCTGTGTCTGCAGCGCGCTGAGCCCCCAGGCCTCCTCATGCCGGATCAGCGTGGCATTCAGCACCGCGCCGGCCTCGTAGCGCCCGGTCAGCGGAAACAGATCGAGCCGCGCGGTCAGATCTTCCACGCTGCCCACCGCCTGCACCTTGCCATCGGACAGCAGCACCACGGTATCGGCCAGCCGCGTCACTTCCGGGATCGCGTGGCTGACATAGACGATGGGCAGACGCAGCTCGTCGCGCAGCCGCTCCAGATAGGGCAGGATTTCTTCCTTGCGCGCGCCGTCCAATGAGGCCAGCGGCTCGTCCATCAGCAGCAGTTCCGGACGCGCCAGCAGGGCCCGGCCGATGGCGATGCGCTGCTTCTCGCCGCCAGATAACGTCGCTGGCTGGCGCTGCAGCAGCGGCGCGATGCCGAGCAGGTCGACAATATGGTCGAAGGCGATGGTGTCGTCACGCCGCGCGAAGAACCGGCCGTAGAGCAGATTGTGGCGCACGGTCAGATGCGGGAACAGCCGCGCATCCTGGAACACATAGCCGATGCGGCGCCGGTGCGGCGGCACGTGGATGCCGGAGTCGGTATCGCTCAGCAGGCGGCCATTGATGCTGATACGCGCGCGCTGCGGCCGCAGCAGTCCGGCGATGGCATTGACCAGCGTGGTCTTGCCCGCACCGGAGCGGCCGAACAGGGCGGTCAGTCCCGGCGCGCAGGAAAACCGCACCTGCAGCGCAAAGCCGCCGAAGTCATGCGCGATCTGGACCTCGAGCGTCATCCGAGCAGTCTCATCCAAGCAGTCTCCGGGCGCTGCGCCGCGCCAGCAGCTCGCTCAGCACGATGGCCACGGCGGCGATGGCAATCGAGATCAGCGTCAGCCGCAGCGCCTGCGCATCGCCGCCAGGAACTTGCGTAAACGTGTAGATCGCCGTCGGCAGCGTCTGCGTTTCGCCGGGAATGTTGGAGACAAACGTCACCGTGGCGCCGAATTCACCGAAGGCGCGGGCGAAGCTCAGCACCGTGCCGGCCAGAATCCCCGGCAGGCTGAGCGGCAGGGTCACGGTGAGGAAGACCAGCACCGGATGTGCGCCCAGCGTCTGCCCGGCCGCTTCGAGTTTCGGATCGACCGCCTCCATCGAGAGGCGGATGGCGCGCACCAGCAGCGGAAAGCCCATCACCGCGCAGGCCAGCGCCGCGCCGGTCCAGCGGAAAGCGAAGACGATGCCGAAATGCTCGGCCAGAAAAGCGCCGACCAGGCCGCGCCGGCCGAACAGCAGCAGCAGCAGATAGCCGGTTACGACAGGCGGGATGATCAGCGGCAGATGTACCAGCGCATCCAGCAGCGCCTTGCCCGGGAAGGTCTTGCGCGCCAGCAGCCACGCAATCCAGACGCCGAACGGCAGGCTGGCCAGCGTGGCAACGCTCGCCACTTTCAGGCTCAGCAGGATCGCGGTGGTTTCTTCAGGGGTGAGGGAGAGCACGGGCTGACGTCGCTAAAATGGGATCCTCGGGTCAAGCCCGAGGGTGACAAGATAATATAGGGTTGTCATGCCCGGGCTTGACCCGGGCATCCCATTTTCCTCAATTCGTCACCGCATTCGGCGCGATCACCGTGAAGCCGTGTTTCGCGAACACGGCCTTTGCCGCCGGGCTGCGTAAGCCCGCCAGCCAGGCGGCGGCCTGCGGGTGTTTCGACCCGCTCAGCTGCGCCGCCGGATAGAGGATCGGCGGATGCGTGCTGGCCGGGAAGGAATCCAGGATGCGCACCTTCTTCTCGGCTGCAGCGTCGGTGGCATAGACGATGCCGAGCGGCGCCTCGCCGCGCGCCACCAGCAGCAGGGCGGCGCGCACATTCTCGGCCTGGGCGATACGGCTCGCCACGCTGGGCCAGACCCGTAACGCCTCCAGCGCCGCCTTGCCGTATTTGCCGGCCGGCACGGCATTCACATCGGCCATCGCCAGCCGTCCGTCCCTGCCGAGCAGCGCGGCAAGATCGAAGCCCGGCGCGATCTTCACATTGGCTTTCGCGTCACCATTCTTTTCATTGGCGGGTGCAATCAGCACGATGCGGTTGCCGAGCAGGGTGCTGCGCGTGCCCGGCTTCAGCAGCCTCTTCTGTTCGACATAGTCCATCCAGTCGAGATCGGCCGAAAGGAACAGATCGGCCGGCGCGCCGGCCTCGATCTGTTTTGCCAGAGCGGAAGACGCAGCATAGGAAATTTTCACATTGGCCGGCGGCACGATGCTTTGGCCGGCATTGATCTCGTCCAGCGCGTTTTTCAGCGAGGCGGCGGCGAAGACCAGAAGATCCTGGGCCCGCGCTGCCGGAGGCAGGGCGAGAGCAGTTATCGAGATTGCAATCAGGGCGGCACGCAGCAGATG
>JAEYSS010000108.1 GCA_023434425.1 Pseudomonadota bacterium | reverse complement strand
CCGAACTCGTCAAGGCGATCCGGCAGCCCGGCGTCTCGATGGAAGAAGCCTTCAAGCAGGCGCGCAGCGGCGTGATCCAGCGCACCCAGGGCCGCCAGACCCCGTGGGAAAGCTCGTCGGTGATCGGGCATTTCTCGTTCAGGGCTGCGCCGGCACAGGTGGCCTCGCTGACTGCCCCGGTCATGCCGCAAAAGGACAGTGCCGCCGAGATCGCATTCTGGAACACGATCAAGGACAGCCAGGATCTGCGGGACTTCCAGGCCTATCTCGACAACTATCCGGGCGGCACCTTCGACAAACTGGCACGCATCAGGATGGCCGCCCTCGGCGATACCAGCAAGTCGCGGGCGGCTTCGGTGCCGGCTGCGCAGAGCAAGGCTCCGCCCGCACCGGCACCAGTGGCGAAAAAAGAAACGGCGGTTGCCAGCCTGCAGGCGCCGGTCGCCACCCTGAATTCGGCCCCGATGATCCCGGCCAGCGATTATGAGACTCGGCTGCGGCAGAACTGGCCCGCGGTGGAAGCCGCGCTCAAGGCGCATGTGACGGCTCAGTATAATGCCTATCGTCAACTGATCCCCGCCAATAATATTCCGGTGACCGATGTGCGGCTCAACAAGGCGACGTTGGAGCGCGTGATCAATACGGAAGCCGGCAGGATCGGGGTTCTGCTGGATGGCATGCTCCAGGGCAATGCCAGCTACGGCGTCAACCAGGTTAACTGGCGTCCTTTCAGTGCGCAGTTCGTCTATGAGGTGACATTCGCCGACGGCAAGGTCGTCATCGGCCAGTACGAATATATGGCGCCGGGACAAGCGCCGGCGGTGGTTGCCAGCCTGCAGGCGCCGGCCGGCAGTCTGAATGCCGGACCGGCGTCGCCCGGCGACTACGAGGGGATGCTGAAGCAGAACTGGCCGAAGGTTGAAGCGGCATTGAAGACGCATATGCAGACGGATTTCGCCAAGTATCGCGTCATGATGCCGAGCGGCCAGCACATCACCACCATGCCGGTCAATCTGAAGCTCAACAAGGCGTCGTTGCAATCGGTCGATGCCGCGGCGCGCAGGGCCACGATCCTGCTCACCGGACAGCGGCAAGACGGCAGTACCTGGGCCGCTTTCAACGCCCCCTTCAGTTATGCGCTCGATCTCGTTGACGGCCGCGTCGTCATCGGCGAGTACCAGTATCAGAATCCAGTCCAGAACCAGGCAGCCCAGTAACCGCGGGAGGGCAGAATGACCAGACTCGTCCGACTGCATGCCGCACTTGCCGCTCTGCTGATGACGGCGGCGCTTCTGCTGCCGGTGTCACCGTCCTTTGCCACTGCCAAGCGCCTGGCGCTGGTGATCGGCAACAACGCCTATGCCGATGGCGCACTGAAGAATCCGATCAACGATGCGCGCACCATGGCCACGACGCTGGGCGAGCTCGGCTTTGAAGTTCACAAGCTGGAGAATGCGGATCGTAGCGCCATGCAGCGCGCGGTCCTGGAATTCGGCCGCAAGCTGAACGAGCAAACGGTGGGGCTGTTTTACTTCGCCGGTCATGGCATGCAGGTGCGCGGCGCCAACTACCTGATCCCGGTGAAGGCCAGCATCCAGAGTGAGGACGAAATCGAGGTCGAGGCCGTCGATGTCGCCTACGTGCTGGCGCGCATGGCGACGGCGAAAAACCAGTTCAACATCGTGATCCTGGATGCCTGCCGCAACAATCCGTTCCAGCGCAGTTTCCGCTCGTCCAATAACGGTCTTGCCGCAATATCGGCGCCGACCGGCACGCTGATCGCCTATGCCACCGCGCCCGGCTCGGTGGCGAGCGACGGCGATTCTGCGAATGGCGTCTACACGGCAGAACTGGCGCAGGCGATCCGGCAGCCCGGGGTCTCGATGGAGGAAGCCTTCAAGCGGGCGCGCGGCGGCGTGATTGCGCGCACGCAGGGCAAGCAGACTCCTTGGGAAAGCTCGTCGGTGGTCGGCAACTTCATGTTCAGGGATGCGCCGGCCGGCGCGCAGCTGGCCTCGCTGAATGCTCCCGCCGGAATGACGCAAAAAGACGATGCGGCCGAGATCGCCTTCTGGAATTCCGTGAAGGACAGTCGGAAGCCGAGCGATTTCCAGGCCTATCTCGACAGTTATCCCAAGGGAGCTTTCGAAAGACTGGCCCGCGCGCGTATCCAGAATCTGCAAGATGAAGCGCGGGTTGCCAGCCTGGACAGGAGCGCTGCCGAAAGCCGGCGCAGCGAACGTAATCTTGGTGAAGCTCTCAATGCGAACTGGCCTGCCGTCGAGGCGGCACTGAGAGATCACCTCAAGACGGAATTCGAAACCTATCGCCTGGTCATTCCGTCCACGGCATTGCCGACTGACTTCCGGCTGAAGTCGGCCACGCTGGAGCAGCTGTTTGACGAGAAAACCGCTGTCATCACGCTGGAAGGACAGAGTCTCAGAGTCACCAGCCAGGTCGTTACGCAACCGGTCTGGTTCCCGTTCCGCGCCAGTTTCGCCTATGAGATGAACGTGGCGGATGGCAAGGTGACGATCGGCAAGTATCGCTTCCTGAACCGGTTCTCACTCAACTAAGACGCTTCACACAGCTGCGGGCTGCCTGCGAACGGAGTGCGGCGGGTCTCGTTCCTATTTCTTCCCGTATCTTTTCTCGATCGCGGCATAAAGCGCGCGTAAGCCCGTGGCCTCGGCGCCGAGCGGCCGGCCCGGGCGGGTTCTGGGGTTCCAGGCGAACATATCGAGATGCGCGTAGGATTTCGTCTTCGACACGAATTCCTTCAGGAACAGCGCGGCCGTGATCGAGCCGGCAAAGGGCGTATCGCCCGAATTGCTGATATCGGCCACCTTGCCGTCGATATACTCGCGATAGCCGGCATGCAACGGCATCCGCCACAGCGGATCGCTGACGTTCAGGCCCGCCTCCAGCAGCGCCTGCGCCATGGCGTCGTCGGTGGCATAAAGCGCGGGCAGATCCGGGCCGACGGCGACACGCGCAGCACCCGTGAGTGTCGCGGCATCGATCAGCCAGTCGGGTTTTTCTGAATCGGCTTCGGCCAGCGCATCGCCCAGCACCAGACGGCCCTCGGCATCGGTGTTACCGATCTCAACGGTGAGACCCTTGCGGCTTTGCAGCACGTCGCCGGGCCGGAAGGCATTGCCCGAGACGCTGTTTTCGACCGCGGCGATCAGCAGGCGCAGGCGCACCGGCAACTGCATCGCCATGATGGTGGCAGCCAGGCCCAGCATCACGGCAGCGCCACCCATATCCTTTTTCATCAGCAGCATGCCGGCTGAAGGCTTCAGATCGAGCCCGCCGGTATCGAAACACACGCCCTTGCCGACCAGCGTGAGTTTCGGATGCTTCGGGTTGCCCCAGCGCAGGTCGATCAGGCGCGGCAGGCGCGCGCTGGCGCGGCCGACCGCGTGGATCATCGGGTAATTCTGCTCCAGCAACTCGTCGCCGATGACGGTGCTGAAATCCGCATTGCCGAGCAGGGCCACGCCGCGTGCCGCCTCGGCCAGCTCGGCCGGCCCCATATCGCCGGCCGGGGTGTTGATCAGGTCGCGCGCCAGCACGATGCCGTCATGCAGCGCGGCAACGCGCTGCGGGTTGGCTTTCGCCGGCCAGACCAGGCGGACGAGCTTTTTCTCGATCTTCTTGTAGCGGTCGAAGCGATAGGCATTCAGCGCCCAGCCGAGCGCCGCGGCATCGCCGGCCTTGCTGTCCGACAGTTTGTAATCACCGGCCGGCAATGCACCGGCAATGGCGGCGTAAGACCACAGGTCCGGGGTTTCACTGATCCCGGCCAGGACGCGCGCAGGTCTGCCGCTTTTTGCATCGGGCAGCACCAGCACCTGGCCCGGCTTGGCCTTGAAGCCCTGCGCCTCGGCCAGGCCGGCAACGAGGCCTTTTTCCCTGGCAGCACGCAGCGTCCAGGCCTTTGCAGTCACGGTCTCGACCGGAATGGCGGCGGCGGATTTGGCAATCAGGGTGACAGGCACGGGTAATCCTCAGCATTGCAGTGGCTCATTATCAATATGGGCGGCGGGCAGGCCGTCGTCTATAAGGTGGCAGCGCGTTTCGACATCCCGGCCATCCAGCAGGAGCCTTCCGTGAGCGATCTCACTCTCGTCATCGGCAACAAGAATTATTCGAGCTGGAGTCTGCGGCCCTGGCTGGCGCTGAAAGCCACCGGGCAGAGCTTCAACGAGGCGCTGATCGTGCTGCGCCGGCCGGAGACCAGGGCCGAGATCCTGCTGCAGTCGGCCGCCGGCAAGCTGCCGGTGCTGAAGCATGGCGACCTGACGATCTGGGAGAGCCTGGCGATCTGCGAATACATCGCCGAGACCTGGCCCGAGGCCGGCCTGCTGCCCGAGGATGCGCGCGCCCGCGCGGTGGCGCGCAGCGTGATGAGCGAGATGCATGCCGGCTTCGCGGCCCTGCGCCGCGAGCTGCCGATGGACATCAACAAGCTGAGCCCGCTGGCACAGAACGGCGTCAGTCCGAGCGAGGAGGCGAAGCTCGATATCGCCCGCATGCAGCAGGTCTGGCAGGACTGCCGCGGCCGTTTCGGCCAGAAAAAAGGAAGCGATGGCGGCGATTTCCTGTTCGGCCGCTTCACGCTGGCCGATGCGATGTATGCCCCGGTGGCGACCCGCTTCCGCAGCTATGGCGTGGCGATGGATCCCGTGAGCGAGGCTTATGTGACTGCGATCTATGCCTGGCCGGCGATGCAGGAATGGTGCGCGGCGGCGGCGAAGGAAGCTCCGTTACCGGAGAACTGATCAAGCGACGCTGCAGGCAGTCCGTATCCGGTGTGTTGGATATGTGAACGAACTGCGCGACGGCGTCGATTCTGGCGCCGCCAGCGCTGAATCTGCTCTACGACAATATAGTTATGGAGTATAACATTCCTGCGCGATGGCGGCTGCGCAGTCGTAAGTAGCCTGGTCGGCCTGGAGTGAGCAGGCAGGTATGATCGCAGTCGTCCCGCGACTCTTCGTCACCGCAAGTGCGGCGAAGGACAACTATAAAAAACGCGGGGGGATGCCATCATGACCGGATCGATGAAATGGATCGGCGTTTTTCTGGCAGCGACGCTGATGCTCAACACAACTGGCGCTGCCGGCCAGGAAAATCGTGCCAAGCCGGACTTAATCGTGCTGCTGGCGATCGACCAGTTCGGCTCGCTGCTGTTCGACAAATGGCGGCCGACCTTCCAGCGCGGTCTGAAACGGATGGCGGATGGCGGCGTGATCTACGCCAATGCCTACCAGTCTCATGGCATCACCGAAACCTGCGCCGGGCATTCTACCCTGCTGACCGGCAAGCATCCGGGCGGCACCGGAATCGTGGCGAATGACTGGTACGATTCCGCGACCGGCAAACAGGTTTACTGCGTCGAGGATGCCGCCTATTCGGTGGCACTCGATCCCAAGCATCGCAAGGTTGGCCCGGGATTGCTGGCGACCTCGACCCTGGGTGACTGGCTCAAGGAGCAGAACCCGCAAAGCCGCGTGGTGGTCGTCTCGGGCAAGGACCGCGCCTCCATCACCATGGGCGGGCACAAGGCCGACGGCGTGTTCTGGTATATCGACAATTTCGGCTTCACCACCTTCGTGGGCGCGGGAGAGAATGCAGAAACCAAGCTGCAGCCGCTCGCCAAGCTGAATGCGCGGATCGCAGCCGAGGCCGGCAGCGCGCCGCCCTGGACCTATGCCAACGAAGCCTGCCGTGCGCTCGAAAGCGAGATCGCGCTCGGCAAGCTGACGTGGAAGCTCAAGCTGCCGCCGGAATTACCGGCGGAAGAAGGCAAACCGCCGGGCAAGGTGCGGGCGATCCATATCATGGACCCGCTGACCCTGGAGGCCGCCCGCGAACTGGTGGCGTATCACAAGCTGGGCAAGCGCGGGCAGACCGACCTGCTGGCCATCAGCCTGTCGGCCACAGACTTCATCGGCCATGGCTATGGCACCCAGGGTCCGGAAATGTGCGATCAGATGCATCGCCTCGATGCGATGCTCGGCGATTTCCTGACCTATCTGGATGGCTACGGCGCTCGCGTCATGCTGGTGGTGACCGGTGATCACGGCGGCTCCGATTTCCCCGAGCGGCTTGCACGGCAGGGCGATGCGTCGGCCAAGCGGATCAGCCCGGCCAAGCTGCTTGCCGACGCAAACGCCCAGGTGAAGGCCCGGCTCGGCCTGACGGCGGATCCGCTGGTCTCTCCAGATTACGTGCAGTTCTACGCGGTCGATGCCAGTGGCCGCGGTCTCGCCGGAGCGGAGCGCGCCGCGGTGGTCAAGGCAGCGCTGGATGTCTTCAGTTCGCATCCCGATGTCGAGCAGGCGTTTTCGCTGGACAGCCTGCTCGGGCACAAGATCACGAGCAGCGCACCGTCCGACTATTCGCTGCAGGACCGTTTTTCCCAGAGTGCGATGGCGGGCCGTTCCGGCGATGTCATCGTGGCACTGAAGTCCGGTGTTTCGGCGGCCCGCGCGCTGCCGACGCGCTTCATGATGGGCCATACGGGGCCGTACCACCACGATACGGCAGTGCCGATTGTGTTCTGGTGGCCGGGAGCGAAACCGGTCACGCGCATTCTGCCGGTGGATACGACCAGCATCGCTCCGACCCTGGCGAATCTCGCCGGCATCCGGGCGCCCGCCGATCTTGACGGGCGCTGCATCGATATCGGATATGGCGCGGCCTGTCGCTGACAGCCGCGCCACGCCGGCTCATGTGATCAGCTTCATCTCGCGATAGAAGCGTTCGGCACCGGCATGCAGCGGCACGCTGATGCCGAGCAGTGCCGTGCCGAGCCGGATGCGCTGCGCCATCGCCGGGCCGGCATTGAGAATCTTGCGGTTCTGCGGGTGCCACAATGCGCGAAGCAATTCGTAGACCAGTTCCGGATCGAGACTCTCCGGGCAGATCCACTGCATCCCGATGCTGAGGGTCTCGATCTCAGGCACGCCGCGATAGGTGCCGGCCGGAATGATGTCGCGCATGAAAAACGGATGCCGGCGCAGCGCACCTTCGGTCTGCCGGCCGGCCAGCGGCACGACACGGGCGATCTCGCGGTCGGTCAGGTCGCCGACGGTAGGCGCCGGCTGGCCTGAGATCAGGAAGAAGGCATCAAGTTCGTTCCGCGACATCAGGTCTGCCGCTTCGCCGGGATCGACCTCCAGCAGCTTCAGCTGGTTCAGCCGCAGGCCGTGCGCGGCCAGAATGATCTCGGCGTTGAAGCGCGTGCCCGAGCCGGCGCGGTCGAGTGAGACGCGCTTGCCTGCAAGTTCGCGGATATCGCCGATGCCGGCCGTGCTGCGCACGACCAGATGGATGGTTTCAGGGTAAAGATTCGCCAGCACCCGCAGGTTGCCCTGCTTGGCGCGGCGGAAATAGATGCCTTCGCCCTGATGGGCGTTGGCGACCAGGTCGGCCTGGGCGAAACCGCTTTCGATGCTTTCATTGCCGATGGCGGCGAGATTGGCGACGCTGCCCTGGCTGGTCAGTGCCACTGCGATCAGGCCGGGCACGCCGCAGGAGCCGCCCTTGTCGCAGGGCCGGCTGCCCGGCGGGTTGGAAATCACCGAGGCCATCGTGACGCCGACGGGAAAGGCCGTGGTATGCGCCGATCCGGTCAGAATGCGGAAAAAGCCGCCGCTGTCTTTCGGCCGCAGGGTTTCGGTCTGCACCTGCTGGGCCGCGGCGGGACGCGCGGGCAGGGCAGCACCGCCGACGGCGAGGCTGGCGGCGGAGCGAAGCAGGAAGTCGCGCCTGTTCATGGCGTTTTTTATACGCCGGGTCGCGCAGCCTGACCAGTGATCAGCTGTTGGCCGTATCGGCAGCGGGTCGGTCGAATTTCAGCTTGGCGACCAGCACGGACGCGGTCAGACCCAGCGTAACGACGTTGGCCGCGATCAGCCCGGGCGAGCCGATGAGCAGGCCATAGACCAGCCACAGCGCGATGCCGCAGTTCATCAGCAGGAACATGCCCAGCGAGATGTCGCGTGCCGAGCGGCTGCGCCACACCTTCAGCACCTGCGGCACATAGGCCAGCGTGGTCAGCGCGCCGGCGATCAGGCCGAGGGTTTCGACAGTTTCGGAATGCATGACGCCAGTATAGGCGCTCAGACGCGCGTGATGAAGGCGTTCTGCAGCTTGGCCACCGTGCTGCGCATGGCGGCATCGTCATAGGGCTTGGGCGGCAGTTTGCCCCAGACCGGGCTGGGCCAGGCGCCGTCGTCGCGGAAACGGGCGATCACATGCACATGCAACTGCGGCACCACGTTGCCCAGTGCGCCGACATTCAGCTTGTGCGGTTCGAAGACATGCTGCAGCACGCGCTGAGCCTGGGCGATCTCGTTGATCAGCAGCTTGCGCTGCTTCTCGTTCAGATCGGCGATCTCGGTGACATTCTCGACGGCGGGGACCAGGATGAGCCAGGGATACTGGCTGTCGTTCATCAGCTGGACCAGGCAAAGCTTCATACGGCAGACCGCGAAAGTATCGCGGCGCAACTGGTCGTGCAGGGTGAACATCGACTAAAATTCGCTTTCTTGTTTGTGCAGCGCCGTAGCCTGTCTGGCGCTGATACCGAGGTCTTGAGGATTTGTCCATGACAATCAATACGTTGCCCGTTCTGCGCGTGAAACCGCGAGAAGAGCGCCGCGCAAGGGGTGGACATCCGTGGGTCTATTCCAACGAGATTGCACTGGACGCGGATGCCAAGGCGATTGCACCCGGCAGCCTTGTACGACTCGTGGATTCGCAGGGTGCGCTGCTGGGAATCGGCACATTCAACCCGCATTCCCTGATCGCCGCACGCCTGTTGAGTAACGAAGCGGCAACGATCGACGCGAAATTCCTAAGCCGTCGGTTGCAGGCCGCGCTGCGGTTGCGCGAGCGCTGCTTCGCCAGGCCGTATTACCGGCTGGTGCATGCCGAGGCTGACGGTCTGCCGGGCGTCGTGATCGACCGTTACGGCGATGTCGTCTGCGTCCAGTGCAATACGGCGGGTGCGGAGCATATGCTGCCCGACCTGCTGGTCGCGCTGGACGAGGTGCTGCAGCCGCGCGCGGTGGTCCTGCGCAACGACAGCCCGGTGCGCGCGCTGGAAGGCCTGCAGCCCGAGATTCGCCTCGCCGCCGGCAGCCT
>JAEYSS010000228.1 GCA_023434425.1 Pseudomonadota bacterium | reverse complement strand
ACGAAGATCGAGTTTCCGGCCCCGAAGCGCGCTGGCTACGAGAAATTCCGCAACCCGGCCTCGCGCTACGCGATGGTCGGGGTTTTCGTGGCCGAGACCGCTGATGGCGTCCGCGTTGCCGTTACCGGCGCCGGCCCCTGCGTGTTCAGACACAAGGAGATGGAAGCCGCCCTGTCGAAATCCTTCAGCCCCGATGCACTGAAGGGCATCAAAACCGACCCGGCCAAAATGAACAACGACATTCACGGCAGCGGCGAATACCGGGCGCATCTGGTGGGTGTGGTGGCTATGCGCGCGGTGCAGAACGCCCTCGGCTGAGACCTTACATTTCTCATCGACGGCGCGCCTGACTAGTATGGCGCGCCGTTTCGATTCCTGCTGCATGGACAGACCATGACCGAACGCTTTGCCGCCACCGATCTTGTCACCTTCGCCATCGATCTGCTGCGCAAGGGCGGACTGGATGTTGAAAAGGCCCGCGCCACCGCCGCCATCCTGGTCGAAGGCGACCTGATGGGACACAGCACGCATGGCCTGCAGTTATTGGGGCCTTACCTGGCCGAACTGGAAGCCGGCCGCATGGCCAAGGATGGCGAACCGACGGTGATCGCCGAGCGGCCCGCAGTGCTGACCTGGAATGGCCACTACCTGCCCGGCCCATGGCTGGTGCTGAAAGCCATCGAGAATGCCATTACCCGTGCGAAGGCCTATGGCACCGGCACAGTGGTGATCAATCATTCGCATCACATCGCCTGCCTTGCCGCCTATCCGCTGCGCGTGATCGAGCGCGGCATGGCGCTGCTGATCGCCAGTTCCGATCCGCATAGCGGCTCGGTCGCGCCGTTCGGTGCGATTGCTGGCCGCTACACGCCCAATCCGATCGCCGGCGGCTGGCCTACCGAGACCACGCCGGTGATCTTCGATATCAGCGCCTCGACCACCACGAACGGCATGGTGGCGCGGCTCAACCGCACGGGCGGTAAACTCGGCGGCCCTTGGCTGGTCGACAATGAGGGCAATGCCACCAACGACCCCGCCAGCTTCACGACAACGCCACCCGGCGCGGTGCTGCCGCTCGGCGGCATGGATCTTGGCCACAAGGGTTTTGCGCTCGGCCTGCTGGTCGAGATGCTGACCTCGGGCCTGGCCGGTTCGGGCCGCGCGGTGGGCTCGAAGCAATGGGGCGCGCGCGTCTTCGTCCAGGTGATCGATCCGGCCGCCTTCGGCGGCATCGATGCTTTCACAAGAGAAACCGAATGGCTCGCCGAGGCCTGCCGCACCGCACCGGTCAAACCCGGCAATCCGCCGGTGCGCATGCCGGGCGAACGCGGCCTGAAACTGCGGGCGCAGCGGCAGGCCGAAGGCGTCGCACTGCATCCGGAGATCATGCCGAGCCTGCGGCCCTGGGCCGAGAAACTCGGCGTGGCACTGCCGAAGGGGGTCTAATCCAACCTTGCGCCGCGTCATCGCCCCGCTTTAGCTGGCTTCGCTGATCTACACCCAGAAAGCGCCCGCTTGATTAATATTATATTCCAAAGGTAGTATTTCTTCCAAGGTGAGGTTGTGATCTGGTTGGCGGGATGCCAGCTGGAAACACCGGCAGTTGGGGGACAAGTGGGAAAAGTCGGCACCAATAGATGGTGCAGCGACGGCAGCTTATGCGTGGCCGTTTTCCGCACATTGGTTTCAACCTTGATTCTGGGCGGAGCAATCGAAATGATTGCCGCGCTGGGTCTGTTGGGTTGGTTGGAAACCCGCACCGCCGCTTTCCTGAACACCATCACCGGCCCCCCGCCCGGTTTGTTTGAGGAACAGCAGCTTCGCGAACTGCCGCGCATTCTCATCGTCGACGACGACAGCTACGAGACGAATTTCGACCGGACCTCGCCGCTGGATCGCGGCCAGATACTTCGCCTCCTGGCACCGGTACTGGACCAAAAACCGGCCGTCATTGCCATCGACCTCGATCTGGCACCTAGCAGCACTGCGGAAGCCGCGCGTGCGCGCCCCCTGTACAACGCCATCTGCCATGCTGCCCGCCCGGACCTAGAACAGCATACCTCGGCCGACTGCCTCAAACTGGCGGCAACACGCCAGGCGATGGACTGCAGCAGCGCCATCCGTTTCGCTTTGATCGAACCCTTCCGCGCCAGCCGACCGGAAACGCGGACTGCCATCGAAAGCTGGCAGTCCGAAATGAAGGCATTGGAACCCTGCGTGTATTTCGCAAAGGCGGAACTGCACCGCCATCACGGCCGCGCCATCCTGTTCAATCCGGAATTTCCGAATCTCGGCGTCGTAACCTACTGGCTGTTGAAAGGTCTTACGCCGCCTCAGATCCCCGCCTCGGCCGAGGATGATGCGGAATCACCGATTAACACCCGCACGCTGCATGTGGCCGGCTGGGACGTCGGCATTCCACACGGCCTGCCGCGCTTCATTGTAAGCGTTCCAGACCTGAATCTGTCGTCACGCCTGTCCTTCGACAATCCACGCGAACAAGTGGTGTTCATCGGGGGTGGTTGGGGCAACGACGACAAACATGGCACCGCGATCGCCCAGAATGTGGATGGTGTCATCGTCCATGCCGCGATCTTCGACAGTCTGATCAAGCCACTCGGAGATACCAGGCTATTCGGATTCACAATCGATCTGGTATCCGGTGTCGTCACCGGTCTGGTCTTCGGATGGCTTCTTGCCCGCTATCACACATCACGTCGCATTGCGGCAGGCCGTATTAAATCAGCGGCACTGATATCGTTTCCAACGCGCGGTTTCTGGTTTCCTTACGGAAAAGCCATGCTGTTCCTAGGACTCGCCTGGCTTCTGTTCATTGCCAGTATCGTATGGGTGTTCATCTTCGCGATGGGCCGGCTGGAAGCCGGGCAGTGGCTGAATCCGGCCGGCATCATCTTCGGCATGTTCGTCGAGAAGATCATTGAGAGCAGCGCTTCAGAAGACGCAAAAAATAGCCCCACGGATGCACAACAGCCGGGGCCGTTGCGAACCAGCTTAGCCGTGTTGGGCAGCGTGGTCTGGTCGATCCGCACCTTGGCGGTCGCGGGTTTCATTCTGTACGGCCTCGCAGCCGTGGCATTCGGTTTCTGATGCGTGGGAGACAGGGCATGAAACAGACTTTCTATGTCACGATCCTTGTGACCGGCCTCGCTTTGATTCCGCGCATGGCATGGGCTGAAGCCTGCATCATCAGCAGTGCGGTCAACAGCAGTGTGACGGTCAATGGCCAGAAGATCGACCTGACCTCCGATCGCCCGCATTTCGCCCCGGATTGCGGCATGGTCGCCGTGGAACTGGGCGCGATCTGCGTGATGCAGGAAACCCCGAATGGTCCGCGCTGCATCACTGTGCGCGCCGGTGAAGTTTATCGCGGCACAGGCAAGGCCACTTCAGGACTGTTCAAAGGGTTACGCCAACTGGCGGAACAGGCACTCGGGGAGCCGCAGAAGGTCAGGGGCGGCAAACGCGCGCACGACCAGGATGTTCTCCCCGGCCTGCCCTATGAGTACATCCTCGTTCCTCGGGGCGATTTGCTGATCCCGATGCATTTCGGCAAGCAGGGACTGGTATCCGAATTCCGCATCGAAAGCCGCGCGCAGCGCAGGCAGGCCATACTGCCAATCCAGGGCGGCTATGTCAGGCTGGCGGCACCCCTGATCACGCCCGGTACCAAATATGACTGGCAGGCCGTGGTCGGTGGGCGGCGTTACAGCGGCAGCTTCACCTTCGTCGCCCTCGACAGCGAACCCGAACTTCGCGACCAGCTCAAAGCTATCCGCACTGCCCCGGATCTTGGCGGAAATCGTACCGCGCAGGCGCTCGCCGAGGCCGCGGCCCTGTCCGACCACAACTTCACCTTTGACGCCATCCGCGTCATCGCACCCTTCACTCAGACCCAATAGGAGCGCATCATGCAGATCCTGATCATCCTGCTTGCGGTTCTGTTCCTGCCCATAGCTGCGATGGCGCAATCGCCACTGGCGCCGCTAAATAACCTGTTTTCGTCACTGACCGGGCAGCCGTCGACAGACTCTCAGCAGGGCGCCAGCAACCCGGTCGACCTCTCACGCGAACATGGCGTGCATGACATTGCCTGCGAGGCCGGCCTGGTCGACAGTTTTGAACTGACCGACAATTTCAGCAAAATTCTGCAGGCCAGTGCCACAACGGGACTCACGGGATTTCTCGGTTCCATCGCCAGCGGCGGCAGGCCTGGCACTGGCGACATGGTGAAGGCTGCCAAGCTGGCCGCCCGCAACATGAACTGGCTGCCAATGAGCCTGGAACGCCAACTGGGCGACAACCTCCATGCCGAAGAGACGCCTCTGATTTCCCGCGACAGCCGAAAGGCCCTGGATCGCGAATATTATGCCTCGGCCGACCGCCTGCTGGAAAAGGTGCTGACCGCCATCCCCGCCCACCCCTATGAGTTCCGGCTGCACGTGATCGACTCTTCCGGCCGCAATGCCAAGGCACTTCCCGGCGGTTATCTTTACATCGAACGCGGCACGCTGCCGACCAAGCGCGACAAAGGCAAGGACAAGGCAGAGAAGGAGCAGGCCGCGCTGTTCACGCTGAGCCATGAGATTGCGCATGTCCTGCGGCGGCACGAGACTCGGGAAATCCAAAACCGGATCGTCGATACCGTGGACACCGTCTCTGCACTGAGCAACCTGTTCAAGACGACCGGCCCGAACCCCGAAATGGTGCTGGGTGCCGTTGGCTACATGAAGAAACTGCACGAGAGCTATTCGCCTGATCAGGAAAAGCAGGCCGATGCCTGCGCCATCCGTCTGCTGGCCGGGCTCGACCGCAACGAAGCACACAAGGCCTTCAACGCCTTCCTGAATACGATGCCCGAAGCCCAGCCCGGCAATCTGAGCCACCCGAAGCTGCAGGATCGCCTGCAGCATGGCAGCCGCGTCTTCGCCAGCCTGACGCGGTAGGCCATGTCGTTCCGGTCAACTACAGCGTGATCGGCTGGCCGTGTGGCGTGGCGCGGGCGGCGCGGTCCCAGGCTGCGGCTTTGTCCTGCAGAGCCGCCGGCGTGGCAGCACCCTTCTCGATGGCCAGACGCTCCAGTGCGCGCAGCCAGTGATGATAGTAGGTCGCGCCGGTATCGGGATCGCCGGCAGCCTGCGCCGCCTTGATCTCGGCCGTCAGAACAGCCGCCCATTCGGTCCAGGTGAACAGGCCCTTCTGGTGCAGGCTGACCGCCATGGCGAAGGCCTGCGCTTCCCAGGGCGCGCGGAAGACCGGCGCGGCAGCCTCATCGCAGGGCAGGTCGGGCAAGATATTTGGGAGCGACGTCATGCCGGATCCAGATAGCGGTCCCAGGCATCGACCGAAACTGACAGCGTCGAATCGGCCTCCGGACCCCAGAGTTCACGGCCCTCGAAACGTACGGTGTAAAGCCATTGCGGCTGCTCGCCCTCGCCCTTCGCATTGCTGTCGGGGAAGACATGCACGCCATGCAGCAGCTCGACGGTCCCGACATGGCCGCGCACATAGCGCGGCAGCCGGGTATGCCCGGTCGGATGCATGTTCTTCGCCCGCACG
>JAEYSS010000295.1 GCA_023434425.1 Pseudomonadota bacterium | reverse complement strand
AGCATCGAGCGGTAATTGATGATCCCCTTGTCGGTGCTGCCGAGATGCTCGCGGGTGCGGTCCTGGATCGCGCCCTGGCTTTCCACCGCCCACTGGTCATGCACGTTGATGTCGTCGCCCATGCCGGGGAAGGTTTTGGTCTTCTGCTCATAGGGGGCGAAGCCGTAATTGTTCGACTTGTTCTTGCGCGGAATGTAATCGGGCAGTTCGTAAAGTTGCAGTCGCTGGTCGCGCATCTGCTGCTTGTCCACCGGGCCGGTGAAGCTGGTGAAAATGGCGAACCAGTAGCAGTTCACGTCATCGACCGGCACATGCCACTGCGTGATGGTCATCTCGGCCGAGAGCGGGATATTGAAGGCCTGCGGGAACAGCAGATTCGTCACGCGCACATGCGTGCTCTTCTCGTTCAGCTCGCGCAGCGCGATCAGCCGCATGCCGTAATCGGTGCGCTCGATCTCGATGGTGGGACGCTCGAATTCGCGCAGCACCTGCGTCATCGGCATGTCGGAAGCGGCAGACTTGGCGCGGAACTGCCGGCCATAATTGGCATTCGGATCTTCGTCTTCGAAGAAGCGATGCAGGAAGGAGGCATGCGCCGGATCGATGCCGCCCTCCAGCGCCTGCAGCCAGTTGCAGGCGATATGCCCCTTGAAGGCAAAGACATGGCTGTCGGGCGCGATGAAGCAGTCGAGATCGGGAAATGCCGGCGGTTCGCCCTCGCCTAAATATGCGAAGAGAATCCCGCTCTTGAGCACTACCGGATAGCTTTTCTGTTTGATGCGCTGGCAGAGTTTGCTGGTCTCCGGCTCGGCCGGTGTCTGCAGGCAGTTGCCATTCACATCGAACAGCCAGCCATGGAAGGGGCAGCGCAGGCCACCGTCTTCCGGGCGGCCAAACGCCAGGTCGGCGCCTCTGTGGGGGCAATCGCGATCCAGCAGGCCGAAACGGCCCTGCTCATCGCGGAACAGCACGAAATCCTGGCCCATCAGTTTGACCGGGCGCACCGGGCGCAGGTCGTCCAGTTCCTCGATCAGGGCGACCGGCTGCCAGTAGCGGCGCAGCAGCCGGCCGGCCGGCTGGCCCGGGCCGACCCGGGTCATGCGCATATTCTGCTCGTGCGTGGTCATGGCTGGTCCCTCGAATTCTGACCTTGACGGACCCTCCCACAGGCCCGAGAATGTCCGACTAGCGAACATTTGTGCGATTTTAAACCCCTTCTCCCCTGAGGGCAACGCCGAACATGACCCGCCTGCGCGAGACCGATGCCGAGACACGCGCCCAGTCCGGCCGCAGTCCCGATTTCCTTGAGGCGCTCGCCCGGGGGCTCAGCGTGCTGACAGTTTTTGACGGCAGCCGGCCGCAGATGACGCTGAGCGATGTGGCCCGCGCCGTCGACCTGCCGCGCGCCACGGTGCGCCGCGCGCTCTATACGCTGACCGAACTCGGCTATCTGGACAGCGACGGCAAGCTGTTCCGCCTGACGCCGCAGGTGATGAGGCTGGCCGGGGCCTATCTCGGCTCGGCGGGAAATGCGGCGGCGCTCCAGGTCACCTGCGATGCGCTGTGCCGCCGGTTCAACGAGGCCTGTTCGGCCGCCGTGCTGGACAGCCAGGACGCCGTGATGGTGGCGCATGCCTCGCCGCCGCGTTTCATGTCCTCGGCGCCCGGACCAGGCTTTCGCGTGCCGGCCTTCTGCTCGGCGCTGGGCCGCGTGCTGCTGAGCGAGACCGGTATCGATGCGGCGACGCTGCAGACGCGGCGGCTGACCCCGCATACGGTAACCGACAGCAGCGCATTGCAGATCCTTCTGGGCAAGGTGGTGCGCGACGGCTACGCACTGGCCGACCAGGAGGCCGAACTGGGCTTCCGTTCGATCGCCGTGCCGGTGCGGCGCTTCGATGGTCGCATCGTGGCGGCGCTGAATATCGGCGTGCGCATCGAACGCGCCGGGGCATCGCAGATGCGCAGCGAGTTTCTGCCGCATCTGCTGCGCGCGGCGGAAGAGCTGAAGGATCGGGTGATTTAGCCCCAGTCGTCATGCCCGCGAAGGCGGGCATCCAGCCAACTGATAGACTGGGTTCCCGCTTTCGCGGGAACGACGAAAAATTTAAATCGGATAGATCATCGAGTTGAGGATCAGCTCGCTGTCGAAGACGCAGACGCGTTCCTTCAGCTTCAGGCCGGCGCCGTCGCGCAGGAACACATCGAGATAGCGCCCGACATTGTAGATCTCCGAGACACTGCCCGGCTTGGTGCGGAAGACGGAGTAGTTCGCCGTCGCACGGATCTCGCTGCCGTTGTCGTTCAGGATCTGCGCCACGCCGATGACATGCCGCTGATAGTAAGGCGCATGGAACAGCGTGTTGGTGATGCCGTAAGCGCGATCCTGCAGCATGCCGCGGCTTTCCAGCGCCATGGTCGCCAAGGGCAAGCCCGCATCGTGGTTCTCGCGCGGGATCACCTTGTACAGGCAATCCTCGGTGAAGAGATCGACCCAGGCGGCATAATCGCCACGATCGAGGATGTCGCCGTAAGCGGCATTGAACTGGTCGACGTAATACTGCGCCTCCAGCACGGAGAGCGACAACGCCTGCGGGCGGATCAGCTTGCTCACAGTTCCATCACCTTGCGCCAGTAGCCATACATGCCGCGGATCAGCGTTTCCGTCACCATATGCGGCGTCGGCGCCACGCCGCGGCCGTCGAGTTCGCAGATCGTGGCGCCGTCGGCGCCCTTCTGGCGGAAACCGTCCTGCGAGAATTCGATCACCTCGCCATCGTCGGCCGAAACGAAGCCGGCCGGCCCGAACAGATTGGCCTGACGCAGGCGCCGCCGCGTCATCTCCGCGTCGTCTTCCTCATAGCCGAAATGCGTCCAGATGAAATCGAAGCTGTCCGGCCCGCGCGGCACGATATGCCGCGTGGACAGCGAATTGACCTGCTGCTGGATGATCACGCTGGGAAACAGCGTGATCATGGTGACCGTGGGGCCTTTCCACCAGTGTTCCGGCACGACATCGAGCAGCCGCGCATCGTTCAGCGCCATGTCCTTCTTGAAGCTGGTGACACCCTCGGTGACGGCCTTGGCCTCGCCGCCCTGATTGCGCTGCGAGATCATCACCGCATGGCAGCCATGTTCGTCCATCACCATGCGCGACTGCTGGTCGGCGCGCCACAGACCGAAGGTGACGAACCAGGTGTGCAGCAGGCCCGGATGATAGGGATCCTTGATGTTCTCCATCATCAGCTTCCAGTTGCCCGGAATGCGCTGACGGTTGGTGCCGAGGATGGTGAGCTTGCGGCCATCGAAGATGCGGTTGAGCCAGGGCAGCACGTCCGGCCCGATATAGTCCTCAAAGCTCGGCGCGTCGCGATCGAAGGTGGCGAAGACCAGACCGTTATAGACGGCGACTTTCAGTTTCGTGAGGCCGTGCTGTTTCATGTCGAAGTCCGGCGGCATGCCGCCCTGCACGTCGCCGTCGCCCGTCTTCACACCCTGGCGGAATGGCAGGCCGGCGAGGTCGCCGTTCAGCTTGTAGGTCCACTGGTGATACGGACAGACGAAGCTGCGCGTGTTGCCGCGCGGTTTCTGGCAGAAGCGCACGCCGCGATGGGCGCAGCGATTCTCCACCACGTTGAGGCTGCCGTCGCGCTCGCGCACCACGATGACCTGACGCTCGCCGACATAGGAGATCTTGTAATCGCCGAATTTCGGCAGCTCGGCCTCCAGCGCCACATAACACCAGTGGCCATGGCCGTAGAACATGCGCTCCAGTTCGCGGCGATAGACCTGCGGATCGGTATAGGCCCAGAAAGGAATCCGGCTGGAGCCTTCGGCGTCCCAGCGCGGCATAGGTTCCAGCAATGTGGGGGTGACATTCACGGTCATATCCTCCCGATACGGATTTATTTGCATTTGCAAGTATTATCCTGCGCCCTGCCGCTAACGTCAATTGAATCCTGCGCGAAATCGGCCGAGCATGCCGGGCATAACCGGAGGAAACCGATGTTCGACCGTCACTACGCGGTCTGGCCCAAGGGCGTGCCCAAACACCTGACCCTGCCGGCCACCAGCCCGTACGAGAATCTGGAGATTTCCGCCCGGCGTTATCCCGACAAGCCGGCCTTGCTCTATTACGGTTCGGCGCTCAGCTATGCCGCGCTGAAAGATCATGTCGACCGGCTGGCCGGCTGGCTGGAAAAAAACTGCGGCGTGCAGCGGCAGGATCGCGTGCTGCTGTATCTGCAGAACAGCCCGCAATTCGTGATCGCCTATTACGCCATCCAGCGGCTGACCGCCGTGGTGGTGCCGGTCAACCCGATGAGCAAAACGGAAGAGCTGCGCCATATCGCCCGCGACACCGGCGCCACCACGATTCTCTGCGGCCAGGAGATTTTCCCCTTCGTGCAGCCGCTGCTCGGCCATGAGCTGCAGCATGCCGTCGTGACGGCCTATGCCGACTATGTCACCGCGCCGACCGATCTTACCCTGCCCGACGTGGTGGCGGCTGCACCCGCGCCTGTGCCCGCACCCGCCGTCAGCTGGGCGACGGCGCTGGACGCCGCGCTTATCGCTGCCGGTCCGCACAAGGCGACGCATGACGACTGGTGCGTGCTGCCCTATTCCTCGGGCACGACAGGTGCGCCGAAAGGCTGCCTGCACAGTATCCGCGGCGTGACGGCGACGCTGTTCGGCTCGATTGCCTGGAATCCGGCGACGCCGGAATCCGTGCAGCTGGTGACCCTGCCGCTCTTTCACGTGACCGGCATGCAGAATTCGATGAATGCGCCGCTGTTCAATGGCGCGACCCTGGTGCTGATGACACGCTGGGACCGCAGGGTGGCGGCCGAACTGATCCGCCGCCATCGCGTGACGCACTGGCGCAACATCACCACCATGTGCATCGATTTCCTGTCCGATCCGGACTCTGCCAGCTGGGATCTCTCCTCGCTGATCGGCATCGGCGGCGGCGGTGCCCCAATGCCGAAAGCTGTGGCGGCCAAACTGAAGGACTTCACCGGGCTGGATTACATCGAAGGCTACGGCCTGTCGGAGACCATCGCCGCCACGCATATCAACCCGGTCGACAATCCGAAGCCGCAATGCCTGGGGATTCCGGTCTTCGATGTCGATTCCCGCATCGTCAATCCCGACACGCTGGAAGAACTCGGCTCGCACGAGACCGGCGAGATCGTGATGGCCGGGCCGCAGATATTTCTGGGCTACTGGAACCGCCCGGACGAAACCGCGCAGGTGTTTTTCGAGCGCGACGGCAAGCGGTTTTTCCGCTCCGGCGATCTTGGCTATTACGACGAGCAGGGCTTCTTCTACCTGGTCGACCGGCTGAAGCGCATGATCAATGCCTCCGGTTTCAAGGTCTGGCCCAGCGAGATCGAAGCCATGATGTATGCCCATCCGGGCATCCGCGAAGTCTGCGTGATCGCCACCGCCGACGCCCATCGCGGCGAAACGGTGAAGGCGGTGATCATTCCCAAAGACGGCGCGCTGCTGACGGCAGACGACGTGCAGGCCTGGTGCCGCGAGCGCATGGCCGCCTACAAGGTGCCGCGCGTCATCACCTTCGCTGATTCGCTGCCGAAATCGGCGACCGGCAAGATCCTGTGGCGCGTGCTGCAGGATGAGGAACGCACCGCAAAGTCTGATGCTGCTGACTGAGACCTGTTCATGCCACTCGTGTCCCCGTTACCCGAAGATCACAATCCCGATCTTGTCGACCTGATCCAGTTCTTCCGCGGCCCGCTGGGTGTCGTGCCGAACAGCGTGCTGACCATGCAGCGCCGGCCGGCCATCGCCCGCGCCTTCACCGACCTGAACAAGGCGGTGATGGCAAATGGCGGACGCGTCACCGCCGAACAGAAACGGCTGATCGGCTATATCGCCTCGCATGCCGCCGGCTGCCGTTACTGCGAGGCGCATACGATCCTGGCAGCCGAGCGTTTCGGCGCCAGCCCGGAACGCCTGCACGATATCTGGGAGTATCAGAAGAGCCCGCATTTCACCGATGCGGAGCGCGCGGCCTTCGATTTCGCCCTGGCTGCCGCCTGCGTGCCGAATGCGGTGACGCCGGAGATCCAGCAGGCCTTGCGCCGGCACTGGAGCGACGACGAGATCGTCGAGATCGTCGGCGTGGTGGCGCTGTTCGGCTTTCTGAATCGCTGGAACGATTCGATGGCTACCACGCTGGAGGATATCGGCATCGACGCCGGCAGCCGCAACCTGGAACACACCGGCTGGCAGCGCGGCAAACATGCCGGTGGCGCGTCCGGTTAGGCGGCAGCGCCTGTCCTGTTTCCGCCCGTTGCGTCCCGTTCGAGGGCCTGTTCCGTCCCGTTCGGAGCCCGTTGCATCCCGTTTGAGCCTGTTCCATCCCGTTTGAGCCTGTTACGGCCCGTTTCGTCCCGCTAAACCCCTGGCAGTGTCTGCCAAGTCTTTGATTTTCCGATCCACGATGTCCAACAGCAACGAGAAGTCGACACTTAAGCCGTCCGCACGCTTACCTGAGCATGCGAACATATGTTCTCTCAATAGGAATATTAGCAGATAAGCCGGCGCAAGGCAAGGGAGAGGTAAGATGTTAGGCGGAACCAGTAGCTTGTGGACTTTGCTCCAGCTTCTGGCATTGTGGCGCCTAGGGAACGAATCGGGACTATGCGCAAGAAGGAGGATGCCGTTGCCATGAAGAGCGTCGAGCTGTTTTCTGGCTGTGGCGGCCTTGCCTTGGGCTTGGCCAAATCTGGTTTCAGCCACCTGTCGATGGTGGAATGGGACGCGGATGCTTGCGCCACACTGACGCACAACAAGCAGCGCAAAATCCAACATGTGAAATCCTGGCCTTTCCAGCAGGGCGACGTGCGCGCTATCGACTGGACCGCTATTGCTGACGATGTGGACCTTGTTGCTGGTGGCCCTCCGTGCCAGCCGTTTTCCATTGGTGGCAAAGGTGCTGGCAATGCCGACGAGCGCGACATGTGGCCCGAAGCCGTGCGCGCCGTCCGCGAACTTCAGCCAAAGGCGTTCCTGTTCGAGAATGTTCGCGGTCTGCTGCGACCCGCCTTCGCCGATTACCTTGCCTGGATTCAGGCTTGCTTGGCTCGGCCGGACATGAAGCGTCGGGCCAATGAAAGCCACGAGGACCACACCGCCCGGCTTTCCCGTAGCAGCACCGCCGTCGCATACGATGTGCAAGTTCTAGCGGTGAACGCGGCTGACTATGGCGCTCCTCAGAAGCGCCATCGCGTCATCATCGCTGGTATTAGGTCTGATTTGGATATCAACCTAATTTTACCAACGGCGACGCACTCGTATAAGCGGTTGCTTTGGGACCAGTGGGTCAGCGGCGAATACTGGAAGCGCCACGATATGAAGGCGCCAAGGAGTGGTCCTGACGATGCGCGCGCCGCTCGCTGCGTGGAGAAATTGCGCCATTCACTTCTCCCACCGGAGGGCAAGGCGTGGGTCACTGTTCGCGACGCGATTCAGGGCCTCGGAGAGCCAGGCGCGAACCCCGCCATTCTCAACCATGCGTTTCAGGCAGGTGCTCGCGTTTATCCGGGGCATACTGGCAGCCCGTTGGATGAGCCAGCCAAGGCCTTGAAAGCCGGAGACCACGGCGTGCCCGGTGGCGAAAACATGATGGTGAAGGGCGATGGCTCCGTCCGCTATTTCACCATTCGCGAAGCCGCGCGCCTGCAAGGTTTGCCCGACGAGTATGAGTTCCCGCGCTCCTGGACCGAAAGCATGCGCCAGCTTGGTAACGCCGTCCCGGTCCAACTTTCGCATGCAATGGGAGGTGCGGTTCGCTCTGCACTAGCGACGCAAACTCGTGCAAAGCGGAGAGCGGCTTAATGAGTCCTGCGGCAGCGCCAGCATATGGTTCTTTTGAGTTTCCATTCGGCGCGAAATTAATTGAGTCGACCAAGGAATACTTGTCAGAGCTTGGGTGGGCACCTCTGTCCATGGAAAATGTGAATGCCCAACTAGGCACCAGCCAAAAAACGTTGGGCGTCTATTTGCTTGGTATAAAAGACCCAAGTGCCGGGCAAATGCGAATCACATACGTTGGGCAGTCCGAGAAGGCGATATATGTTCGCCTAATGAAACATGCCAAATACATCCGCGACAGGATTGGCCTTAATCCTGACGATGTGGTGTTCAAGGCTGCGGAAATCGTGATGCTCAGTTCGATGAGAATCGAAGCTCAACTCATCAAGGACTATGGGACCAAGTGGAATAAGAAAAAGCAGGATTGCGGATGGAATGGCTCTGGCTTCGGTAGCAATGATACAGGTGGAAACCGCGATGCGCAAAAGCCTTCCCAATTTGACATTAGATACCCGGTGGACATAACGCTTCCCAAACAAGATGCGCTGCCGGTTGGGCCGACGACACCGAAATTGGCTATCGAACACCTAAGCGGTAAAGTGCCGTATACCGTCCGCGTGGCACCGAAAGACTCCAGTCATTCCGACCTATCGTCGCATGTGACATTTGGAAACGAGGATTCAAATTGCACCGCGGAAGAGGCCGCCAGGAGAATTTTGAATGCCTTGCCGTCCTGGTGTGCGAAAGTTCATTTGAACAAGATTGTTTTTGAACGCGGCGCTCAGACCGCCGCACCATTGTTTGATGCCACAACATGGCCACCCGACAACGGATTCGCGTATATCATCTAATGAATGGCAACCCCGTAGATGTTTCGCCAGAGCGCTCCGCGCAAATGGCGAAGGTTCGCGGTAAGAACACGAAGCCTGAGAAGCTCGTCCGCTCGGCTCTCTTCGAGGCTGGGCTTCGCTATCGTTTGCATGGCGTGAAATTGCCTGGCCGACCTGACATTGTTTTAGGAGCGCGAAAGGCCGCCGTGTTCGTTCACGGATGCTTCTGGCACCGCCATGCCGGATGCGCGGCAACTCGCACGCCAAAGACACGACGTGAATGGTGGGAAGAGAAATTCGCGGGCAACGTCGCCCGCGACGAGCGCAACCTCGCCGCCTTGCGCCGACTCGGTTGGAAGGTATTTATCATCTGGGAATGTGAGACAAAAAACGTCGCGAAAGTCGCACGACTTGTCGATAAGGTGAAGCGGTTGCCGAGGCTAAGAGGCCCCTGAGGTGCGGACTGCGCCAAATCCAGGGTGAGGCCTTCCCTTCTTTTTTGGTTATTACTTCCCTGAAAAAGGGCCGCATCGCTGCGGCCCTTTCCATCGTCTGAACCCGCCGCTTACTTCGCCGGCAGGATGTAATCCGCGCGCACCATCTGGTCGTTGCGGCCGGGATAGCTGATCGCCTTTTTCATCGCCCAGGCCGACTGCTCGAAATGCAGCGGCAGCAGGCCATAATCCTCCACCACCATCCTGCTGGCTTCCTGCAGCAGGGCGGAACGCTTCTCGTCATCCACCGTGCCCATGGCCTGCAGCAGCTTGGCATCCATCGCCGGGTTGGAGTAACGCCCCTTGTTGGTGGTGCCCATGCCCTTTTCCTTGTTGGGCGTGGCAACCAGCGAGCGCAGTGCGTTGCTCATTTCCTGCGACGACCAGCCGGCCATATAGGCGCTGTATTTCAGCTCGTCGCGATTCTTGAAGAAGACCGGCGGCACGGCCGAGTCCACCTTGGTCTTCACGCCGGCGCGGGTCCACATCGCCGCAATCGCCTGCGCCACCTTGATGTCGTTGATATAGCGGCCGTTCGGCGTGCCGAGCGAAATGCCGAAACCGTCGGGATAGCCGGCTTCGGCCAGCAGCGCCCTGGCCTTGTTCAGATCGTATTTGTCCGGCCTGGCATCCTTGCGCGTGCCGAACATCGGGAAGGGCAGGAAATCGGCCGCCGGAATGGCGAGATTTTCCATGATGCGCGAGGAGATGGCGTCGCGATCGATGGCCAGCGAGAGCGCCTGTCGTACGCGCTTGTCCTTCAGCGGATTCTTCGCCGTGCCCTCGATGCCGGGGCTGGGTTCGCCGACATGATCGAGATGAATGTAGATGATGCGGTTCGACACCGCCTGCGACACCGTCAGCTTCGGATCCTTCTTCAGCTTCTCGATATCGTCGGTCGGCGGATCCTCGATCAGGTCGACGTCGCCGGCCAGCATCGAGGCGGTGCGCGCAGCAGAGTTGCTGAGCGGCCGGAAGGTCACCGTTTTCCAGTGCGGCTTCGCGCCCCAGTAATTGTCGTTGCGCTCCAGCACCAGATGGGTGCCGCGCTTCCATTCGACGAACTTGTATGGCCCCGTGCCCATCAGGCCCTGGCCCTGGTTGAGCAGTTCAGACGTCACACCTTCGGCGACGCCGGCCTTGGCGTTTTTCTTCGGCATGATCGGCAGGTTCGACATGTCGAGCGGCAAAGCCGGCGCAGGACCGTCGGTCTTGATGCGCAGGGTGAGCGGATCGACGATCTCGAAACCGGCGATCTGCCGCGTGTAGACCGTGTAGGGCGACGGGCTGTTCGGGACTTTCGCCGCGCGCTGATAGGTGTAGACCACGTCTTCCGCGGTGAAGGGCGAGCCGTCGGAGAATTTCACGCCTCCACGCAGCTTGAATTCCCAGGTGGTATCGTCGACCGGTTTCCACGAGATGGCGAGGCCCGGCTGCAGCTTGCCGTCCTTGTCGGCCATGGTGACGGCATCATGGATATGGAAGGAGATCTGCAGATTCGGCGTCAGCGCGTGATATTGCGGATCGAGCGAACTCGGCTCGGTCTTCAAACCGATCTTGAGCTCCTGCGCCGCGGCCGGCAATGCCATACAGAGCGCAACGGCGCTGGTCAGCGCCAGTGCCAGACGGCGATGGAAATGTTCAGGCTGCGTCATCGTCTTATCCCCGCTATGTGTACGGTACCGGGTCTGTCGCCCTGACCGCCATCAGGGGTTCAGAGTAGAAGGCCTCTGGTTTCGCTGAAAGCCTAAAAGCCGACGAACCATGCGGACCATTGCCGGCATGGCTTGCTTTGCCGAGTCGGCGCCGGCGCCTGCGCTCAGCGGTTCATATGCAGGGTGAACAGCCGGTTCAGTTCCGCGCCCGGGGCGCCCTGCTTGAAATGCTCGAATGTGCCCTCGGCGGCGATCTCCTTCGCCGCGCGGATGAACTCGCCCCAGGCCGTGCGGGCCAGATGGCCGCCGACACTGATGCGGCGGATGCCCAGTCGTGCCAGCTCAGCCACACTGTGACCCATCGTCAGCATGTTGACCGGCTTGCCGGCGGCGGCGTTCACCACCGCCTGGATCTGCGCCGCATCCCTGATCGCGGGCGCATAAAGCACATCGGCGCCGGCGGCAGCATAGGCCTTCAGACGTTTGACGGTCTCGTCCAGGTCGGGCCGGCCGACAAAGAAACCTTCGCTGCGCGCCGTCAGCAGCACGCCGCTGTTCGTTCGGTCGATGGCGGCGCGCGCCGCCGCAATGCGCTGCACGGCAAGATCGAAGTCGTAGAGCGGCGCATCCTTGTTGCCGGTCGAGTCTTCAATGGACAGTCCGGCAATGCCGGCGTCCACCGCCTTCGCCACATTGGCGGCGACGCCGTCGGGGTCGTCGGCGAAACCGTTCTCGAAATCGGCATTGACCGGAATATCGGTGACGGCGGTCAGCGCGCGCAGATGCGCCAGCACATCGTCGCGCTGCACCTTGTTGTCGGGCAAGGCCATCGACCAGGCCATGCCGGCGCTGCTGGAGGCGAGCGCCTTGAAGCCCAGACTCTGCAGCAGCACGGCCGAGCCGGCATCCCAGGGATTGGGGATCACGAAACAGCCGCTGTCATGCAGCTTGCGGAAGGCGGCGCGTTTCTCGGCAGTCGATATGGCGGGCATGGCGGTTTCCTCTGGTTGTTTGCGCCAGAGTAAGCCGGGATCGCGCCGGAACAAGGCAGGATGTTTCGGTGCCGGCCGAATTAATTGTCGGGCTACATTTACCGGCGACGTGTCTTCGCGCGCAGTTTCAGCGTCTCGATCAGCATCATGTCGCGTTCGGCCGACAGATCGGCGATGCTGCGGCCGGCAGCTTCCTCGTCCACGCCGCGCACCAGCAGATCCTTGACCTCGGAGGTCAATGACGGCGAGCCGAGTGCGGCCCAGCGCTTTTCCTGGCTCGGCCCGAGATGATCGAGGTAATGCCGGTAGCCGCCCTCGCCGCCGCCCAGATGATAGGTCATATGCGCGCCCTGGATCGACCAGCGCAGGCCGGGCCCCTCGACGAGCGCCGTGTCGACATCGGCCACATCGGCGATGCCCTCGGCGACGATATTCACGGCTTCGCGATACAGCGCCGAGGCCAGACGGTTGGCGACATGGCCGGGCGCCTCGCGCTTCATGCGGATCGTCACCTTGCCCATCGCCTCGTAGAAAACGGCGGCCTGCGCGACGCGCGCGGCATCGGTGCCGTAGAGTTCGACCAGCGGCACCAGATGCGGCGGATTGAAGGGATGCGACACGATCAGCCGCACGGCGGACTCGTTCATGCCTTCGGTCAGCTGCGACCAGGCAAAGGAGGAGGTGCTGCTGGCAATCGTCGCCTGCGGCTTTGCGGCGGCGAGGATTTCGGCGAACAGCCTGTGTTTCAGCTCCAGTTTTTCCGGCGCGTTTTCCTGGATGAAATCGGCCGCCGCGACAGCGGCCTTCAACCGCGCGACCACCTTCACCTTGCCCCTGCCGCGCCGGCCGAGTTTGGCCAGCTGCCGGCGCGCGGCTTTCACACGCTCGCGAAACAGCGCACGCGCACTGGCATCCGGATCCCAGGCGATCACATCGATGTCGTTCGCCGTGAACAGGGCCGCCCAGCTGGCGCCGATCAACCCGCCGCCGACGATGGCGACTGTCCTGATCTCCTGAGTCATCAGACTGCCTCGAAAGGCACGGTGAGCTGCGTGCCGGGAACGATAATGCCGCCACGGTCGCCGGGCGTGACGCTGCCGTAGCGCTGCGCGAAGACCGGCGGCAGCGGACGCGCCTCTTCCGGTGCCAGCCACAGCCGCAGCAGATGACGCCGTTTCGCCGGCTCGGCCCAGTCCTCGAAGGCGGTGCGGTCATGCAGCAGGGTATGGTTGTGCACCAACTGCACGTCGCCCGGCTCCAGCACCATGTGGAAATTCAGCGCCGGGTCGTTGCACAACGCATCGAACAGGTCATAGGCCTCGACCTGTTCGGGCGTCAGCGGCGCCACATCGGCGAAGCGGCGCGCGCTCTCGATATACTGGCGCTGGTAGATCGCCGAAAGATGGCCGTCATGCCAGCTGTAGGTCGGAATGGTGAAATACGGCTTCTCGCCCACCGGCACCTCGCCGCGCCGGTCGGTCTCGATGGGCGCCAGCAGATGCACCAGCAGATCCGGCCGGCGGCGGCGCATCTCGTTGAACACGGTGACGGAGCTGACCAGCGCCGAATGGCCGCCGGATTTCGCCACCTGCAGGCACAGCAGGCCGACGATATCGGCGGAATCGGTATGGAAGGTCTGGCGCTCATGCGTCTGGTAGATGCGCACATTCGGATCGTCGCTGCTGAGCCCCATATCCTTCACATGGCCGAGGATATGGCCGCGCGCATTCTGCGACCGCGCGCTGCCCAGATGGCAGCCGATGCCGAGGAAGGCGATGGCCGCCTCGCGCAGGCTCCAGCGCGCCACCGGCAGCCCGCGCAGCAGCGCGAAGCCGCGCCCGTTCAGCACCTCGGCCTTGATGCGGGCAAGCCGAGGCCCGAGCGTGGGCAGCGGAAAATCGGCCGGCGTCAGATGCGCGGCGGCATCATCCGTACCGGCGGCAATGCGGCGCATCGCGGCCTCGACCTCGGCGACTTCATCGGATGTGAACTGCGTCAGCCAGCTGCGGTCCTGCAGCATGGCAGGACCGTACCAGGCGGAGGCATCGCGGATCTCGGGCGGCAGCGCGGCGTCTGTCATTTAAAAATCACTCGGCGGGGTGATGCTGGGCCGCAGGCGCCGCCGCCTTCAGCTTGCTGCGGTCGCGCGCCAGCAGCGTATAGGCGGTCGGCACCACGAACAGCGTCAGCAGCGTGCCGAGCAGCAGGCCGCCGACAATGACCAGGCCGATCTGGTTACGGCTCTCGGCGCCGGCGCCCATCGCCATGGCGAGCGGCAGCGCCCCCAGCACCATCGCCGCCGTGGTCATCAGGATCGGGCGCAGGCGCAGCGCGGCGGCTTCGATCACCGCATCGAGCCGGCTGCGGCCCTCTTCCTGCAGCTGGTTGGCGAATTCCACGATCAGGATGCCGTTCTTGGTGATCAGGCCCACCAGCGTCACCAGTCCCACCTGGCTGTAGATGTTCATCGTGCCGCCGCCGAGCTTGAGTGCCAGCAGCGCGCCGGTCATCGAGAGCGGCACGGTCAGCATGATGATGAAGGGGTCGATGAAGCTTTCGAACTGCGCGGCCAGCACCAGATAGATGAACAGCAGCGCCAGGATGAAGGTGAAGTAGATGTCGCCGGCCGCCTGTTTGAATTCGCGCGACTGGCCGTTGTAGTCGATCTGCACGCTGGCCGGCAGCACGGCGCGGGCAGCCGCCTCCAGCTGGGCCAGCGCCTCGCCTTCCGAATAGCCCGGCGCCACATTCGCGGTCACGTCGGCGGCGCGCAGCTGGCTCATGCGGGTGAGTTCGCGCGCGGTGAGCGATTCCCGCACATCGACCAGATTGGACAGCTGCACCATCTGGCCGCTGCGGCCGCGCACGTAGATTTTCGACAGGTCTTCCGGATTGGCGCGTTCGACATCGGCCACCTGGACGACGACATCATACTGCTTGCCGTTCTGCTTGAAGCGGGTGACCTGGCGACCGCCCAGCATGGTTTCCAGCGTGCGGCCGATGGTATCGACATCGATGCCCAGGTCGGAGGCCTTCTCGCGATTGACCGCCACCTTGATTTCCGGCTTGTTCATTTTCAGCCGGGTATCGACATTGGTCAGCGCCGGATATTTCGCCGCTTCCGCCAGCACCAGGCCAACCAGGCGATTCAACTCCTCGTAATCCATACTGCCCTGCAGCACGATCCAGATCGGCGCCGAGCGCAAATTCTGTCCCAGCGAGGGCGGATTGTTGACGAAACCCTGCACGCCGGCCAGTTCGGTGAATTTCGGCGACAGTTCGGTCACGATCTGCTGCTGCTTGCGCTCGCGGTCGTTCCAGTGTTCCAGCCGCGTGAAAGACACGCCCTGGGACAGGATCGGATTGCCCGACACCACGAAGCGCGACACGGCTTCAGGCACCTCTTCCATGATCTTCTCGACCTGGCGGGCGTATTTCTCCATGTAGTTCAGCGTGGCACCCTCGGGCCCGTTGAAGCTGCCGATGATGGTGCCGCGGTCTTCGATGGGCGACAGTTCGGGCTTCAGCATGGCGAACAGGAAGTAGCTGCCGCCGGCAAAAACCACGCCGACCAGGATCACCAGCAGCCGCGCGCGCAGGGCACGGCGCAGCAAACGGCCGTAGCCGTCGGTGATGCCATTCAGCGCATTTTCCACCAGATTGAACAGCCGGCCATGCTTGACCTCATGCTTGAGCAACCGTCCGCACATCATCGGGCTGAGCGTGAGCGCGACGAAGCCCGAGACCAGCACGGCGCCGGCCAGCGCCCAGGCGAATTCGGTAAACAGCCGCCCCGTGGTGCCGCTCATGAAGCCGATCGGCGCATAGACCGCCGCCAGCGTCAGCGTCATCGCCACCACCGCGAAGCCGATTTCCTTGGCGCCCCTGAAGGCCGCATCCATGGGCGCCATGCCGTCTTCGATATGGCGATAGATATTTTCCAGCACGACGATGGCGTCGTCGACCACCAGGCCGATGGCCAGCACCATGGCCAGCAAGGTCAGCGTGTTGATGGTGAATCCCATCGCATACATGATGGCAAAGGCGCCCATCAGCGAGGCCGGGATGGTGACCACCGGGATCAGCGTGGCGCGCCAGTTGCGCAGGAACAGGAACACCACCGCGACCACCAGCAGCACCGCTTCGCCGACGGTGCGATAGACCGAGTCGATGGAGGCGCGGATGAACACGGAGGTGTCGTAGGCGATTTCCGCCCGCATGCCCTCGGGCAGGTCTTCCAGAATCGCGGGCAGCGCCTCGCGCACGCCCTGCGAGATATCCAGCGGATTGGCGACCGCCTGCTTCACCACGCCGAGCGACACGGCGGGCTTGCCGTTGAAACGCACGCTGACGCGTTCGTCGGCCGGGCCGACCTCGACATGGCCGACATCGCTGAGCCGCACCGGATAGCCGTTCACTTCACGCACGATAATGGCGCCGAACTGTTCAGCCGTGCGCAGATCGGTTTCCGACAGCACGGTGAATTCCATATTGCGGCTTTCGATACGGCCGGCCGGCACTTCGACATTCTGCCGGCGCAGCGCGCTTTCGACATCCTGCGGCGTCAGGCTGTAGGCGGCCAGGCGACCGGCATCGAGCCAGATCCGCATGGCATAGCGGCGCTCGCCGAATATGCGCGCTTCCGCCACGCCGGCAATCGACTGCAGGCGGTCCTTCACATAGCGGTCGGCGAAATCGGTCAGCTCGAGCGCGGAATGGCGGTCGGAGGAAAAGGCGATATAGAGCACCGGCTGGGCATCGGCCTCGACCTTCAACACGATCGGCTCGTCGATCTCGTCGGGCAGCTTGCCGCGCACGCGGCTGACGCGATCACGCACGTCGTTGGCGGTGGCCTCGGCGTCGCGCGACAGCTTGAACCGCACGACCACGAGGCTGCGTTCCGGCCGGGTGATCGAGCGGACGAAGTCGATGCCCTCGATGCCGGCGATGGATTCCTCCAGCACACGCGTGACCTGGCTTTCGATCACCTCGGCGCTGGCGCCGCGATAGAGCGTTTCCACCAGCACCACCGGCGGATCGATATTGGGATATTCGCGGACAGTCAGCCGCGTGAAGGCGACAAGGCCCACCAGCACCACCACCAGGCTGAGCACGGTGGCGAAAACGGGGCGGCGGATGCAGAGATCGGAAATTTTCATGACCTGCGACCCGGCCTACGATCCTGAAACCAGCTTGGATTCTCGGACGAACTGGCCGTCGCGCAGCTTCTGCGCGCCTTCCGCCACGATGGCGTCGCCGGCCTTCAGGCCTTCCAGGATCTCGACATCGCCGCCGCGACGCAGGCCAGTGCGCAGTTTGGTCTGCACGGCTTTGCCATCGACGACGCGGAAGGCGAAAATATCGCGCCCCATCGGCATCAGCGCCGTTTCGGGAATCAGCACGGCATTCGGCCGTTCCTCCACGATCAGCGTGACGCGGGCGAACATGCCTGGGCGCAGCTTCTTGTCGGCATTGGGCAGGCGGGCGCGCAGGATCACGGCACGGCCATTCGGATCGATGGCGGGATCGATGGCATAGACGCTGCCCTCGAAGGTGGCGCCCGGAAAGGCATCGAGGCGCACGCGGATCGCCTGTCCCGCGCCAATCACCCGGGCATAGATCTCGGGAATGCGGAAATCGACCTTCAGCTGCTCCACGCTTTCGATATTGGCAATCGTCTGGCCGGGATTGACATAGTCGCCGATGCTGACCTGGCGCAGACCGACGATGCCATCGAACGGCGCGGTGAGAGTACTCTTGTCGAGCGTGGCCTGCGCGAGTGCGAGCTGGGCTTCGTCGGTCGAAAGTTTGGCCTGCGCCTCGTCCAGCGTGCGCTGGGTGCCGGCACCGCGTTCGGCCAGTTCCCGGGCACGACTGAAATTGGCACGGCTGAGCGTGATATTGGCGCGCGCCTGATTCACCTGCGCGCGGGCGATGGCGGCATCGAGGCGCAGCAGCGGTGCCCCGCGTTTCACCGGCTGGCCTTCATCGAACAGGATTTCGCTGACCCGGCCGGCGATTTCCGGCCGCAGCACCACCGACTCATCCGAGCGCAGGCTGCCGATCGCCTCGATCTGCTGGCGCACCGCGCCGGTCGCCACCGTGCGGATATCGACCGGGATCGGCGCCTGCGCGCTGCCCTGCCGCGGCGCTGCTGCCGTACTGCGGGAGGCACCGGGCGCGACAGCCTCGCGGATATCGGCGCCATAGACCCAGATGACGCCACCGACCACCGCCAGCGCAACAATACTGATACCGAAGCTTGTCTTCATCACCCGCCTGCCATTCGGAAATCCGCGGCGCCGCCCCTGCCCGGGCTTTTTGCCGGAGTCTTACAGGGTTCCGGTGCGCGCCGTATATCTGTACTGTAGAGTATAGAAAATAGAAGACAATTCTTACGGCATGACCGCACGGACCAAACGTACCAATTCAACCCGGCGCCCGCCACGCACTTCGGCGCGAGCGGTCGCGACCCCGGCGCCCCGCCGGCGCGGCCGTCCGGCCGATGCCCGCAAGCATGCCGATATCCTGGCGGTCGCCATGGATGTCTTCCTGGAGCACGGCTATCACGCGGCCGGCATGGATGCCATCGCCGCGCGGGCCAGGGTTTCGAAAATCACGGTTTATGCGCATTTTTCCAGCAAGCAGGCGCTGTTCAGCGCGATCATCGCCGAACTGGCCGGCCGGCTGACCGGGGTCTTCCAGCGCATGACACTGGCCGGCCTGCCGCCCGACCGGGCGCTGCGGCAGATGGCGCGCGCCTATCTCGATCTCGCCCTCGCGCCGCGCTCGCTGGCGCTGCACCGGCTGGTGGTGGCCGAAGCCGCCCGCCAGCCGCAGCTCGGCCGGCTGATCCACCGCCACGGGCCGGTCGCCATCGCCGCCACGCTGGCCGCGTATCTGAAGGCGCAACCGAGCCTGCGGATCGCAGATCCTGACCTGGCCGCGCAGCAGTTCCTCGGCATGGTGCTGGCGCAGAACCAGCTCGGCCTGCTGCTGGCCGGCAGGCCGGCGGCGAAATCGAAGGCTGCACTCGATGCCGCCATCGACCATGCCGTCGACCTCTTCCTGAACGGCTGCCGGCCGATTACCCGGCGCGGCAGTGTTCGGCCATGAAGCCGAGGAAGGCCGGATCATCGGCATAGGCGACGTTGACGCGCAGCGCCGACGCATGGGTGGCGCGATCCAGCGTGAAGATCGAACTCGGTGCCAGGAAGATGCCGCGGTCTGCCGCCAGTCGCGCCAGGTCGACATCGTCGCAGCCGTCGGGCAGCGGGCACCACAGGTAATAGCCGCCGCCCGGCGGGTTGAAGCCCGCGATGCCGATGGCGGACAGTTCGGCCATGGCGCGGCTGGAGGCGCGCGCCACGCGGTCGCGCAGGCGGCTGAGATGATGGCGGTAATGCCCGTCGGCCATCAGTTCATGGATCAGGCGTTCGACATAGCCTGAACTGTTCACCACGGTCAGCATCTTCACATCGGTGAGCGACCGGATCAGCGCCGGCGAGGCCGCGATATAGCCGGTGCGCAGGCTGGCCGAGAGCGTCTTCGAGAAGGTGCCGACATAGATCACGCGTTCCAGCCGGTCCAGCGTGGCCAGACGCGGCGTGATCGGTGGCAGCAGATCGGCGAAGGGATCGTCCTCCACCAGGATCATGCCGAGCCGTTCGGCCTGCTGCAGCAGGCGATGCATCGCCGCCGGCGTCATCGACGTGCCGGTCGGGTTATGCGCCAGCGTCTGCGTGAAAAACAGCCGCGGGCGATACTGCGCGGCCTTGGCTTCGAGGTCTTCGGGATCGGGACCTTCCGCCGTACGGCGCACGCCGATCACATTGGCGCGCGCCAGCCGCAGCTTGCCGAACAGCGGGTAATAGCCGGGACTGTCGACCAGCACGGCTTCGCCCGGTTCGATGAAATGCCGCACGATCAGGTCGAGCGCGTGATTGGCGCCGAAGGTCAGCAGGATCTGCTCGGCATTCACATGGATCGAGCGTTCGATCAGCCGGCCGGCGATCATCTCGCGCAGCGGGCCATAACCCTGCGGTGCGCCATAGCCGTGTTCGACGCGCTCGCCGCCGCGCGTGCTGAGCCGCAGATGGCGGCCGAGTTCGGAGGCCTCCATCCAGGTTGCCGGCGGGCGGCCGTCGCCGACGCGCACGGCATAATGCTGGTTGAGCTGCTCGCGCAGCAGCGACACCAGATCGATCGCCTCGCTGACATGGGCCGGCCGGATCGTGGTCGAGGCTTTCGGCCGCGGGAGCGCGACATAGAAGCCGGAGCCGCGCTTGGGTTCCAGATAGCCCTGCGCCACCAGGCGATCGTAAGCCTCGACCATGGTGTTCTTCGACACGCCGAACTCGGCGGCAGCCTGGCGCACCGAGCCGAGCCGCCGGCCGGGCGTCAGATGGCCCTGCTCCACCTGCTGCGCGATGTTGCGCGCGATCTGTTCGGCGCGGGAAATCCGCATCTTTCCTCCAAACTGTACCAGTTATTCTATCAGTACAGTTCCTCGGACAATAGCGAGAATTGTCCCTTGTTTAAACCGGCATGCACCGTGATTTTGAAACCGTGATCAGGACCGCGCCGGCAAGGCAGCGGCCAAGTGGAGGAAACACCAATGAGCAAGGCGGTCCCTGCCGGTGCGGCAGGGCGGAAGATCAATTCGCGTATCGAGAATTACCGCAACATGACGCCGGCGCAGCGTCTGGCCGCGCTGGCCGATGCGGCCGGCCTGAGTGATGCCGACCGCGCCCTGCTGGCCCAGCCCGGCGGCCTGCCGGTCGAGCGCGCCAATGGCATGATCGAGAATGTGATCGGCACGTTTGAGCTGCCGCTCGGCATCGCCACCAATTTCCAGATCAACGGCCGCGACTATCTGATTCCGATGGCGGTGGAAGAGCCCTCCGTCGTCGCCGCCGCCTCCTACATGGCGCGCATCGCCCGCGACTGCGGCGGTTTCGAAACCTCCAGCACGCTGCCGATCATGCGCGCCCAGGTGCAGCTGATCGGCGTCAGCGATCCGCATGGTGCGCGACTGCAGATTCTGGCCGCCCGCGACGAAATCCTCGCGGCCGCCAATGCCCGCGACAAGGTGCTGATCGGCCTGGGCGGCGGCTGCCGCGACATCGAGGTGCATGTCTTCCCGCAGACGCCGCGCGGCCCCATCGTGGTGACGCATCTGCTGGTCGATGTGCGCGACGCCATGGGCGCCAACACGGTGAACACCATGGCCGAGACGGTCGCGCCGATCATCGAGCGCGTGACCGGCGGCAGCGTGCGGCTGCGCATCCTGTCCAACCTGGCCGACCGCCGCATTGCGCGTGCCCGCGTCAGCCTGACCGAAGAGTCGCTGACCACCAGGGACTTCTCCGGCAAGCGCATGATCGACGGCATCCTCGATGCCTATACCTTCGCCGCCATCGATCCCTACCGCGCCACCACGCATAACAAGGGGATCATGAACGGCATCGACCCGGTCGTGGTCGCCACCGGCAACGACTGGCGCGCCATCGAAGCCGGCGCGCATGCCTTTGCCGCGCGCAGCGGGCATTACACCTCGCTGACCACCTGGGAACTCAGCAACGACGGTCGCCTGGTCGGCACGCTGGAAATGCCGATGGCGCTCGGCCTGGTCGGCGGCGCGACCAAGACGCATCCGCTGGCCCAGCTCGCCTTGTGCATCCTCGGCGTGAGCAGCGCGCAGGAGCTGGCCGAAGTCACCGTCACCGTCGGCCTGGCGCAGAACATGGCGGCTTTGCGCGCGCTGGCCACCGAAGGCATCCAGAAGGGCCATATGGCGCTGCATGCCCGCAACATCGCCATCGTGGCCGGCGCCTCGGGCGACGAGATCGACAAGGTGGCCGCCGAGCTGGCCGCCAGCCACGACGTGCGCACGGATCGCGCGGCGGAAATCATCGCCCGCCTGCGCAAATCCTAAAAGACTCACCGCGTTCAGTAACCCAAGAAACCAAACCAACCGGAGGAAGCAAGAATGACCATCAATCGACGTAAGCTGCTCGGCTCGGGTGCCGCTCTCGCGGGGGCTGCAACCTTCGCCGCCGCCACACCGGCCCTCGCCCAGAGCGGCGCCGTGAAATGGCGCATGCAGGCGCTGTGGGATCCCGGCACCACGCCGCAGAAATTCGAGGAACGCTTCGTCAAGCGCGTCTCGGAACTGACCGGTGGCAAGTTCGTCATCGAGCTGTTCGCCGGCGGCCAGATCGTGCCGGCGGCGCAGGCCTTCGATGCCGTGCGCGGCGGCGCGTTTGAAATGATGAAGACCTTCGACGGCTACGAAGCCGGCAAGATCCCCGCCTTCGCCTTCACCAGCACGATCCCCTTCGGCTTCCCGGAATCGGACCAGTATGAAGCCTGGTTCTACGAGCAGGGCGGCCTGGAAATGGCACGCGAAGCCTATGCGCCGGCCGGGCTGTTCTATGTCGCGCCGACCGTGTACGGCCAGGAGCCGATCCACGCCAAGATGCCGATCACCAAGATCGCCGATCTGGCCGGCAAGAAAGGCCGTTTCGTCGGCCTCGCCTCTGCCGTGATGGCGGCTTTCGGCGTCAGCGTCTCGCCGCTGCCGACCGGTGAAGTCTATTCGGCGCTCGACAAGGGCGTGATCGACATCGCCGACCGCGGCGACCTGACCGCCAATTTCGAGGCGGGCCTGGCCGAGGTGGCCAAGCATGTGGTGATCCCCGGTGTGCATCAGCCGACCACCGCCACCTGCTATGCCGCCAATCGCGGCGCCTATGAAAAGCTGCCGGCTGAATTCAAGGCGGCTCTGGCGGTCGCGGCACGCGAAGTCTCGGCCAGCCTGCGCCAGCATATCCTGGTGCAGGACGCCATCGCGCTGGAGAAATACAAGGCGAAGGGCTGCACCATCCATACCTTCGATCCGGCCGATATCCTCGCCAACCGTCCGAAGGCCGTTGCGGCCTGGCAGGCGGCGACCAAGGACAACGCGCTGGCCAAGAAGATCCTGGAAAGCCAGATGGCCTTCATGAAACGCCTCGGCGTGCTGG
>JAEYSS010000286.1 GCA_023434425.1 Pseudomonadota bacterium | reverse complement strand
CCCTGCCAGTGCCGGAAAGACCTGTCGTTACGGCAGTTTGCGCCGCATTTTCGGGCAGTTGTCGCAATCTTCCGGCAACCATTGTGCCCCTACATTCGCTGAATTGACACAAGGCCTTAGCGGCCCGTAGAATCCGGCCTTACGCCAGCCCGGTCGCGTAAAACCCGGAGCTGGCGTCGTTATTTTCTGGGGTTTGGGCTGTCTGGGCCCCATCGATCAAGGAGAGGTGTCGTGAGCGAAGCATTGATGTCGACCTACGCAAGGCAGGACCTTGCGTTCGAGCGGGGCGAGGGTTCCTACCTCTACACCGCCGACGGTCGACGTTATCTCGACTTCGGCTCCGGCATCGCGGTGACCGCGCTCGGCCATGCCCACCCGCATCTGGTGCAGGCGGTGCAGGCCCAGGCGGCCAAGCTGTGGCATACCTCGAACCTGTTCCGGATTCCGGAGCAGGAGCGGCTGGCGCAGCGGCTGGTCGAGCATTCCTTTGCCGACAAGGCCTTCTTCTGCAATTCGGGCGCCGAGGCCAACGAGGGCGCCGTGAAGGTGGCGCGCAAGTATTTCGCCGTGAGCGGCAAGCCCGAGAAGTTCCGCATCATCACCTTCGAAGGCGCCTTCCATGGCCGCACGCTGGCCATGCTGGCGGCGACCAACAACGCCAAATACCTGGAGGGCTTCGGCCCCAAGGTCGAAGGCTTCGACCAGGTCGAGTTCAGCCTGAAGGCGGCGAAGGCGGCGATCACCCCGGAAACCGCGGCGATCATGATCGAACCGATCCAGGGCGAAAGCGGCATCCGCAGCGTGCCGACCGAGATGCTGCGCGGCCTGCGCCAGCTCTGCGACGAGCATGACCTGCTGCTGATCCTCGATGAAGTGCAGACCGGCATGGGCCGCACCGGCAAGCTGTTCGCCTATGAATGGTCGGGCATCGCGCCGGACATCATGTCGCTGGCCAAGGGCCTGGGCGGCGGCTTCCCCGTGGGCGCGGTGCTCGCCACCGCCGAAGCGGCCAAGGGCATGACGCCGGGCACGCATGGCACGACGTTTGGCGGCAACATCATGTCGATGACGGCCGGCAATGCCGTGCTGGACGTGATGCTGGAGCCGGGCTTCTTCGACGGCGTGCAGAAGCGGTCGAGCTATTTCATGCAGCAGCTGGTGATGCTGAAGGACCGCTATCCCGACGTGGTCGAGGATGTGCGCGGCCAGGGCTTCCTGCTGGCAATCAAGACCAGGGTGCCGAATACCGAGTTCCAGGCCACCCTGCGCGACGAGCATGTGCTGGGCGTGCTGGCGGGCGACAATACCGTTCGCCTGATTCCGCCGCTGACGATTCCGGAAAAGGATATCGCCGAAGGCATCCGCCGGCTGGAAGCGGCCTGCCAGAAGCTGCAGGACAAGGCCAGGGAGCAGACCGGGGCTGCGGCATGATCAATGGACAGCACAAGAATGGCGGCATCCGCCATTTCATCGACCTGGACCAGTTCGCGCCCGACACCCTGCGCGGCATCCTGAGCCATGCCGTGCGCATGAAGGCCGGCCGCAAGGGCCTGCCCAAGGGCACGGTCGAGAAAGAGCGGCCCGGCCGTGACCGCATTCTGGCGATGATTTTCGAGAAGCCCTCGACCCGCACGCGGCTGTCGTTCGACAGCGCGATGCGTCAGATCGGCGGCGAAACCATCGTGGTGCGCGGCGACGAGCTGCAGATCGGCCGCGGCGAGAGCATTGCCGATACGGCGAAGATCCTGTCGGCCAATGTCGATGCCATCATGATGCGCACCAGCAAGGCCGCCAATCTGCGCGACCTGGCTGCCAACGCCTCCGTGCCGGTGATCAACGGCCTGACCGATGAAAGCCATCCCTGTCAGGTGATGGCCGACGTGATGACCTTCGAGGAAAAGCTGGGCCCGATCAAAGGCCAGAAGCTGGCCTGGGTCGGCGACGGCAACAACATGGCCACCTCGCTGATCCATGCCGCCGTGCAGTTCGGCTTCCGCCTCGATCTTGCCTGCCCGCCCGAATTGCAGCCCGATCCCAAGGTGCTGAAATGGGCCGCCGAGCGGCAGGGCCAGATCCGCGTGGTGGCCGATCCGGCCGAGGCGGTGAAGGACGCCGCCTGCGTCATCACCGACACCTGGGTCTCGATGGGCCAGAAGGATGCCGACAAGCGGCACAAGATCCTGGCACCGTTTCAGGTGAATGCCGCGCTGATGAGCAAGGCGGCGCCGAATGCCATCTTCATGCACTGCCTGCCGGCACATCGCGGCGAGGAAGTGACCGCCGAGGTGATCGACGGTCCGCAGTCGGTGGTGTTCGACGAGGCGGAAAACCGCCTGCATGCCCAGAAGGCAATCCTGGCCTGGTGTTTCGGGGCATAGGCCCCGACTTTCAACCGCATTATATTGGGCCCGTGAGTACCGCATCCCTTCACGACGACCTGTCGCTGCCGTTCCAGATCGAGCAGTGCGATACGCGCGGCCGCCTGGTGCGGCTGGGCCCCGCGCTCGACCGCATGCTGGCGCGCCACGATTATCCCGAGCCGGTCGCGCATCTGCTGGCCGAGGCCACCGTGCTGGTCGCCACCATGGCCAGCGCGCTCAAGTTCGACGGCATCTTTTCGGTGCAGGCCAAGGGCGACGGCCCTGTCTCGACGCTGGTGGCGGATTTCCGCACGCCGGGCGACCTGCGCGGCTATGCCAGTTACGACGCCGAACGCCTGGAAGGGCTGGAACTCGGCCCCGGTTCGGAGCGCGCGCTGGTGCCGCTGCTGCTCGGCAAGGGCTATCTCGCCTTCACCATCGACCCGCAGGGGCCGGATATGGAACGCTACCAGGGCATCGTCGATCTGTCGGGGGCGACGCTCGCCGAAGCCGCACATGCCTATTTCGCCCAGTCCGAGCAGCTGAATGCCCGCATCGTGCTGGCCGCCGCCCATCGCAAAACCGCGGATGGCAGGAAACACTGGCGGGCCGGCGGCATCCTGCTGCAGCAGCTGCCGCTGCAGATGGGCGGCCTGTCGGCGGAGGACCGCACCTTTGCCTGGGAAAAAGTTACGGCCCTGCTGGGCACCACCAAATCGGAAGAACTGACCGACCCGGCGCTGGGCCAGAACGAGCTGCTGTTCCGCCTGTTCCACGAGGACGGCGTGCGGGTCTACGAGACAGGCGCCCTGCAGGATCGCTGCACCTGCTCGCCGGACAAGGTGCGGGGGATTCTCGCCAGCTTCAGCCCGGACGAGATCGCCGACATGGCCACCCCGGACGGGCTGATCACCGTCACCTGCCAGTTCTGCAGCGACGCCTACAGTTTCCCGGCCGACAGCGTTCAGGCCGGCGCGGCGCCAAACTGACACAGGACCGGGCGACAAAACCGGTTTTCAGGCGTTTCTTCGCATAAGGCCGGCCAACCCGCCGCCTGCCGACATCCCGCATGATCGTCCCGCCACTGGGCAAACGATCCCGCGCTTGTCATGGCCGGGCCTTGAAATTGCCCACTTTCGCCGCCTATTTGGGGGCGGAAAACAAGGAGAAACGACCCATGTCTACCCGCCTCGCCACCCTGTTCGCCCTGCCGCGGCTGTTCGTCGTGGCCGGCCTCGCCCTCGCCGCCGCCGCCTGCGGCGGCCCGATGGAAAAGTCGATCCTGCCCGAGATCACCTTCGCCAATCAGCCCAAGCTGACCTTCGCCGCCAGTTCGGTGGAAACCATCATGGAATACCAGCCCACCGCGCAGCCGCCGCATATCGAGCTGGCGATCCCGCAGCCGCCGGCCAGCGTGGCGATGCGCTGGACGCGCGACCGGGTCGCGGTCGACAACAGCCAGCAGAACCGCGTCACCGTCATCGTCCGCAAGGCGAGCGTGACCGAAATCGACCTGAAGAAGACGCCGGGCCTGCGCGGCAGCTTCACCGAGGACCAGGTCGCCCGCTTCGACACCGAGGTGGAAATGGCGGTCGAGGTGCGCGATGCCCGCGGCTTCCGCGTCGGCGAGGCCCAGGCCTCGGCGCGGCGTTCCAATTCGATGAGCGAGAAGGCGACGCTGAACGACCGCGACCGCCTGATCCACGAGCTGGTGCGCGAGACCATGATGGACGTCAATCGCGAGCTGGAGCGCAACATTCGCCAGTATATGCCGCTTTACGTCCGGTAAGGCATTAAACCACTGGAATCCTTCCGTTTGCATACGAACGGACGGAGTCGACACCTGCCGCAAGGTCATGCTTTAGGCGAAGGCTTTCGGCCCGGTCGAGGGTTTGTCTCGGCCGGGTCGATCTGCTAGAGAAGCGCGAGAAACTCAGTCCGAAACACTCCTGCCGGGAAGCGGAAACGCCTCATGCCCACGTCGAAAAAGCGCCCCCTGGTGATCGTGACCCGCAAGCTGCCGGATCCGATCGAAACCCGGATGATGGAGCTGTTCGATACCCGGCTGAACATCGCCGACAAGCCGATGAGCCAGGCCGAGCTGATCGACGCGGTGAAGACCGCCGACGTGCTGGTGCCGACCATCACCGACCGCATCGACGGTGCCGTGCTGGCCCATGCCGGGCCGAACTTCCGGCTGATCGCCAATTTCGGCACCGGCGTCGACCATATCGACCTGGCCGCCGCACGAGGGCGCGGCATCACCGTCACCAACACGCCGGGCGTGCTGACCGAAGATACCGCCGACATGACCATGGCGCTGATCCTGGCCGTGCCGCGCCGCCTGGTGCAGGGCGCGCTGGCGTTGCGCGAGGGCAAGTTCGAAGGCTGGTCGCCGACCTGGATGCTGGGCCAGCGCATCTGGGGCAAGCGGCTCGGCATCATCGGCATGGGCCGCATCGGCCAGGCCGTCGCCCGCCGCGCCAAGGCGTTCGGCCTGTCGATCCACTATCACAACCGTAAGCGCGTGCATGAGAGTATCGAGCAGGAGCTGGAGGCGACCTACTGGGAAAGCCTCGACCAGATGCTGGCCCGCATGGACATCATCTCGGTGAACTGCCCGCATACGCCGGCCACCTTCCACCTGCTGTCGGCGCGCCGGCTCGACCTGCTGCCGCCGCATGCCTATGTGGTGAACACCGCGCGCGGCGAGATCATCGACGAGAACGCGCTGGTGCGGAAACTGCGCAAGGGCGAGATCGCCGGCGCCGGCCTCGACGTGTTCGAACATGAGCCGGCGGTGAATCCGAAGCTGCTGGAACTCAGCAACGTGATCCTGCTGCCGCATATGGGCTCGGCCACCCTGGAAGGCCGCATCGACATGGGCGAGAAGGTGCTGATCAATATCAAGACCTTCGCCGACGGCCATGCCCCGCCGGATCGCGTGATTGCCGGCCTGCTCTAGGGCCGGATTGCAGCAAAACCCGGCGCCGGGCGATTCGCAGCCTGTCGTTGCATTACGACCGGAATATTTCCGTTCCAGCCGGCCGGCGGCTGCGTCATACTGACGGGCGATCCGAAGCCCTTCGAATGACAGCCCAAGAATGAACTCCCTGGCCGCCTACGCGCCCTGCCCGCCCAGCTTCAGCGAGCTGCTGGAGTCGCATTCCCGTTTCATTTCCTCGCTGGGCAAGCAGGTGCAGATCGGCCGCCGCCTGCAATGCGAGCGCATCGACTTCGGCGCCATCAAGCTGATGGGCAAGAACCTGACGCGCGCCTCGCTGCCGCTGTGCAAGCTGTCCTGCGCCGATCTGCGCGAAAGCAGCTTCGCCGAAGCCGAGATGATGGCCTGCGACCTGAGCGCGGCCGATCTGACCTCGGCGAATTTCATCCGGGCCGATCTGCGCGGCGCCGACCTGAGCCGCGCCGTGCTGACCAATACCCGCTTCAACGATGCCCAGCTCGGGCCCTATCAAGTGTCGATCGATTACGCCAGCCAGGCCACCCGGCTACATTCGGCCAAGATCACTGGCGCGAGTTTCTCGGGCGCCACGCTGGTCGAGGCGGCCTTCGACAAGGCCAATCTTCAAGATACGTCTTTTGCCTTTGCACGACTGGACAATGTCAGCTTCCGCGGCGCCGATCTGCGCGGTGCGAATTTCGCCAAGACCGATCTGGGCGCCGGCATGGCGGAAATGATCGAGGCGGCCGGCGGCAAGGTGGAGCGGCCGATGACGGCGGAGCATCTGGCGGAAGCCATCGCCCAGCATGCCGAATGGATTCACAGTGACGGTCGGCGCGGCAGCCGCGCCGTGCTGCATGGCCTGAACCTCGCCGGTGCGAAGCTGATCGCCGCCGACCTGAGCGGCGCCGATTTAAGCGAGGTCAATCTCGCCGGCGCGGATCTCTCCGGCGCCAAGCTGATCTGCACGGATCTGCGCAATGCGAACTTGAGCCGCACGCGGCTTGAGCAGGCCGACTTCCGCGGCGCCATGCTGGACGGCGCCTTCGGCTTCATGCCGGCGGGAAGTCTGTAACTACCCCGCTGTCATCCTCGGGCTTGACCCGAGGATCTCGCTCAAATTTGCATGAGATGGCCGGGTCAAGCCCGGCCATGACGAGAGAGTTTTGTCAAATTCGTAACGTCATGCCCGGGCTTGACCCGGGCATCCACGCCTTATCGTCTCACGCCGCCTTGAGCTCTTCGACGCCGGCGAGGTCGACGCTGACCAGCGTGGAGACGCCGCGTTCGGCCATGGTGACGCCGAACAGGCGGTCCATGCGCGCCATGGTGATCGGATGGTGGGTCACCACCACGAAGCGCGTGCCCTCGCCCATCGTCGAGGTCTGGCGCGCCATCGCTTCCATCAGGTTGCACAGGCGCTCGACATTGGCGTCGTCGAGCGGGGCGTCCACTTCGTCCAGCACGCAGATCGGCGCCGGGTTGGTGAGGAAGACCGCGAACAACAGCGACAGCGCGGTCAGCGCCTGCTCGCCGCCCGAGAGCAGCGACATCACCTGCAGGCGCTTGCCCGGCGGCGAGGCGTAGATTTCCAGGCCCGCCTGCAGCGGATCGTCGGATTCCACCAGCTGAAGATGCGCCTTGCCACCGCCGAAGACCTCGACGAACAGCTTCTGGAAATGGCCGTCGACCTTCTGGAAAGCCTCCAGCAGGCGCTCGCGCCCTTCCTTGTTCAGACTGGTGATGCCCTGGCGCAGCTTGTCGATGGCGGAGACCAGATCGGTCTGTTCGGTCGAGAGCGCGGTGAGCTTCTCTTCCACCTCGTTGGCTTCGAGTTCGGCGCGCAGGTTGACCGGCCCCATATTGTCGCGCTCCTTGCGGAGGCGTTCGAGGCGGTTTTCCACGGTGTGAAGTTCGGGGAATTCCTCGTCGTCTTCGACTTCGCCGGCCTTGAGCACGGCATCCAGCGTGCAATCGAGCACCTCGCGCACGCGGATCGCCAGCTCGTCCAGACTGACGCGCTGATGTTCCAGGTCGCTTTCGGCCTTCACGCGGGCTTCGCGGCCGGCGCCCAGCAGCTGCTCGATTTCACGCGCCGTGCGGGCGGCGAGTTGCTGCGCGCCTTCGGCATTGGCCAGATGGTCGGCGGCTTCCTTGCGGGCGATCTCGGCGATGTCGATCTGTTCCTGCAGCGCGCTGCGGCGGGTCTCGAGTTCGCGCGGAATCTGCTCCAGCTTTTCCAGTTCGGCGGTGGCTTCGGCCTGGCGGGCACCGAGCTGGGCCAACTGCTGCGAGGCGCTTTCGTTGCGCGCATTGGCGGCGCGGCGCTCGATGACGATGGCCTCCAGGCGGCGAGTGCGCGCCTGGGCATCGAGGCGCAACTGCTCCAGCGCGGCGCGGCGCTCGACCAGCGCCTGGCGCAGCACGGTCAGTTCCTCGCGCAGCAGGCCGATCAGCTGGCGCACTTCGTCTTCCGGCGGCATCGCGGCGAGGGCTGCTTCCTCGGCTTCGCGGGCCTGCGCGGTTTCGGCAATCTCGCCTTCGGTCTGCTGTTTCTGCTCGGCCAGTGCGGCCAGCCTTGACTGGCGCTCGGCTTCCCGGCGCACCATCTCGGCCTGACGGTCGCGGATCTGGCCCAGTTCGCGATCGGCGCGGGCGATATCCTGGTTGGCGCGTTCGCGCGCCGCATTACGCTCGCGTTCCGCCGCGGCAATCCCCTGATTGGCATGTTCGCGCGCGGTGTTGCGCTCGCGCTCGGCCTGGGCGATGCCCTGATTGGCCTGGTCGCGCGCACCCTGACGATCGCGTTCGGCACCTGCCACGGCCTGGGCGGCGCGCTCACGTGCTTCCAGCGCAGCGCGTTCGGCGATCTGCACCACGCCGGCCGCCTGCCCGCGGGCTTCGTTGCGCGCCTGTTCGGCAGCCTGCACGACGCTGGCGGCCTGCTGGCGTGCTTCGTTACGGGCCTGCTCGGCCTGCTGCACCACGCTGGCGGCCTGCTGGCGCACTTCGTTGCGCGCCTGTTCGGCGGCCTGCACCAGCTGATTGGCCTGCTGGCGGGCGACATTGCGCTGCTCTTCGGCCGCCGCCACGCCCTGCCGCGCGGCGCGTTCGGCCTGCGCCGCCTGCTCGGTGGCCTGGCGAGCGTCCTCATAGGCGCGCTGGGCCTCGTTCAGCTTGCCTTCCAGTTCGCGCAGTTCCTCGCGCAGGTCGGCGAGGCGGTTGCGCTGTTCCAGCTTGATCGAGGCCGAGGTCGGCGCGCCGGCCTTGACGGTGAAACCGTCCCAGCGCCACAGCGCGCCGGATTTGGTCACCAGGCGCTGGCCAAGCTTGAGATCGGCGCGCAGGCGCGCGCCATCGGCATCATCCGACACCAGACCGATCTGGCTCAGGCGGCGCTGCAGGGCGGTGGCGCCGGTAACGTATTTCGACAGCGGCTCGGCGCCGAATGGCAGCGCCGGCGCGTCGGTCAGCGGCGGCAGTGCATCCCAGTGCATCGGCGCATTGGGGTCGGTGGCGGCATTCAGTTCGTCGGCAAGGGCTGCACCCAGCGCCTTCTCGAAGCCGGGCTCGACGGTGACCTGGTCGATCAGCGGCGGGAACAGGTTGCTCTCGTCCAGCTTGAGCAGCTTGGTCAGGCCGGTCTCTTCCGCCTTCAGGCGGGTGAGTTCGCCCTGCACGCCCTGCCAGGCATCGCGGCTGGCCTGTTCGGCCTGCTGCTGCGCGGCGCGGGCAGCTTCGGCCGCCTCCACGCCGCGACGGGCCTCGGCGATCTTCTCGGCGTGTTCGGCCTCGATGGCATTCACGCCTTCGCGCGCTTCGTCGATCTTCTGCGCCTGTTCCGCCTCGACCGCATTCAGCCCGGCGCGGGCCTGCTCGATCTTCTGGGCATGCTCGGCCTCGACGGCGTTCAACCCGCTGCGGGCCGCTTCGATCTTCTGGGCATGCTCGCCTTCGACGGCGGCGAGACCGGCGCGGGCGGCTTCGATCTTCTGCTCGTGTTCGGCATCGAGGCCGGCCATCGCCTGGCGCGCGGCTTCGATCTTCTGCGCATGTTCGGCCTCAACGGCTTCCAGCGCCGCACGGGCCGCGTCGATCAGGCGGGCCTGCTCGGCTTCCACCGCCTCGTAAGCCTGACGGGCCTCATCGATCTTCTGCGCATGCTCGGCCTCGACGCCGTCAAGTGCATTGCGCGCCATCTCGACGGCGGCCTGCCTGGCCTCGACTTCGGCCGTGATGGTCTCGGCTTCGACCAGCGCCTCGGTCTGCTCGTTGAGGCGGGCTTCTTCGGCGTTCAGCTCAGTCAGGCGCGCATTCAAACGCTCAAGCCGCCGGCCGGCCTCTTCTATGGCCTGACGCAGACGGGCGCGCTGGGCCTGTTCCTCGGCCGCGCGGCCGGTCAGTGCATCGAGCTCGCCCTGGCCGGCATCCACCTTGCCCTGCGCCTCGGCAACAGAAGCTTCAGCCGCAGTCTGCGCTTCGGCCTCGCCGGCGCGGAGCGCCTCCAGCTGTTCGGTTTCGGTGGCGAGGCGCGCCACAGTCTCTTCGGCATCCTGCGACAGCGCGCTTTCGCGTTCGGCATCGGCGCCGATCTGCGCCAGGCGGGCGCGCACGGCTTCGGCGGCTTCCTGCGCGCGGGCGGATTCGGCCTCCAGGCCTTCGCGGGCGACCGTCAGGCGATGCAGGCGGGCGCCAGCCTCGGCCTCATGCTGGCGCAGCGGCGGCAGCGCCTCGGCGGCGATACGCTCGGCCTCATGCGCTTCCGACACCTGCAACGTGCGATCGGCCACCTCGCGCTCGGCGGCATGCAGCGCCTGCTCGGCTTCGGCCAGCGCATGTTTCAGCGCATCATGCTTGAGGTGGAACAGGATCGCTTCGGTCTTGCGGATCTGGCCGGCGATATTGCGGTAGCGGCTGGCCTGGCGCGCCTGGCGCTTCAGGGACTGCAACTGGTTGTCGAGCTGGCCGATCACGTCGACCACGCGCTCCAGATTGGATTCCGCCGCCTTCAGGCGCAGCTCGGCCTCATGCCGGCGCGAATGCAGACCGGAAATGCCGGCCGCCTCTTCCAGCAGCATGCGGCGGTCGGTCGGCTTGGCATTGATGATGGCGCCGACGCGGCCCTGGCTGACCATGGCCGGCGAATTGGCGCCCGACGCCAGATCAGCGAACAGCAGCTGCACGTCGCGCATGCGCACGTCGTTGCCGTTGATCGAATAGTCCGAGCCCTTTTCGCGCTCGATCTTGCGGGTGATCGCCACCTCCTCCATCTCGTTGAAGGCGGCCGGCGCCGTGCGGGTCTTGTTGTCCAGCGTGAGCGTGACTTCGGCGATGTTGCGGGCAGGGCGCGTGGCAGTGCCGGCAAAGATCATGTCGTCCATGCCGGTGCCGCGCATGCGCTTGGCCGAGTTTTCGCCCATCACCCAGCGCAGGGCTTCCACCAGGTTGGACTTGCCGCAGCCATTCGGACCGACAATCCCGGTCAGGCCGGGATGGATGATGAAATCCGTCGGCTCGACGAAGGACTTGAAACCGGACAAGCGCAACTTGGTGAACTGCACGGGGACTCCCTTTCAAATAACGCAGCGCTTGGCGATTACTTCGCCAGCGCGTCGAGTTTCTTGCGCAAATCGGCCAGCGACGGCACGCCGGATTCGGCCTTGCCGTTGATGATCAGGGTCGGCGTCGAGCTGACGCCGTGCTTCTGATTGCCTTCCAGGCGCGAATTCAGGATGTAGTCGCCGAGCGCCTTGTCCTGCAGGCACTTCTCGAACTGTTCGGACGACACGCCGCCGAGCCGGCCGATCTGCACCAGCGCGGCCTTGGGATCGGACGCGCCGGCCCACTGGCGCTGCTGCGCGAACAGCACATTGAGGAAGGTGTAATACTTCTCCGGCCCGCCGCAGCGCGCCAGCACGGCGCCGGCGAAAGCCAGCTGGTCGAGCGGGAAGTCGCGGAAGATCAGTTTCACCTTGCCGGTGTCGATGTATTCGGTCTTGAGCGTCGGCAGCACGTCGGCATGGAAGGACGCGCAATGCGGACAGGTCAGCGAGGCATATTCGACGATGGTGACCGGGGCCTCGGCCTTGCCGAGCACCATGTCCTGCAGACGCGGGTCTGCAACGGCAGGCTGGGCCTGCGCATCGACTGCAAAGAAACCACCGAGGACGAACGCCAGGGTCAGGACGAAACGCTGTATATATTTCATGGAGATACTCCGACCCCCTACATGTTGGGGGCATTGTATGGTTGCACGTCCGGCCTGCAACCGGACTCTGCCGTTATCCACAAGAATCTGGCCGACTCAAGGCGGCTCAGCGACTCGCACCGAAAAGTGATCTTCCAAGGCTTTCAAGCACTTGGCGGAGGTCGCGATCTTCGACTCCGGCGAGCAAATCCTGCAGTTTCGCCTGCTCCTCGGGGCTCAGCGGCCGACTGCTCCGCCCCGCTGGCGCCGCCGACTCGGGATGGTGGATCGGAGTCTGTTTCAGGCGCAGTTTCTCGACCGCGCGGAAACCGAAATAGCCGTTGATCTTTTCGATGATCAGCGGCGACAGATGCTGCAGTTCGAGCGCGAAGGCCGGACTGACCGCGATTTCCAGTGTTGCTGCATGACCTGCGCCAGAGGCATAGACCATTTTCTCGGGCTGGGTTTCCTTCACCAGCAGCGGTCCGGCGATCTCGCTCCAGCGATTGATGATCTCGGCCAGCGCCACGCCGCGCTGTTTCATGATCGGCCGCGTCAGCCGGCCGAGCGAGACGCCGAGCGCCTTCGGCGCACCCGTTCTTTGCGAGGGGGTGCGTTGCGCCGGATCGCGCGGCGGCTTTTTCGGGCCGGTCACGGGACCACGATGCTGCGGATCACGTAAAGTCCGGCAAACAGCCCCAATACTGCCAGCACGGCCGAGCCCAGCATGTAGAGGCCGGCGGCGAGCAGCTCGCCGCGTTCATACAGCAGGGCCGTTTCCAGCGAGAAGGCGGAAAAGGTGGTGAAGCCGCCGAGGATGCCGGTGGTGAGAAACAGGCGCCAGTGCTGCGGCAGGCCGCTTTTCAGCGCGAAATACTCGGCCACCAGCCCCATGACGAAGGAACCGGCGATGTTGACCGCCAGGGTGCCCCAGGGAAAGCCGGCGCCGACCAGGCGCAGGGCTGCGACATTCACGCCATGGCGCAGGGCCCCGCCGATGCCGGCGCCGAGGAAAACGATCAGGTAATTCATGCCGACAGTTTAAAGCAGACGCGGCTAATAGCCCACAGCCTCGCTGGTCAGCCGTTCATAGCGGCTGCCGCGCAGCTGGTAGATATAGGCCTGCCGGGTGCCCTGGCGGCCGCCATCGTCGAAGGCCTGCAGCGTACCGCCGAACAGGTCGCGCCAGCCGCGGATGCTGGCGACCGCGCGGGTCAGGCGCGCCATGCCGGTCTGGCCCTCGGCACGGTCGAGCGCCAGCACGGCGAGATCGGCGATAGTGGCACCGTAGATCGCACCGGCATTGGGCTCAGCATTGAACCGGGTCTTGTAGGCATCCATCCAGGCCACCACCTCGGCCGGTGCGGTGGCGCGATCGGGCAAGGCGATGGACGACACGCTGTACAGCCCCTGCGTGGCGCCGCCCGGCGCGGCCGCCAGCAGATAGTCATGCGTGGTGGAGGGCCCGAGAAAATCGACGGTCCACCCCGCCGTGCGTGCCGTCGCCATCGGCAGGATGGTGTCGCGCAAGAGAGTCGCCAGCACGACGAGGTCGCAGCCGGCATTGCGCAGGCGCTGCACCGGTGCGGAAAAATCGGTGTCGACCGGGCGATGCGTCACCACGGTTTTCACGGTCTGGCCATGTTGCGCCAGCTGGTCCTTCACCGCCTGCTGCACTTCCTCGCCGTAGTCGGTGCTCTGCGCCATCACGCAGACCGCCTGCTTGGCCTTCGTCTCCACCATCCACTTCACGCCGGCGCGGATCTGGTCGTAATACAACGAACCGGAAATCCAGCTGATCGAGTCTGCGGCATGCACCAGGTCGCGGCTGGCCGCCATCGGAAACAGATTGGCGACATCGGCGGCACGCAGCTGTGGCACCACTGCCTGGACCTGCGCTGTGCCAAGCGAGCCGACAAAGACCTGCGCACGATCCAGTTTGATCAGCTTCGAGGCGGCCTGCACGGCACGCGGCACCAGGAACTGGTGGTCTTCGACGACGAGCTTCAGCCTGCGGCCGCGGATGCCGCCGGCGGCATTTACCGCATCGAAACGCAGGCGCATCGCATTGACCACGGCATGACCGTAGACTGCGGCCGGGCCGGACAGGTCGGTGATGGTGCCGACCACGATCTCGGATTTGTCCTGTGCGTAGGACGGAAATACAGCCAGACCGATCAGGACCGCTGCCAGAAAGATGCGCCGCATGAGTTTCTCCCAATCAGGCTGGCTCAACATGGCGCAGACGGCAGCCCGGATGCAAGCTCATCCGCATGGCAGGTGCAGAAGGCGAATGTTACACTCGCAACCATGCCCAAAGCCCGCGCCAATCCACCGGAGACTGCCGCATTGGTGCTGGATTGGTACGACCGGCACCACCGTATCTTGCCGTGGCGCAGCCCGCCCGGCACGCCGCCGCCCGAGCCGTATCGCGTCTGGCTCAGCGAGGTGATGCTGCAGCAGACCACCGTGCCGGCGGTGAAACCCTATTTCGAGAAATTCCTGAAGCTCTGGCCCAGCGTGCATGACCTGGCCGGCGCGCCGGTCGAGCAGGTGATGGAAGCCTGGGCCGGGCTCGGCTATTACGCGCGCGCCCGCAACCTGCACAAATGCGCGCAAGCCGTGAGCGAACAGCATGGCGGCGCATTTCCTCCCAGCGCAGCCGGGCTTCTTGCGCTGCCGGGTATCGGGCCCTACACGGCAGCAGCGATTGCCGCCATCGCCTTCGATGAGCCGGCCGCGGTGCTGGACGGCAATATCGAACGCGTGCTGGCGCGCGTGTTTGCGGTGGAGACGCCGCTGCCGCAGGCGCGGCCTGAGCTGCGCGAACTGGCAGCAACGGTCACGCCGCAAAAACGTCCCGGCGATTTCGCGCAGGGAATGATGGATCTCGGCGCCACCATCTGCACACCGAAAAGCCCGGACTGCCTGCTGTGCCCGTTGCAGGCGCGGTGCGAAGGTTTCAAACGCGGCATCGCGGACACATTGCCGCGTAAGGCGGCCAAAGCGGTGCGGCCGGTGCGCCACACCATCGCCTTCCTGCTGCAGCGGTCTGAGGACGGCGCCGTGCTGCTGCGCCGCCGGCCGCCGCAAGGATTGCTCGGCGGCATGCTGGAAGTGCCGAGCGCCCCCTGGCGCGACACGCCCTGGGCCAGCGGCGAAGCACTGAACCATGCGCCCGTGCGAACTGACTGGCTGATGCTGAACGGCGATGCCGTGCATGTGTTTACGCATTTCGAACTGCG
>JAEYSS010000222.1 GCA_023434425.1 Pseudomonadota bacterium | reverse complement strand
CATTTCGTCACCGGCTGGCTGCCCTGGTTCGCCGATGCGCTCGGTCTGATCTTTGCCATCGCCTCGCTGGCCTGGACGGTCGGCGTGCTGATCCTGCCGAAGTATTTCGAACTGCCGCTGGCGTTGTTCCTGCTGCCGGTGGTGGCAGTATTCGGTGCCAAGCTGGCGCAGTTCCTCTGGCTCTATAAAATCCGCGTACCATGTTCGTTGCGGCAGCGCCTGGGCGCCGGCCTTGCCGGTCTGGCGCTGACCTACACGATCGCCAAGGCGATGCTGTTCGGCCTGTTCACGTCGAAGCTGCCCTTCATCCGCACGCCCAAGCATGAAGACCAGGCCGCCGTGGTGCAGGCCTTCATCATGGCACAGGAAGAAACCCTGATTGCCGTGCTGCTGCTGCTGGCCGGCATCGGCATGTGGAATTTCCAGGGCGGCGAGGATCCCGAAGCGCGGCTCTGGGCCATCGTGATGTGGGCGCAGTCGGTGCCTTACTGGGCTTCGCTGGTTCTCGCCTTCATCAGCACGACGCCGAAGGCACCGAGCAAGACCGCCGCCATACCCGTCGCGACCCCTACGCCGAACGACGCTGCCTCGCAGGGCAGCCCGGCGCAGTAACTCAGGAACAGGTTCCGTATCATGACTGCGCCGACATCCCGGCCGGCCACGCGCTTCGTGTGGCTGCTGCTGCTGGTTCTGCTTGCTGCTCTTGCCAATGTCGTCGCCTGGTGGTGGCCGAATCGTCCGGTCCAGGTCGGCCATGCGCCGTATGCGGCTCAGGAGCACGTGGTCGAGAGTATGTCCTTTGCGCCGTTCCGGCGCGGTCAGAGTCCGCTGACCAAGACCTATCCGACTGCCGAACAGGTGACCGAGGATCTGCACAGTCTGAAAGGAATCACGCGCGGTATCCGCACCTATACCGCGCGCGAAGGCCTCGAAGTCGTGCCGCCGGTGGCACAGAAGCTCGGCATCAATGTGATGCAGGGTGTGTGGCTCGGGCCGGAGCGCGACATCAACGAGAAGGAAGTCGCCGCCGCCATCGAACTGGCCAACAGATATCCCGATGCGATCAAGTCTCTGGTGGTCGGCAACGAGGTGCTGCTGCGCAAGGATCTGCCGGTCGACGAAGTGATCGGCTATATCCGCAAGGTGAAGGCCGCCGTGAAACAGCCGGTCACTTATGCCGATGTCTGGGAATTCTGGCTGCGCTTCCCGCAACTGCTGAACGAAGTCGACTTCGTTACTGTCCATTTCCTGCCCTACTGGGAAGACCTGCCGATTGCAGCGTCGCATTCGATGCCGCATATCCTGGAAGTCTATCGAGAGGTGAAAGCAAAGCTGCCGGGCAAGCCGATCACCATCGGTGAGGTCGGCTGGCCGTCGGAAGGTCGCTCGCGCCGCGATGCGATTCCCTCGCGTACCGAAGCGGCCGGTTTCATCGCCGATTTCATGCAACTCGCTAAAAAGGAAGGCCTGTCCTACAACCTAGTCGAGGCTTTCGATCAACCCTGGAAGGTCAAGCTGGAAGGCACTGTCGGTGGCGCCTGGGGGGTGCTGAACGAATTGCGCCAGCCGAAATTCGAGGTCGGTGGCCTGGTTTCGAACCTGCCGGAATGGCCGCTATTCGCCGGACTGGGTGTGCTGCTGGCGCTCATCCTGCTGGTGCTGCATGCGCAGGCCGTGGCGAAGCTGCCGACCGCCGGCATGGCGGCAGCGGTGGTATTCGCGCAGGTGCAGGCGGCGCTGCTGTCCGCCGCCATCGAGCGCGGCCTGGAGTATAATTTCTCGCTGGCGCACCAGATGGAGTTCGGTATCGCCATCCTGCTGCTCGGCATCTTTGCGCTGTTGCTATTCCGCCGCCTGCTCGTGCTGCTGGGCGGCCAGGCCGTGGATACGCGGGTGTCGCAGTCGCTGGGCAGTGCCTTTGTGCTGCTGCGACCGGTCGCCGGTGCGCTGTCGCTGCGCAATCCGCGGCTGGGGGAGGCGGTCTACGGTATGCTCGCGCTCTGGGTCGGCTATCACGCGGTGATGCTGGTGGCGGCGGGGCGTTATCGCGATTTCCCGATCGACTATTTTCTGCTGCCGGTGGCCGGACTGCTGCTGCTGCGGCTGATCGCCAGTCTGTTCGGCCGCGACGGGACTGTCGGCCTCGCACGGATCGCCCTGGCCAGCACCTTTGCCGAGCCGCAGCCGGGTGGCGTGGCACGCGGCCGGTTCGGCTGGGAGGCCGGGCTGGCTTTCGTGCTGCTCTGTCTGCCCGTGCTGGTGCTTCGCATCGAAACGCTGAGCAACCGCGAGGCACTTTACTGGTGTGTCATCACGGTTGCTTACGCGCTGCCGCTGCTCGGCAATCTCGCCCTGGCGGCGCAGCGGGCTGCGGCGCGGGTGCCGGCCGCCGCCTGATATCTCAGGCGGCGCGCCTGGCGATGGCCGCGCGTCCGCGCTGGAAGACCGCCAGCGCGATGGTGAGCCCGAGCCCGGCCGTCTTCATCATGTTGAGATGCTCACTGCCCAGCGTGCTCGAGATCGCATCGAGCAGCGAGGGGAAGAGCAGCAACGTGCCGGCGATCCCCAGGCCGATGCGCACCGCCACGCCGGTCCGGCCAAACAGCCAGCCCTGCGTGGTGCCGGCATAGGCCCAGATACCGACCGCAGTCGTGGCGGTCACCCACAGGATATTCGTCCAGTCGCCGCCCTTCGGCGTGTTCAGCAGCAGGCCGACGCCATTCGGGTCGAGCACGAAGACGAAGGGTACCAGGAAGGCCGGCATGGTGTATTTCCACGACTGCAGCGTGGTGCGATAGGGATCGGCGCCGGTGATGGCCGCGGCGGCAAACGGCGACAGCGCGGTCGGCGGCGACACTTCCGACAGCACCGCATAGTAGAAGATGAACATATGTGCGGCATAATCCGGCACGCCCAGCTGGATCAGCGCTGGCGCGGCGATCACCGCACAGATGATGTAGGAGGCCGTCACCGGTACCGCGAGGCCGACGATCCAGACGATCAGCGCCGTATACACTGCCGTCAGCACCAGGCTGCCGCCAGCATAGGCGATGGCGATGGCGCTGAATTTGAGGCCGAGGCCGGTCAGCGTGACGACGCCGACGATAATACCGGCCGAGGCGCAGGTCGCGGCGGTGCCCAGTACGCCGATGGAACCGGCGGCCAGTGCATCGATCAGCTTCTTCGGCGTCAGCGCGGTTTCGCGGCGGAAATAGCTGACGGCGATGGCCGCAATGGTGGCCCAGAAGACCGACAGCACCGGCGAGAAGCCCATCAGCATCAGGATGACGATCGAGACCAGCGAACTGAAATGGTAGCCGTAGCGCTTGGTCAGACCCCACAGGCTGTCGCGCTTGCCGAGATCGATATTGGCGATGTTGTACTTGCCGGCGTCGAATTCGACCATCGCCAGAAGGCAGAAGTAGTAGAGCACGGTGGGGATCGCCGCCATGCGGATGACGTCGAGATACGAGATCTTGAGGAACTCGGCGATCAGGAAGGCCGCAGCGCCCAGCACCGGCGGCGAGATGATCGCGCCGAGACCGCCGGCTGCCAGCAGGCCGCCGGCGGCGGAGGCGACGTAGCCCGATTTTTTGAGCATCGGCCAGGCGACCGAACCGATGGTCACCGTGGTGGCGACGCCCGAACCGGACGGGCCGCCGAGCAGGAAGGAGGACAGCACGATGGCGCGTCCAGAACTGGTGCTCTTGCCGCCCATGGCCGAGAAGGAGAAGTCGATGAAGAACTTGCCAGCACCGGAGAATTGCAGGATGGCGCCGAAGATGGTGAACAGGATGATCAGGCTGGAGGAGACATCGACAGCCGAACCGAAGATACCTTCCAGCGTCATGTAAAGATGGCCCATCAGGCGTTCGGCATCGTAGCCGCGATGGGTCCAGGGCGCCGGCAGATAGGGGCCGAGCATCGCATAGGCGATGAAGAAGATGCCCACCACCGGCATGATCGGGCCGGTGGTGCGCCGCGTGGCTTCCAGGATCAGCACGACAAAAACGGCGCCGATCAGCACATCGGTCTGGTTCGGCAGGCTGGCGCGGTCGGTCAGGTCATCGCCGCCCATCACCAGATAGACCATCGTGCCGATGCCGATCAGGGCAGTGAGAACATCCCACCAGCGGATGCGGTCGCGGAAGCGCAGCGCCACCGGGTAGAGCAGGAAGATCAGCAGCATCACGAAGCCGACATGAACCGGTCGCAGGGTCTGAGTCGGCACGATGTCGTAGGCGGCATAGAGGTGGAACAGGGTCATGATCACGGCAAGGGCGGTGATCAGATGGCCGGACCAGCCTGACAGGCGATTGGCCGCGCCTTCTTCCTGCTCGATATACTCTTCGACCTTGCGCTGGGTTTCCTTGTCGAGCGCGCCCGGCTCGATCATCGCCTCGGTGGCGCTCTTGGTGGTTTCCTGCGTCATGTCGTTACTCCCCTCGCACTGCCTGTCACGCAGTGTCCCCGTGATGGGCTCCTGTTACGGAGTGTTCTTTTAACAGTGAGCCCCGCCCCGGCCAATGCCGGAGCGGGGCTCGTCGTCAGGTAAAATCTATATAAACCGACGGTGGATCACTTCGCGTCGATCTTGATGCCCTTTTCGGCCAGGTACTTGATTGCACCCGGATGGAACGGCACCGGCGTGTTGCCGCGCAGCTGGTTTTCCAGCTTCACGTTCTTCGCCTCGGCATGCACCTGGGCCCATTCATCGCGCTTCTCGAAGATGGTCTTGGTGATGTTGTAGGCGGTCGCTTCATCCATCGTGTCGGCGACGAACAGGATGTTCCACACGCTGGACACCGCATTCGGCGCGGCCTGGCCCGGATACAGATTGGCCGGGATGGCGCTCTTGGCATAGAGCGGGCCATATTTCGCGTTCATCTTCTCGACCACTTCGGAATGGTCGACCAGCTTCAGCTTCACGCCCGGCGTGGCACCGAGATCGGTGACCGCGGAGGTGGGCAGACCGCCGACCCAGAAATAGGCGTCGATCTTGTTGTCCTTGACCGCATTCGTCGATTCAGCGGCGCCGAGACGTTCGCGCTTGATGTCCTTGTCCTTGTCGATACCGGCAGCTTCCAGCACGCGGAAGGCCATCACTTCGGTAGCCGAACCCGGCGAGCCGGTCGACACGCGCTTGCCCTTCAGGCTGGCCATGTTGGTGATGCCGCTGGCCTCGGTGGTCACCACGTGCATGATGTTGGGATACAGCACGGCGATGGTGCGGTGATTGATCTGATTGCCCTTGAACTTGTCCTCACCGCGTGAGGCATCCAGCGAGGCATCGGCCATGCTGAAGCCGATATCGGCACGCTTGGCGCCGACGAGCTTCAGGTTGTCAACCGAACCGCCGGTCACTTCGGCAGTGGCCTGCCAGCCCGGCACATGCTTGGTCAGCAGGTTGGCGAGACCGCCACCCAGCGGGTAATACACACCGCCGGTGCCACCGGTCACGATGGACAGATTCTTGCTCTGCGCCAGGGCATTATCCGATGCACCAACCGCTGCGAATACCAGGCCGGCCAGAGCCGCGCCGATCATCAGGCGTTTCATTCTCGTTTCCTCCTCGATGTCCGCCCTGGCGTTGTCCCGGGCGGCCCACTCCTTGTGCGGAGGGAGACGATAAGGAGTCTGGTCGCCAAATATCAACCCTCTTTTCCCCTGCCGCAGCGCACAAGACAGCGCATCCCTGTACAACCATTGTATTTCCACGGCCCAGGGTCTAAGCCCGGGTCAGGCCCTGGGGCCCGATTGCCCACGAAAAAAGCAAAATCCCAGTCACGCAGAATCCAGTCATGCCCTCCGCCTCAGCCTCATCTCCGCATATGGCCCAGCGCTGGGCCCTGGCCGCCCTGATTCTGGGCGCCCTCGCCATCGCATTTTCACCGATCTTCGTGCGGCTCTCGGAGGTCGGTCCGACTGCAACCGGTTTCTACCGTACGATACTGGCGGTACCGCCGCTGTGGCTGGTCTGGCATCTGCAGCCGGTGCAAAACGCCGCGTCGCCGCCTGGCAGGTCTTTCGGCCGCATGCCCTCTCTCGGCGTGCTGCTGCTGCCCGGCCTGCTGTTCGCGGGTGACCTGTTCTTCTGGCATCTGGCCATCCAGTACACCTCGGTGGCGAATTCGACGCTGCTGTCAAATTTCGCGCCGGTGATCGTCACGCTGGGTGCCTGGCTGGTGTTGCGTGAGAAAATCTCACCGGCCTTTCTGGTGGCGCTGCTGGTGTCGATCTGCGGCGCAATGATGCTGGTCGGTTCCAGCTTCCGGCTCGGCGGCGACTACGTTTTCGGCGACCTGCTGGCGCTGACCACCGCCTGCTTCTATGGCGCCTATATGATCGCGGTGGCCAAATTGCGCGGCAGCCATGGCAGCCAGGAGATCATGCTGTGGTCCAGCCTGGTCAGTGGCGTGGTGTTGCTTCCAGTGGCCTGGCTGATGGGCGAGACATTCCTGCCGGCCACGCTGAACGGCTGGGCGGTTCTGTTCGGTCTCGCCTGGATCAGCCATGCACTGGGGCAGAGCCTGATCGCCTATGCGCTGGGCCATCTGCCGGCATCATTCTCCTCGCTGGTCGTACTGGTGCAACCGGTGGCGGCGGCCTTCTTCGGCTGGCTCTGGCTTGGCGAAGGATTGCAGACGCTGCAGATCGCCGGCGGCGCCGTCGTGCTGCTCGGCATCCTGCTGGCGCGCCGCGCTCAGCTGAAGACGGTTTAAGCCGCGCGCTGCCGGGCGAAATCGACGAACCAGGCGAGGCTGCCGGGATTGGCCATGGTGCCGGGATTGGAGACTTTCTCGGCCGCTTGACCGAGCAGGATTTTCTTCACCGGCACTTCCAGTTTCTTGCCCGACAATGTGCGCGGCACTTCAGCGACCTGGAAAATATCGTTCGGCACAAAGCGCGCCGACACCGCCTTGCGGATCGCCTGGTTGATGCGCTCCTTCAGCGCGGCATCGAGCGTCACGCCGGGGCGCAGCACGACAAAGAGCGGCATGTAGCTGTCGCGACCGAGATATTCGAGATCGACCACCAGGCTGTCGAGCACCTCGGGCAGTTCCTCGACCGCGCGATAGATTTCGCTGGTGCCGAGCCGCAGGCCGTAGCGGTTGATGGTGGCATCCGAGCGACCGTAGATGATCGCGCCGCCGCGCGGCGTGATCCGGATCCAGTCGCCATGGCGCCAGATGCCGGGATACATGTCGAAATAGCTGTCGTGATAACGCTTGCCACTTTCGTCGTTCCACAGGAACAGCGGCATCGACGGGATCGGCGCGACGCAGACCAGTTCGCCGACCTCGTTGTCCAGCGCCTTGCCGTTGTCGTCGAAGGCCTGGATGTCGGCGCCGAGGCAGCGCACCTGCATCTCGCCGGCATAGACCGGTTGCATCACGCAGCCGGCGACAAAGGCGCCGGCAAAGTCAGTACCGCCTGAAATCGAGGTGAGCCAGACGGATTTGTCCAGCTTGTCGTAGATCCAGGCGTAAGAGTCCTCCGAGAGCGGCGAGCCGGTTGAGCCTATGGTGCGCAAAGCCGAGAGATCGGCCACCTTGCGCGGCTCGACGCCGGCCTTCTGGCAATTGGCGTAGAACGCAGCACCCGCGCCGAAAAAGGTGGCTTTCACCTCGCCGACGAACTGCCAGAGCCGGTTCCAGTCCGGCCAGCTCGGGCTGCCGTCGTAGATCGCGATGGTAGAGCCGACGAGCAGCCCTGAAACCTGCGCATTCCACATGATCCAGCCGGTGCTGGAATACCAGTGAAAGATATCGTCGGGCCCGAGGTCGTTGTGCAGCGCCATCATCGCCATGATCACCATGACGATACCGCCATGGCCGTGGACGATCGGCTTGGGCAGGCCGGTGGTGCCGGAGGAGTAGACCACCCAGAGCGGATGGTCGAAGGGCACCGGTTCGACGGTCAGTTCGGCAGGCTGCGCAATCACCTCGGCCCAGGGTGCAATCTGCACGCGGCCCGGCATCGCATGCTCGGTGCGGCCCGGCATCAGGATCAGATTCTTCAGGGTGGGCAGTTCGGCCACCAGCTGGGCCAGCACATCGCCCTTGTCGATATGCTTGCCGTTGTAATGGCTGGAGGGCACGGCGAACAGCGCGACCGGCTCGATCTGGCGGAAGCGGTCGAGCACCGCAGTCAGACCCATATCGGGGGCGCAGACCGACCAGACCGCACCGATGCTGATCACGGCGAGGAAGGCGACGATGGTTTCCGGCGTATTGGGCGCATAAGCCACCACGCGGTCGCCGCGCCTGATGCCGAGCTGACGCAGGTGCGCTGCCATGGCGCCGACCTGGCCGCGTAAAGCCTGCCAGGACATTTCCTGCAGCGGCGCCTGCTCGGCGGCATAGAGGATCGCCGGCTTTTTATCGGTGGCGTGGCGGAAAACCTGGTCGGCGAAATTCAGTTCGGCGCCGGTGAACCATTCGGCGCCCGGCATGCTGCGCTTACCGAGAATCTTCGTGTAGGGCTTGTATGCCCGGATCTCGAAATAATCCCAGAGCGAGGCCCAGAAATCCTCAACCTCGGTGACCGACCAGCGGTACAGCGCATCGTAATCGGGGAAGGTGTAGCCGCGCTCTTTCGCCAGCCAGTCCATGTAGCGTCTGAGCTGGCTGCGGGTGATCCGCTCCGGCGTCGGCGTCCACAGTAAAGCGGGAGCGGCGTCGTCCGATGCGGTCATGTCGTTCCTCCGAAAACAGCTAGGCTTTTGCGATCAGCTTAGCGATCTCAGGCGAAAATGCACCATCCAGCAGGATGAAAGCCATGCGGGCGGGACTGGTCTCGGACGGATTCTCCCAGGCATGGTCTGTACCCCGCTGAACCACGACGTCGCCGGCTTTCAGGTGGGTGCGCGAGCCATCGTCCAGCACCAGCACGATTTCGCCATGCACGACGATGCCGTAATCGATCGATTCCGTGCGGTGCATCATCGGATGCGGCGAGCCGGGTTTCCAGGTCGAGGCATGGGCCGAGCCGACCAGTGCGAAAGCGGCCTGCGCCATTTCCCTGCTCATCGGCGGCGCGCCGGCGGCGACTGCCTGCTTCGGCCCGAAATCGACGAAGCGGATGATGCTGCCCTGTTTGGGCGGCTCGATCTGCAGCGGCCGGTCGGTCGGATCCCTGCCGTTATCGACGGTCGTCGGACTGCCGGCGGTGTTCCACACCTCATAGAAGGCAACGCCAAGTTCCGGCTTCTCGATGGTCGGCTGCATCACCGTGTCGATGGCGACAACGGACTGACCAGAGGCGTTATGCCCGGTGACGATACGGCGGGGTGCTTTCATCGCTCGCTCCAATGAACCATGGGCAGGCCGGGGACCGGGCTGCGGAACCAGGGGATATTCGTGCCGAACAGCGTGCCGATATAGGCGTTGCGCAGATCGGCGCCGCCGAAGGTGACGCTGGCGATCCAGGGCGTGACGCTGCTGCGGGTTTCCATCATCTGTTCGGGCGTCGGCCTGCCGGCCTGATAGCCGGCTTCGAGCGCGGCAATCTTGTCGGGTTTGCCGTCATCATACAGCGTCAGCATCTCACCATCCGGAGTCAGTGCGATCAGCTTTTCCGCCATCACCAGCGTGACCCAGAGATTGCCGTAAGAATCAAAGGCGCAGCCATCGGGAAAACCAGCCGGACCGAAATCGCGGGGGCCGAAAATCTCGCGGCCGCTCAGGCTGCCATCGGCGCCGACGCGAAAGCGGGTAATGCGCCGGCCGCAGGTTTCCACGGCGTAGAGATATTCTTCCCGGGCATCCAGCCGTACTTCGTTGGTGAAATGCAGGCCATCCGCCACGATGCGCAGGCCGCGCTCGTCGGCCAGGGCGATGAAGCCGTCGTCCAGGCCGGGGCGGATCGCCTCCATCCAGTTTTTGATGCGCGTCGAGACGGTGAGCCAGATGCGGTCTTTGCTGTCGCGCAGCACGAAATTGACCTTGCCGATCGGCTTGCCGTCGATGCTGTCATACAGCACGCGGCTGCCGCCGTCGCGGGTCATCACTTCCAACCGGTCTGTACCGAAATTGGAAATCAGGATATCCCCGTTGCGGGCGAAGGCCAGGCCGTTGGGCAGCGTGCCTTCGGTGAAGCGCCTGGCCAGATCGGTCGTGCCGGCGAAATGGCTGTCGGCCTGCTGGGCGATCAGGCGCTGGCTGCCATCCGGCGCGATGCGCATGACGCCGCCGCGCGCATCGGCCGACCACAGTGTGCCATCGCGTTCGGCCAAGATGCATTCCGGCCGCTGCAGATCCTTGCCGACGAACTGGAGGTCGTCGCGGCTGATGCGGAAGCCTTTCAGCGGATTGTTTGCTGCCATGTCACACCAGCGCCAGCGTGAGTTGCGGGAAGATCACCAGCAGGATCAGCGTCAGCAGCATGATCAAGGCAAACGGCAGTGTGCCCACGAAGATGGTACGCAGCGTGATGCTGGAATCGTTCAACGAACTTTTAATCACAAAGACACTTAGTCCGAATGGTGGCGTCAGCAGACCGATTTCGACGGCGACGATGGTGACGATGCCGAACCAGATCAGGTTCATGTCGAAGCCGCTGGCGATCGGCAGCATCAGCGGCAGCACGATGAGCAGGATCGAGCTGGAATCGATGAAGCAGCCAAGGATGACGATCAGCAGGATATATATGGCGAGGAAAGCAAATGGTCCGAAGCCGGCGGCGCTGATCTCACCGACCAGGAATTGCGGCACGCCACTAAGCGCCAGCATGCGCGTGTAAAGACTGGCGCCGATGATCAGGAAGGAGACCGAGACGGTGACATGGCCGGTCTCGACCAGTACCTGCCAGAATTTCTTGCCGTCCAGCTTGCGCTTCCACAGCGCGATCAGAAGCGCACCAGCGGCGCCGACGGCGCCGGCATCGGTGGCGGTGAAGAAGCCAGCGTAGATCCCGCCGAGTACCGCGGCGATCAGCAGCAGGATCGGCAGCAGCTTGGCGGCCATTTCCTTGCCGCCCATCAGGGTCACGCCGGTCGCATCGCCCTCACGGTTGCCGCCGACATAGGATGGCCAGAAGCGCGCCATCAGCATGATGCCAATGGAATAGGTGACGGCGAGCAGCAGGCCGGGCACCACACCGGCCATGAACATCGCGCCGACCGAGACTTCGGCGAGGAAGCCGTAGAGGATCATCAGCAGGCTGGGCGGGATCAGCATGCCCAGCACCGACGAGCCGGCCACCACACCCACAGCGAACTTCGGCTGGTAGCCGAAGCGCATCATCTGCGGCACCGCCACGCGGGTGAACACCGCGGCCGAGGCGATGGAGATGCCGGTGATGGC
>JAEYSS010000224.1 GCA_023434425.1 Pseudomonadota bacterium | reverse complement strand
GTCGGTCGTCCCGATCACGGTCCGGGCAACCGCAAGGGCTCTGGCGAGTCCTGAGCGGATTACTGCGCGGCCTCTGCCTGCGGCGCCTCTCGCACCAGACGCAGCAGATCTTCCGGCTTGAACGGTTTCTGCAGCGTCGAGACCGCGCCGAAGGCTTCGGCGATGTGAAGATAGTCCATGCCGCCATCGCGGCCGCTGCCAGACACGGCGATGATCTTCACATCCGGGTCGCGCTCAACCAGTTCGCGGATCGTCTCCAGCCCTTCCTGGTTCGGCATCAGGATATCGGTGATCACCAGATCGAAATGCTGCGCCGCGTACTGCGCCATGCCGGCGCGGCCATCGGCGGCGCGTGTCACAGTGTGACTGTCAGCGACGAGGATCGCCTCCATGGTTCTGGCCATGGGATCGTGATCTTCGATTACCAGGATATGCATCGTCACCTCCGGCACGGAATGTGCGGCGCCGCTGATGCGCGAAATCAAGCAACGATTGTTTCGTATCGCGCTCGGGAGTCAACCTTGAATCCGCATCGTGAAGCGCTGCAGCACGGAATGCTGCAGCGCTTCGCTGCCCCATTAAACCCTGACGAGGCTGGCCACCGCCTTGCGTGCCACAGGGGCCACCACCAGCACCACCGGAAAGGCCACCAGCCAGGAGGGCAGCCAGGCGCCGATCCAAAGGCTGATAAAGGTGTCCGTCAGGCCGGCGGTCCGGAAGGTGGCGATTCCCGACACGAGGAAGGACATCATGGCCGAGAGAACGAAACCGAACAGGACAGGGGCGAAACGCGGGGAGATCATTGGGGATTTTCCTTTCTGTTTGCGAATGCTGGCGGAGTGAGTCACCACGCCGCGACCAGCCGCGCGGCGAGATAGAGTCCGGTGCCGAAGACCAGGTGGGTGATCAGGCTGCGCAGCCGCGCCGCCGTCGGGTCCGGCGTGCGAGCGCCGGCAATGCCCAGGCCGAAAGCCGGCTGCATGACGAAATACGGCAGCGCCACCGTCGCCAGTCCGGCGGCGAAGGCCGGTGCGGCGGTCGGCTGCTGCAGCCAGCCGGCGCCGGCCGCCATTACGAGGCCGAACGCAAAGGCGATGCCGATCCCGTAATGGGCGGTCCAGCCGATCAGGGCCTCGGCCGGCACCGCCGGCGCCCGGCCGATGCCGTCGTGGCGGAATTGACCGCGCAGCATGTGGCCGAGCCAGCGCCCGACCAGCCGGTAGTCCAGGCCGCTGACGCCATAGACGCGCCGCAGCAGCCAGCCCCACAGATCCATCACCAGCGTCGCGCCGATGCCGACCAGGAGAATGCGTATTGCCATATCCGTCATCTGAAAACCTTTCTTGCCAGACGGGAGAATGGCGCTACCCTACAAATTCAAGTTCACTTGAGGTCAAGCATGAAATTTCTCGATATCGCCGAAGTCGCCGCACGGGCCGGCGTGCCGGCCTCCGCCCTGCGCTTCTATGAGGAAAAGGGCCTGATCGCCTCGGTCGGGCGGCGCGGCCTGCGGCGGCTGTTCACCGCCGATGTGCTGGAGCGGCTGGCGCTGATCGCGCTGGGGCGGCTGGCGGGCTTCAGCCTGGAGGAAATCGCCGCCATGTTCTCCCCCGACGGACGCCTGCGCATCCGGCGCGAAAAACTGACCGACAAGGCCGATGACCTGGACCGCACCATCCGCCGGCTGACCGCGATGCGCGACGGCCTGCGCCATGCCGCCGTCTGCAAGGCGCCGAACCATCTGGAATGCCCGACCTTCCGCCGCCTGGTGCGCGCGGCCGGACGGCGCCGAGGCAAACCGGCGCCCGCGCCCCGCCGGGACTGAACGGCAGATCCCTGCCCTCCGGCCAGCGTCAGCTTGCCGCGTCCTGCTCCGTCATCGCGGCCATGCCCGGCGCGACGAGCGGGAAGCGCAGCCGCATTTCCACGCCGCCCTGCCCTCCGTCCCCCGGTTTCTCGTCGCTCGGCCCTCCGTCATTCGGGGCAGCATCGCGCCAGATGAAACTGCCTTCGATCTGCTCGGCCAGGCTGGCGGCAAGTCTGGTTCCCGAGGCGCTGTGCTGCTCGCCCGGCAGGCCGACGCCGTTGTCGACGACGCTGATCTCGGCGAAATCGCCGTCGCGCCGCAGGGTGATGGCGATCTCGCCGCTGCGGCCGTCCGGGAAGGCGTGTTTCAGCGCGTTGGTCACCGCTTCCAGCACGATCAGCGCGACCGGCACGGCCTGACGGATATCGATGGTCACGGCTTCGAGATCGCAGTGCACGGTCACATTTCGCTCCGGCGGCACGATGCCGGGATTGGCCGCCAGCGCCCGGATGAAGGCGCTGAGTTCGAGCGAACTGTATTCTGCGCTGCGATACAGCAGATTGTGGATTTCAGAGATCGCCCAGACCCGCTTGCCGATTTCCTGCAGCATCAGTTGCGGTTCGATCGGTTTGCGGCTCTGGATGCGGATCAGCGACTGGATGGTCTGCAGGTTGTTGTGAATCCGGTGATTCACTTCCTTCAGCATCGTTTCGCGGATCGCGCTGGTGCGCCGTGCCTCGTCCAGCAGGCGGCGATCGTGTTCGGCGGCGATGCGGATCCGCTCCAGCTCGATCCGCCGCAGCATGCCGGTCAGGGCGATATAGGCCAAGATCGCGCAGACGATCAGGATCAGGACGTTGCCGGCCATGGCCCGCAGGGTGTCGTGCCAGATCGCCTGCCGGGAGAAACCATGCAGGGCAAACAGCGGCAGGTCCGGAACCCGCACGAAAGCATAAGTCCGCACGATGCCGTCCATCCGGCCGGGCGCATCGAAATAGCCGGCGGCCGACTGCGTCATCGCCCGCATGCCGGTCCCTTCGGGCAGCATGCTGGTCGGCTGCTCGCCCGGATTCGGGCGCGCCAGGATCTTGCCATCCGCGCGAACCAGCACGGCGACGGAGTCCGCATCGAAGGTCATCTTCGACAGGAAGTCGGTGAATTTGCTGATTTCAGTCGATGCCGTGGAAACCCCGCGGAAGTCGTCACCGGCCAGCCGGCGGGCGATGGTGATGGTATCCCGCTGCATCGGCCGCAGCACGATCCGGTCGATCAGCATTTTCTGGCCGCCATCGCGCAGGGCGGTGAAATATTCGCGATCGGAGAAATTGGCCTTGAGCGGATAGGTCCGGCTGCCAGCGACGACATCGCCGTTCTCGTCGATCACGCCCAGACTGGTGCTATGCAGAAAGCTGGCATCCATCGCCTGCAACTTCTGATGCAACTGCTGCGGCGCGATGCCGGGATTGTCCTCCATCACGCGTTCGATCTGGTTGAGCAGCATGATCTGGCTCTGCAGGACGCGGCTGGCATATTCGCTCACCAGAGCGGCGCCCTGGCGCGACCGCTCCAGCGCGGCAGAATGCTTTTCCCGCCAGACCTGCCAGCTCCACAATGAGCCGATCACCAGCGGCGCCAGCACCAGAATGACTGTTATCAGGCGCATGGGATGGCGCACGGCACCGCTGCCCTTCCTGACCGTCCCGCCTGGCATGCCGGCTGCGCTAGGCAGTCGCGACGGTGGCGGCGAGCAACGGCGCGATCCGGCGCACCACCTCGTCGAGATCGTAAGGCTTGAGCAGCAGCTCGGTGCCGCGCAGCTCGGCCGGCATGTCCTGCGCCGCAATCGCACCCGAGGTCAGCAATATCGGTATCTGCGGCTGATGACTGCGCAGCCAGCGCGCCAGGCCGATCCCGTTCATCGCGCCCGGCAGGTTGACGTCGGAGAACACCGCGTCGACACGTAAACCATTCACCATCAGCACGACGGCTTCGTCGGCGGTGCGCGTTTCGACCACATCGTAGCCGGTATCACGCAGATGGTCGGCAATCACCATGCGGATCAGGGCTTCGTCCTCGACCACCAGGATGACTGCCATGCCCGGGGTTTGCCGCGTCGCCGCCAGATTGTCGTTTGCCTCGTCCATTCTTCACCCGTCCCCAAGGAAGTCACCCTCAACCTGTCCGAACCGGCGGCCTACGGCAAAGTTCCGTCGGAAGGCTTAATAACCCGCTTTTCCTGTGGACAAATCCGCCCGCATCCCTGCCCGCCGACCCCCGGTATCTGACGGCCCGCGCGCCGACTACCCTGGGTCATTGTCAGGGTACATCTGCGGGCTTGCCGCAGTCTCGCCGGCCGGGTCAAGCTGCCGCCATGCCCGACGCCATCAACCTCCCCCTGATCCTGCTGGCCGCCCTGCTCGCCACCGGCAGCCCCGGCCCCGCCACGCTCAACATCGCCGGCGCGGCCATGACTTCAGGCAGGATGCCGGCGCTGGCGATGGCCTCGGGGGTCAGTACCGGATCGCTGATGTGGTCGACCGCCGCCGCCTTCGGCCTGGGCGCGGTGATGCTGGCCAACGCCTGGATCTTCGAGGCGATGCGCTATTTCGGCGCCGGCTATCTGATCTTCCTGGCGCTGAAGTCAGCCCGGTCGGCGCTGACGCCCGGCGATCCCGCGACCCGCGGCCGCACCTATTCATCGGCGCGGCGCGCCTATGCCAGCGGGCTGGCGCTGCACCTGACCAATCCGAAAGCCATCCTGTTCTTCGGCTCGCTCTATGCCGTCGGCGTGCCGGCACAGGTCTCGCCGCTGACGCTGCTCACCGTGATCGGCGCCGTGGCCGTGCAAAGCACGCTGGTGTTCCACGGCTATGCGCTGCTGTTTTCCAGCCGGGCGGCGGTGCGCGTCTACCTGCGCCTGCGCCGCTGGTTCGAAGGCGCCTTCGCGCTGGCCTTCGGTTACGCCGGCTTCAGGATCCTGACGGCGCGGCTGCAGTAGAAATCCGGACGCTACGCGGGACGACCGGAGGCTCTCCCGAAAACGCGTAAATCCTAGCCGCGGAATACAGGCCCGCCGAAGGGCGCACCATTGGCGCCGCCATCGACAAAGAGTTCGGCGCCGTTGATGTAGACCGCATCGTCCGAAGCCAGGAACAGCACGGTCCTGGCAATCTCCTCGGCCTCGCCCAGACGACCGAGCGGAATGATTCCGGACAGCCGCTGTTCCAGTTGCGCCTTCGCCTCCGGTGTCGGCGCCGAGCTGTCCCAGATCGGCGTGCGGGTGGCGCCGGGCGACACCACATTGACGCGAATGCCGCGTGGCGCGAATTCCGACGCCAGCACGCGACTCATGCCGCGCAGCCCGGCCTTGCTGGCGGCATAGGCGGCCGAGCCCGGCGAGCCCATTTCCGACATCACCGAGCCGGTGAGGATGATCGCGCCGCCATCGTTCAGATGCGGCGCGGCGGCCTGCACGGTGAAGAAGGCGCCGGTGATGTTGGTGCGCAGCACCTGCTCAAAAGTCTCCAGCATGGTGGCGCCGACCGGCGTCCGGCCGGGGATGCCGGCATTGGCGAAGACGATATCCAGCCTGCCAAGGCGTGCCGCGGCCTCGGCCACCGCCTTCTCGGTCGCGGCGACATCGGTGGCATCCGCCTGCAGGGTGATCGCGTTCGGACCCAGTTCCTGCACGGCCGCCTCCAGCGTCGCCTGGTTCCGGCCGGTGATCGCCACCCGGGCGCCTTCGGCGATGAAAAGTTTCGCGGTGGCCAGGCCGATGCCGCTGTTGCCGCCGGTGATCAGCGCCGTCTTGTTCTTGAGCCTCATGGGATCTCTCCATCTTTATAGTTTCATCATGAAACCACACTTGAGGGTTAGCTTGCCTAGTTCTATCATGCAACCAACTCGGCCGGCGGGGCGCGTGACGGCGCGCACAGGACCGGCAGGACGCTTCCGGAGGGCATCATGCGACGCACCAGCCTGAATGACGCTGACTGTCCCATCGCCCGGGCGCTGGATGCCGTGGGCGACTGGTGGTCGCTGCTGATCGTACGCGACGCCCTGTTCGGCCTGCGCCGCTTCGGGGAGTTCCAGAAAAGCCTCGGGGTGGCCAAGAACATCCTGACGGCCCGGCTGCGCGGCCTGATTGCCGCCGGGATCCTCGACGCCGTGCCGGCAGGCGACGGCAGCGCGTATAAAGACTATGTCCTGACGCAGAAGGGCCGCGATCTCTTCACCGTGCTGGTCGCCCTGCGGCAATGGGGCGAGGCCCACCAGTTTCCCGACAGTGCCTGCCGGGTCGAATTGCTGGATCGCGACCAGGACAAACCGGTGCGCCCGCTCGAACTGCACGCGGCCGATGGCCGCCTGCTCAGCAGCGCTGACACGGTAATTCGCGTACGCGACGAAAAGCGAAGCAACTGAGGCCGGGACTCGGCGCGCCTGCGTGGCTTTTACCGCGCGATCCGCTACACTGCCGGCGGAACGGGAGACGAAACTTGGCAGAGCCCACGATCAGCTTTCTGGATGAAACCCGACCGCCCGGCCCTCCCGGCGGCGGCGGCACGATCGACCGGCGCAACTGGAAAGTGCTGATCGTCGATGACGAGCCCGATGTTCATTCCCTGACCAAACTTCTGCTGCGCAATTTCAACTACCGCAAGCGGGGACTGAATTTCCTCAGCGCCTATTCTGCCACCGAGGCGCGCGATGTGATGCGCGACAACCCGGATATCGCGCTGGTGCTGCTGGATGTGGTGATGGAGACCGAGCATGCCGGGCTGGCGCTGGTCGACTTCATCCGCACGGATCTGAACAACAAGTCCACCCAGATCGTGATCCGCACCGGTCAGCCCGGTCAGGCGCCGCCGCTGACCGTCGTGTCAAACCACGGCATCAACGACTACAAGGAAAAGACCGAGCTGACGCAGCAGACCATGATCCTCACCGTGGTGAAGGCGCTGCGGCTCTACGAGGAATTCCTGCCCAGCTATATCGCCGCCGCGAAATTCGCCAATCTGGCCGAACGCGCCAGGGCGGGTGCCGACGACCGTGAACTGCTGCGCAGCCTGCGTCAGGAACTGGACGCCGGCGAAGACGCCGGCACCCGTCCCGCGCCGGCGAACGAACCGGCGGATCCGCGGCTGGCCGCGTTGACCGAGCGTGAACGTGAAGTGCTGAAATGGGTCACCCAGGGCGATTCCAACAAGGCCATCGCGATCCGCCTCGGCGTACAGGAAGTCACCGTGAAGGCCCATCTGCGTCAGATTTTCACCAAGATGCAGGTGTTCAACCGCACGCAGGCTGCCTCGCTGGCGCTGCGTCTGCTGGAACGCGACGGCGATTCTCCCATCCGCTGAAGAACCGGACTGTCGTCGCGGGTGATCCACTCCACGCCGTGCTGCGTATCTGATGATGAATGCCGCCCGTCCTGCGCGGCAGCATCGCAATACGGTTCGGCATGGCGTCCCCGGCTTCTGAGTCCCCTCCCCCTGTCATCGTCTGGTTCCGCCGGGATTTGCGGCTGAACGACAATCCGGCGCTAGCCGCAGCTGCGGCATCCGGCCGGCCGGTGAGTGCGGTCTATATCCTCGATACGTCTGGTGGCGACTGGACACCTGGCGGGGCGACACGCTGGTGGCTGCACCAGAGCCTCGCGAGCCTCGCCACCGCGTTGCGCAAGCACTACGGCCTGCAACTCATCCTGCGGCGCGGCGATCCGGCGACAATCCTGCCGAGGCTGCTGCAGGAGACCGGCGCCGAGACCGTATACTGGAATCGCGTTTTTGAGCCTGCCGGCATTGCCCGTGACACTGCCCTCAAGGCCGCGCTGCAGAAGCAGGGCGTGACGGTTGAAACGCACAATGCCGCGCTGCTGTTCGAACCCTGGACGGTCAAGACCCAGGCCGGCGGCTGGTTCAAGGTGTTTACGCCCTTCTGGCGTGCCTGCCTGGCACAGCCCGAACCCGTACCACAGCGCGCACCGAAGCGGCTGACGCCATACACCGATGTACCTGAGAGCGATGCGCTCGAAACCTGGGGCCTGCTGCCGACCCGGCCTGACTGGGCCGGCGGCCTGCGCGACACCTGGACGCCGGGCGAAGCCGGTGCCGCCACGCGCCTGCAGGATTTCATCGACAGGAATCTGCATCGCTATGCCGATGGCCGCGACCGGCCTGACCTCGACTGCACTTCGCGGCTGTCGCCGCATCTGCATTTCGGCGAGATCGGCCCGCGCCAGGTCTGGCAGGCCGTGCGGATGGCAGCCGATCGCGAGGGTGCCGGTGTCGCCCAGAATGCCGGAAAGTTTTTGTCCGAACTCGGCTGGCGCGAATTCTGCCATCACCTGCTGTTCCATTTTCCGGCGCTGCCACAGCAGAATTTCCGTTCCGATTTCGACGCCTTCCCATGGAACCCGCGGCCCGACTTCGTCAAAGCCTGGCAACGCGGGCAGACCGGCTATCCCATCGTCGATGCCGGCATGCGGCAGCTCTGGCAGACCGGCTGGATACACAATCGCGTGCGCATGATCGCCGCCTCCTTCCTGATCAAGCACCTGCTGCAGGACTGGCGCGTCGGCGAGGCCTGGTTCTGGGACACGCTGGTCGATGCCGACCTCGCCAGCAATGCCGGCGGTTGGCAGTGGGTGGCCGGCTCGGGCGCCGACGCCGCGCCGTATTTCCGCATCTTCAACCCGGTGTTGCAGGGCGAAAAATTCGACCCTGAGGGCGAATACGTCCGCCGCTGGGTGCCGGAACTGGCGCGCCTGCCGAACAAATACCTGCACAAGCCATGGATGGCACCAGCCGGCTTGCTGGAGCAGGCCGGGATCGTGCTCGGGCGCGACTATCCCAGACCGCTGGTGGACCATGACACGGCGCGCAAGGCGGCGCTGGCAGCCTTTGCCGCTTTACGCAATGATACCGGACAGGCAGTGGGGGACGAATGACGCA
>JAEYSS010000141.1 GCA_023434425.1 Pseudomonadota bacterium | reverse complement strand
CAGCATCTGAAGGTGCTGCGCGAGGCCGCGCTGGTGCAGGTGCGGGTCGATGGCCAGCGGCGCATCTACCAGCTCGACCCGCAGGGGCTGGGCGAGATGGACCGGTGGCTGAACGACGTGCGCCGCTTCTGGGCGCCGCGACTCGATGCCCTGGAGCGCGAGTTGCTGAAGCCGGAACGCAAGCCGAGAGCAAAAAGGAACAGACGATGAGCAGTGTCTCGATGAAGCAGGTGATCGACAACGACGCCTACGGCAAGGTGCTGGAATCCGGCGCTGTGCGTTTCGAGCGCCTCCTGCCGGGACCGATCGAGCAGGTCTGGGACTACCTCACCGTGCCGGAAAAGCGCGCGACCTGGCTGGCCGGCGGCGAGATGGAGCTGCATGTCGGTGGCAGGGTGATGCTGGAATTCCACAATGCCACACTGGCACCGAAGGGTGAGCCGGTGCCTGACTGGCTCAAGCCTTATACCGGACCGATGACCAATCCCGGCCGCATCACGCAACTGGCGCCGCCTTATCTGCTCGGCTTCACCTGGGGCGATGCTGGTGACGGCAGCCCGGCTTCGGAAGTGGTGTTCGAACTGAAACCGCAGGGCAAGAGCGTGGTGCTGGCGCTGACGCATCGCCGCATCACCGGCAACCGCGAAGGCTTCATGGTGTCCTGTGGCTGGCACACCCATCTGGGGGTTCTGGTGGCCACCATGAACGGCGATGCGCAGCCGCCCTACTGGCAGAAATTCGAACAGGTGCAGCCGGCCTACCAGAAGCATTTCCCCGACTGACGGCATGAAGAAAGCCCGGCCTCCTTTCGCGGAAGACCGGGCTTCTCCATGGAAGCGGGAACTGGCTGCGAAATCAGTTCACGCTCTGGATCGCGTCCTTCAGGATGCCGAAGATGTCGTCGATGTGCTTCCTGGTCAGGATCAGCGGCGGTGACAACGCAATCGTGTCGCCGGTCAGGCGCGCCATCAGGCCCTTCTCGTAAGCCTTCACGAACACCTCGTAGCCGCGCTTGCCGGCGCCATCTTCGCGCGGGCTGAGCTCGATACCTGCCATGATGCCGATATTGCGCAGGTCGATGACGTTCTTCACACCCTTCAGGCTGTGAACCGCATCTTCCCAGTAGGGCGCCAGCGTCTTGGCATTCTCGAAGATGCCTTCGTCGCGATAGAGGTCGAGCGTGGCGATACCGGCGGCACAGGCCAGCGCATGCGCCGAATAGGTATAGCCATGGAACAGCTCGATCATGTTCTCCGGGCCGCTCATGAAGGCATCATGCACATGCTTGCGGGTGAAGACGGCGGCGGCCGGCACGGCAGCATTGGTCAGGCCCTTGGCCACCGTCATCATGTCGGGGACCACGTCGAAGGTCTCGGCGCCGAAGGCAGCGCCGGTGCGGCCGAAGCCGGTAATCACTTCGTCGAAGATCAGCAGGATACCGTGCTTGTCGCAGATCTGGCGCAGCTTCTGCAGATAGCCCTTCGGCGGGATCAGCACGCCGGTCGAGCCTGCCACTGGCTCGACGATCACGGCAGCAATCGTGCTGGCATCGTGCAGCGTGACGATCCGCTCCAGTTCGTCGGCCAGATGGGTGCCCCAGTCGGGCTGGCCCTTGCTGAAGGCCATATCCTTCAGGCTGTGTGTATGCGGCAGGTGATCCACGCCGGCCAGCAGCGGGCCGAAGACCTTGCGGTTCGATACGATGCCGCCAACCGAAATGCCGCCGAAGCCGACGCCATGATAGCCGCGTTCGCGGCCGATCAGGCGGGTGCGCGCGCCTTCGCCGCGGGCGCGATGATAGGCGATGGCGATCTTCAGCGCAGTGTCGACCGCTTCGGAGCCGGAATTGGCGAAGAAGACATGGTTCAGATCGCCCGGCGCCAGATGGGCGAGGCGGGCGGCGAATTCAAACGCCTTGGGATGGCCCATCTGGAAGGTGGGCGCGAAATCCATTTCGGCGGCCTGCTTCTGGATCGCGTCGACGATCGGCTTGCGGCAATGGCCGGCATTGACGCACCACAGGCCGGCCGAGCCGTCGATCACCTGGCGGCCGTCATGCGTCGTGTAATGCATGTCCTTTGCGCCCACGAGCAGCCGCGGATTGGCCTTGAACTGCCGGTTGGCGGTGAACGGCATCCACCAGGATTCGAGGTCGTTCGGGACGGCGGTATTTTCGTTGGAAACGCGCGCGGGATTGGCGGACATGACGGGCTCCGATGATGCCGGGGAATGGGGCAGGGCTGCATCATCGGGGGTTTCGGGGTGGCGAAACAGTGCTTTTCTGGACTTCGGTAAGCCCTTGATATTTATGGAATCGTGAGCAGAATGTTGAGGATCGTGAACGGCGAAACAGGGCAGCCACCATGACCCAGACCCCGGATATCGAGATCGGCAGCCGGCTGAAAGCGGTGCGGCTGGCGGCCAGGCTGTCGCAGCGCGAACTGGCCCGCCGTGCCGGCGTCACCAATGCAACGATTTCGCTGATCGAGGCCAACCAGATGAACCCGTCCGTGGGCGCGCTGAAACGTGTGCTCGACGGCCTGCCGATGTCACTGGCGCAGTTCTTTGCACTGGAAGACTCGCCTGTCACGAGCAAGCCCTTCTATGCCGCGGATGAACTGGTGGAAGTGGGCAAGGGCAAGATCAGCTATCGCCAGGTTGGTGCGGATCTGCGCAGCCGCGCGCTGCAGATCCTGGTCGAGCGCTATGCCCCCGGCGCCGATACCGGTCGCGTGATGCTGAAACATGCCGGCGAGGAAGGTGGCGTGGTGATCCGCGGGCGGCTGGAAGTGAC
>JAEYSS010000121.1 GCA_023434425.1 Pseudomonadota bacterium | reverse complement strand
TTTAGGGCGGATCATGGAAGCTGTGGCGGCTCAGCCGAGCGCGACATCGAGATACAGCATCACCACGAAGCCACCGAACAGGGCGGAGGTGGCACCGCGTTCGACACCGTGACGGTGGGTCTCGGGGATCACCTCGGATGAGATGATGAACAGCATCGCGCCGGCGGCAAAAGCAAGCGCCCATGGCAGCAGCCCGCCCGAGATCGCCAGCGCGCCGGCGCCGACCACGCCGCCGAGCGGCTCAAGCGCGCCGGTCAGCGCCGCGACCAGAAAGGCGGCCTTGCGGGTATAGCCTTCGCCGCGCAGGGCGACGGCGACGGCAAGCCCTTCGGGCAGGTTCTGCAGGCCGATGCCGAAGGTGACGCCGAGGCCGCTGCTGAGATCGCCGCTGGCGGCGCCGATGCCGACGGCTAGGCCCTCAGGGAAGTTATGCAGCGCGATGGCGATGACGAAGAGCCAGACCCGGGCGAGGCGCGAGGCATCGGCACCTTCGCGGCCTTTCATGCCGAAATGCTCGTGCGGCGCCATGCTGTGCGCCAGGTGCATGGTGAGTGCGCCGACTAGCAGGGCGGCGATCACACCGATGGCGGCGCTGCTCTGGTTCTGCAGGGCCATCGTGGCATGATCGAGCGCGGGCAGCAGCAACGAGAAGAACGTGGCCGCCAGCATGATGCCGGCGGCGAAGGCCAGCATCAGGTTGCGGGTGCTGTCCTTCATATTGCCCAGGAACAGCACCGGTGCCGCGCCCAGCGTGGTGGCGCCGAAACCGGCGACCACGCTGGCCAGCACGCCCAGCAGGAAGGGCGAGAGCGGAGGGAGGGCAGCGACGATGTCCATGCCAGTGATGTAGCATGGAGGTTGCCCGCCATGACAGGGGTGGCTTCAGTCCGGCGCGCCCTTGCGCATGGCAATGGCCAGCCGGTTCCAGGCATTCATCGCCACGATGGCAATGGTCAGGTCGGTGAGGCTGCGTTCGTCGAACTGCGCCCTGGCCGCCAGGTAGACATCGTCGGCCACGCGCTGGTGCTCCAGCCGTGTGACCGCTTCGGCATAGGCCAGCGCGGCCTGTTCCTTTTCGTCGAACAGCGGCGATTCCCACCAGATCGCGATGTGATGCAGTTTGCGCTCATTGGCGCCGTGCTGCAGGGCATCTTTCACATGCTGGTCGACGCAATAGGCGCAACCGTTGATCTGCGAAACCCGGATCCAGATGATGTCGAGGAAGGGGCGGGGCAGGGCCTTGATCAGATAGGGCTGGCTGGCGAACAGGCCTTTGATCCCGTCAGGGCTCAGGACGCGGTAATCGAGACGCTGGGTCATGGCTTTCTCCTGTCTTATGCCCACTCAGACGGAGAAGGCCGGCATCCTGTGACAGGCCGGGAGCAAAAAAGCGGGGCCACAAGGGCCCCGCCGGAGAAGCTGCACTGATCCCGGGCTTCAGTGATGGCGCATACCGCGATGATGCTTCATGCCGCCCGGGCCGCCGGCACGGGCGAGCAATTCGTCGGCGGTCTTCTTCTGCTCATCCGACAGCGACTGATAGAGCGGGCGGAAAGCCGCAAGATAGCGATCCTGGGCGGCCGTCATTTCCTTCATTGCCGCGCTGCGCCGTTCCAGCTTCTCAAGGGCCGAAGTCGTGGCAGGCGCGTTGCCCTGTGCACTGGCCTGCTGGTGCTCTGCGTGGCGCTCCTGCATGGCCTTGGCGCCAGCGCGCATCTCTTCGGCCAGCTTGTCGAACAGCGGCTGCTGCTGGGCCGTCAGTTTCAGCTCGGTCTTCACAAAGGCGATCCGGCCTTCGATGAAGCGGCCGGGCACGTGACGCGCCTGATCGGCATTATGGACGCGCTGCATATGGGCGGCGCCCGGCCCGCCGGGTTGTGCGGTATGGGGTTGGGCAAGGGCGAGCCCGCCGGCAAAACCGGTGGCGATCACACTGGCGGCGATGAGCAGATTGCGAGCGGACATGCTGAGGCTCCTGTGTTGCAAAGGAAACGGTGCGTTCTCCGTCACCGTCCCCAAGCAACACGCAGCATGGCCGCAAATCCTGCGGCCGGATTTTTGGTGGTTAAGCGGCTTCCGCCAAGGCCGGCAGGCGATTACCCGGCTGCTTCTGCAGGGTCAGAAGCGGCACCAGTCGTCCGCCGACCGTGGCGATGCCGTCGATGGGACCGGACGACCGGGTTTCGCCCTGGTCGGCGGGGCTGATCGCTTCGGCATCGATCTCTGCGATATCCGACACGCTATCGACCAGCAGGCCGAGCGCCTTGCCATCCAGCACGGCGACTACGATCACGTCCTGCGCGGGAAGCGCCGCCGAGCAAATTCAGTACGCGTCCGGCAGATGATCGCTCTGGATATGGTCGCTGAATTTGGTGAAGGCGCTTTCGAAATGCAGCACGACGGTACCGATGGGGCCGTGACGCTGCTTGCCGATGATCACCTCTGCCAGGTTGGCGATCTTGTCCATCTTTTCCTGCCAGGCGATGAATTCGGGCGTGTCCATCATCGGCTGCTTGCGCATCTCGTAATATTCTTCGCGATACACGAACATCACCACGTCGGCGTCCTGCTCGATGGCGCCTGACTCGCGCAGGTCCGACAGCTGCGGCCGCTTGTCGTCGCGGCTTTCCACAGCGCGGCTCAGCTGCGACAGCGCGATCACCGGGACACCGAGATCCTTCGCCAGCGCCTTGAGCGCCTGCGTCACTTCCGAAATTTCCTGCACGCGGTTGTCGTTGCGACGGGAGTTGCTGCCGCGCACCAGCTGCAGGTAGTCGACGATGATCATGCCGATATTGTTGGTGCGCTTGAGCCGGCGGGCGCGGCTGCGCAGCAGCGAGATCGAGATCGCGCCGGTATCGTCGACATAGAAGGGCAGCTGGGCCAGTTCCTTCGACACCGGCACGATCTGGCGGGTGAATTCTTCGTCGGTGATGTCGCCGCGGCGCAGCTTTTCCGACGAGATGCGGGTTTCTTCCGCCAGGATACGCGTCGCCAGCTGGTCGGACGACATTTCAAGGCTGAAAAAGGCGACCGGCACGCCGGCCTTGGCGGCATTGAAGCCGATATTGGTGGCGAGCGAGGTTTTACCCATTGAGGGGCGGCCGGCAAGGATGATCAGGTCGGACGGATGCATGCCGCCCAGTTTCTTGTCCATGTCGCGCAGGCCGGTGGTGACGCCGGACAGGCCGCCCTTCTTCCAGGCCGCGTCGATATTCTTGATCGAGGCGGCAATGGATTCACGGAAGGAGACGAAGCCGCCTTCCGAACTGCCTTCGTCAGCCAGCTTGAACAGGCGCTGCTCGGTTTCCTCGATCTGGTGCGTCGCCGCCTCGTCCACCTTGGGATCGTAGGCGCGGTTGACCATTTCCTCGCCGATGGAGATCAACTGGCGGCGCAGCGCCAGGTCATGGACCACATGGGCATAGTCCTCGGCGTTGATCACCGTGGTCGCCGCGGCGGCGAGGCGGGCGAGGTAGGTGGTGCCGCCGGCCTTGGCGATCACTTCGTCGCGGTCGAAATAGGCTTTCAGGGTGACCGGATTGGCGATCTCGCCGCGCTCGATCAGCGTCAGTGCGGCCTGGTAGATGCGGCGATGCGCCTCATGGAAGAAATGCTCGGGCGCCAGGAAACCCGACACCTTCATGGCGGCTTCGTTGTTGACCAGGATGGCGCCCAGCAGTTCCTGCTCGGCATCCAGATTGTGCGGCTGTATACGGAAGGTCGGTTCGCTGGTGGCTGGATCGGTGGCGGTGGTCGGATTACTGAACGAGGTGACGACGGCCATGTGGATTTCTTTCCAGCCTGATTCTGACGGTCAGTTGCGTGACGCCGCGGTTACGGTTCTGTTGCGCCGTTCCGCCGCGGGCCGGCATTAACTGCCAGTCGCGCCCGCACTTCCAGTTCTCAATTCGGTTGACAGGTTATTATCCACCAAAATCTGACTGGGGATAAGTCACTTATGTAAGTCAGTGAGTTAGCAGCAGAAATCCACAGGCATATACTTTCGATCCGCGGAACTCTGCCATGCGCTCCGAGTCGTTTCTTCGCGGTGTTACAGCACCGCGCCGAGGAACTGGCGCAGTTCGGGCGTCTGCGGCGCATCGAACAGCTCAGCCGGTGGCCCGATTTCATGCACCCGGCCCTGATGCATGAAGACCAGCAGATCGGCCACCTCGCGGGCGAAGGCCATCTCATGCGTGACCATGATCAGGGTCATGCCCTGGTCGGCCAGCGCCTTCACTACCTTCAGCACCTCGGCCACCAGCTCGGGATCCAGCGCCGAGGTGATCTCGTCGCACAGGATGATCTTGGGTTGCATGGCCAGGGTGCGGGCGATCGCCACGCGTTGCTGCTGGCCGCCCGACAGCTTGTCGGGATAGGTGTCGAATTTCTCGGCCAGGCCGACTTTGGCCAGGCAGTCGCGCGCCAGCGCTTCCGAGGCCTGGCCCTGCGAGTTGTGCACCACCATGGGCGCCAGCATCACGTTGCGGCCGGCGCTCAGATGCGGGAACAGGTTGAATTGCTGGAACACCATGCCGACGGTCTGTCGCAGTTCGCGCAGTGCCCGAGGTTCCTCGCTCACCACCTTGCCGTCCACGGTGATGCGGCCGTCATCGTGGGTTTCCAGGCCGTTGATGCAGCGGAGCAGGGTGGATTTGCCCGAACCGCTTTTGCCGATGATCGCCACCACCTGACCGGCTTCGACCTTCAGGTCGATACCCTTCAGCACATGCAGGTCGCCGAAGCGCTTTTCCACGCCATCAAGACGCACGAGCGACATTCAGCCTCCTTTCCAGCCGGCGGCTGAGCAGCGACAGGGGAAAACACAGGGCGAAATACAACAGCGCCACCAGGCCATAGACCAGGAAGGACTGGAAGGTGGCGTTGTTGATCATGGTGCCGGCCTTGGTCAGCTCGACGAAGCCGATGATCGAGGCCAGCGCTGTGCCTTTCACCACCTGCACGGCGAAACCAACCGTGGGCGCCACGGCAATGCGCATGGCCTGCGGGAGGATCACATACCGGATCTGCTCGGGATAGGTGAGCGCGAGGCTGGCGCTCGCCTCCCACTGGCCTTTCGGGATGGCCTCGACGCAGCCGCGCCAGATCTCGCCCAGGAAAGCCGAGGTATAGAGGGTCAGCGCGATGGCTGCGGCGGCCAGCGGCGGCACATTCAGCCCGATCAGCGACAGGCCGAAGAAGCACAGGAACAGTTGCATCAGCAGCGGCGTGCCCTGCAGCACCTCGATGTAGATGCGCGCGGCCCAGCGCGGGACGGGCGATTTGGAAATGCGCGCGACGCAGACGATAAGGCCGACAATGGCGCCGCCGATGAAGGCGATCAGCGACAGCAGCACGGTCCATTGTGCCGCCAGCAGCAGATTGCGCAGGATATCCCAGAAGGTGAACTGGACCATGCGCCGCCTCAGCCTTTACGGAAGGCGCACTGGCCGATCAGGCGGAAGACCTGGCGGAACCCGAGCGACAGCAGGAGGTAGAGTCCGGTGATGACGAAATAGACTTCGAAGCTGCGGAAGTTGCGTGACTGGATGAAGTTGCCGGCAAAGGTCAGCTCCTCGGCGGAGATCTGCGACACCACCGACGAGCCGAGCATGACGATGATGAATTGCGAGGTCAGCGCCGGATAGATCTTTTCCAGCGCGGGCAGCAGCACGATATGGCGGAAGACCTGCCAGCGCGTCATGGCGAGGCTCAGGCCGGCTTCCCACTGGCCCTTCGAAATCGCCTCGATGCCGGCGCGCACGATCTCGGTCGCATAGGCGCCGAGGTTGACCACCATGGCCAGCAGGGCCGCCTGTCCGGCGGTCATCTTGATGCCGATCTGCGCCAGGCCGAAATACAGGAAAAACAGCTGCACGATGAAGGGCGTGTTGCGGATCAGCTCGACGTAAGCGCCGGCGAGCCAGCGTACCGGCGCGATCTCGGAATTCCGGCCCAGGGCGCCGGCAATGCCCACGATCAGCCCAAGCACGGTGGATACCGCACTGAGCTGCACCGTCAGCCACGCGCCCCGCAGCAGCAGATCGCCATAGGCGAAGACGTCGGCGAAATGGAAGGTGTAGTTCATGGCGTAACAGGAAAGGCTGCAGCCAGCCCACGCCGGCCGCAGCTACCCATTCAGCTCGGCAGGTCGCCCGTCAGCGGCTGGCCCAGCCATTTCTGGCTGATCTTGCTCAGGCTGCCATCGGCCTTGGCAGCGGCGATGATCTTATTCACCTCGGCCATCAGCTTGGGTTCGTCCTTGTTCAGGCCAATGAAGCAGGGCGATTCCTTGATGATGAACTTGGTCTCCGGCTTGTTCGGCGGATTGCGCGCGATGATCGCGGCGGCCACCACGTTGCCGGTGGCGATCAGCTCGGTCTGACCGGACAGGAACGCCGTCATCGTGGTGTTGTTGTCCTCGAAGCGTTTGATATCGGCGCCTTCGGGCGCGATCTTGGTCAGTTCCAGGTCTTCCAGCGCGCCGCGGGTGACGCCGATGGTCTTGCCTTTCAGGTCGGCGGCGGATTTGACGGCCGACTTCGCCGGCCCGAACACGCCCGAGAAGAACGGCGCATAGGCCGCCGTGAAGTCGATGGCCTTCTCGCGCTCGGCATTCTTGCCCAGGCTGGAGATCACCAGGTCGACCTTCTTGGTCTGCAGGTAGGGCAGGCGGTTGGCCGAGGTGACCGGCACCAGTTCCAGCTTCACCTTCAGCTTGTCGGCGATCAGCTGCGCCATGTCGATGTCGTAGCCCTGCGGCTTCAGATCGGTGCCGACGCTGCCGAAGGGCGGGAAGTCCTGCGGTACGGCCACGCGGATCACCTTGGTCTTCATGATGCCCTCCAGCGCATCGGCATGGGCAGGGACGGAGGCGAGCAGGGGCGCGGCAACGAGTGCGGCAGCCAGCAGGATGGAGCGACGGGAGAACGGCATGATCTGGTTCCTTGATGGAAGCGCCGGACAGCCCGGCCTCGCACCGGTATTCGCAAGAAGCATGCCGGGGGCATTGTCTGCGCAAATGCCAGAAGTCATCGGGCGCTGACCGGATAGCAGTCACCGCGAGGCTAAAAAATGAGCAGAGGATGAGGGCTTCACACAAAGAAAAAGGCCCGCACGATGGCGGGCCTTTCCGGATTTCGTGAGCGATCAGGCGATCAGGCCTTCTCTTCCTCGTCGCCTTCCTCGCCGGCTTCCTCGGCGGCTTCGGCGTCTTCATCGCCTTCCAGCGTGACGCCTTCGTCGAGCAGGCTTTCGGCCGCCACCTGCTTCTCGGCCTCGGCCTCGGAGCGGGCAACGTTCACCTTCACTTCGACGGTCACTTCCGGATGCAGGGCAGCCGACACGCTGTAGACGCCGATCGTCTTGATCGGGGCCGTGAGCGCGATCTGCTGGCGGCTGATCGTGAAGCCGGCAGCGGTGACGCCTTCGGCGATGTCACGGGCGCTGACCGAACCGAACAGCTGGCCGCTGTCGCCAGCCTGACGCAGCAGGGTGACGGTCAGGCCGGCCATCTTGGCGGCGACCTTCTCGGCCTCGCCCTTCCTGGCCAGGTTCTGGGTTTCGAGCTGCGCCTTCTGCTTCTCGTAAACCGCCTTGTTGGCTGCGGTGGCCCGCAGCGCCTTCTTGCGCGGCAGCAGGAAGTTACGGGCATAGCCGTCCTTCACGCGCACCACTTCGCCCATCTGACCGAGCTTTTCCACACGTTCAAGCAGGATGACTTCCATTAGTTCTTCTCCTGGCTGGCTCCGGCCCCGGCGAAACGCCGGCGGAAACCCGCCCATTCTTCGATGAAACCCAGGATGACCACCAGTATACCGACCAGTGCGCCAGCCACGACCAACGCCGCGTAGAAAGCGGCAAGAACCAGACCGGGCAGGGAGGCTCGCGCCGCCAGCCCGTGAACCACCGCCAGCCCCTGCAGGAAGAAGGGGAAGGCGAGAATGGCAGCGACCGTGCCGCCGATGAAGGCAACGTCACCCGGCAGAACCGCCGCCGCGACAATCGCCGCCACCAGCGCCACGGCCAGCGACCGCGACAGGGTGAACGAACGATAGAGCGGGGTCGGCCGGCGGCTCTGCTTCAGCAGCACCGCCATGCCCTGCGCGAGCGTACCGTTGATGGTCATCATCACCAGCCAGCTGACGCAGAACACTGCCGGCATCAGCATGGCAAGGCGTTTGGCCATCGCCTCCAGATCCGCACCCTGACCCGCATCCTGCTGCATGGCAGACAGGAACTGGGTCAGCAGCGGCTGCAGCATCTCCGGCAGACCGCCTTCGCGGTCGGCGGTGAGCAGCAGGGCGATGCCAAACAGGCCGAGCGACCAGCCGGCAAGCCACAGCACCAGACGACCGACCGGATACCATTCCAGTCCGTCGCTGACGTCTGCGCCGACCGATGCCTCGGTAGCGGGACGGGCGAGCAGGGCCTGCCGCACCACCACCGCGACCGGAGCCGCGAAGGTGACGAGATAGACACCGCCGGCCAGCATGCCGTTGACCGCACTGACCAGCGTACCCACCACGCCGGCGATTCCCACGGCGGTCACGCCATGGGTCAGGCCGGCGAAGAACAACGGCAGCGGCGCGAGATAGCCGAGCAGAATGCCGAGCGGACCGCTTGCGGCGGTCAGAACGAGCACTGCGCTGGCGATGCCTGCGAGGCTGCCGAAGATCAGGCTGCGGGTCATGGTCACGAGGTCCGGTTCCGGCTTCCTTGCGGGAAGCCGCTTGGCCTTACTTGATGACGAACGGCAGCAGGGCCAGGTTGCGCGCGCGTTTGATGGCCTGGGCCAGTTCACGCTGCTTCTTGGCCGACACTGCGGTGATCCGCGACGGAACGATCTTGCCGCGCTCGGAGATGAAGCGCGACAGCAGCTTCACGTCCTTGTAGTCGATCTTCGGCGCATTTGCGCCGGAGAACGGACAGGTCTTGCGACGGCGGAAGAACGGACGACGGGCGCCACCTGCGCCACCGCGACCGGCGGGCTTGCCGCCACGATCAGAAGACGTACCAGTGCTCGACATTAGGCGTTCTCCCCAGCAGGAGCGGCGGCCGGAGCCGACTCTTCACGTTCAAAACGGGGACGACGCTCGCCGCGATCGCCACCACGGTCGCCACGATCACCACCGCGATCGCCACGGTCGCCGCCGAAGCCGCGCCCGCCGCCACCGAAGCCACGGTCGCCGAAGCCACGCTCCGGACGCTCGCCGCGATCCTTGTTCAGCAGGATGGCCGACTGGCCTTCGTCCAGCTTTTCGACGCGCACGGTGAGGTAACGCAGGATGTCTTCATGGATGCGCATGTTGCGCTCCAGTTCGGCAATCGCAGCGCCCGACGCATTGATGTTCAGAAGGACATAGTGGCCCTTCTTATTCTTCTTGATGCGATAGGTGAGATTGCGCAGGCCCCACTGCTCGGTCTTGGTGACCTCGCCGCCCTGGCCCTTGATGATGTCGGTGAATTGCGCGGCCATCGCCTCGACCTGGGCGGTCGAGATGTCCTGACGCGCGATGAAAACGTTCTCGTAGAACGCCATCGGCAGCTCTCCTTCTGGCTTTAGCGGCCCGGCGGCGACGCACCATGCGGCGACGGATCGGACCTGGCCGGACCCGTCGTGTGAGTCCAGCAAGGAGCTATGTGAGGGCGCGGACTATAGCGATTTTCCCCCTGTTGGCAACACGGGCTGGGCGATATGACTGGCCGGCGAGGGGCCGTCTCCCGATCTGGGCCTTCCGGCCGGCATTTTGGCCCATGATCGAAGACTGAAGTCAGCAATATCAATGACTTATATTGACTGCGGAGCCGTTTATAGCGGCTTATCCGGTGCTTATTCCGGCTTATTTTTGCTTATTTGACTCTTATAACGTCCTTATTTTCGCTTATTCGGTGCTTATTCCATCCCTCCTGCGGCTTGTCCGGAGCGTAAATACGCATGCCCGGTCCCTCGGTCGCGCGGCGCTGCTGCATATCTTCGTATTCACGATGTCACGCGGGCATTGGCCGCCAAGAACAGGAACATTTAGTGTACACGAAAGCGGGGGCAATATCAATTCATCCTGCCCGCCGGCGATCCTCGATTTTGCCGTCGCGATCCGGCATTGAGGGCGGCCATGACGACCACCGCCTGTCTCGCCGCCGAGAGAGAGAGAGAGTTGTTGAAATGCTTGGTGTTATCAAAGTAAGTCCTTGGAATATTGAGGGCCGAGGGCGGAATGACTGATTCGAGTGCTACCGACGAGCTTTTGCGTCATTTGGCCAGTCGTCCCGGCCATGACGAGGTGAAAGCCGATTTCCGCCAACTTCTGGTCGAAGAATTCGCAGTCGAACTACGTGCTCTGGATTTCGAGCGCCGAGTACCGGAGGTCCGCGGTCGTCTCGATGCCCTGATCGGACGCACTGTTTTCGAGGCTAAACGCGATCTCGACAAGGAATGGTCGGATGTCGAGCGGCGGATGCCCGACTACCTTGCAGATCGCGAGCGCGAGGAAAAGGAACATTTCGTCGGTATCGCTTCGGATGGTCTGAAATGGGCTGTCTTCGAGCTAAGGAACGGCGAACTGATTGTCGTTCGGCGCACGACGCTCGATCCGGAAAAGCAGGACGAATTTCTTGCTTGGCTGGATGGCGCGTTGGCCCTGAAATCTTCGCTGCCGCCTGATGCGCTGACGATCCGCAGCGAGCTAGGGCAGGATTCCGTCGCGTTCCATCTTGTCGATGCCGAACTGCGTGCCCTTTGGGGCCGGCTGAAAGCCCATCCGGATGTACTGCTGAAGCGCCAGTTATGGGCCGAACTGCTGAAGCTGGTTTACGGGCGCGAGGTGGAAAGCGATAGCCTGTGGTTCCAGCATACATTTCTGGTCATCGTCGCCAAATGTATCGCGCTGGCCGTGATGCAGATGCGCGAGGATGATCCGAAGCGGTTGCTGTCCGGCGAGGCCTTTACCTCGGCAGGCATCAATGGTGCGGTTGAGAGCGACTTCTTCGACTGGGTGGTGGCCGATGCCAGTGGCGAGGCACTGGTGCGCCGGATCATGGCCCATGTCCGCCGCTTCCGTCTGGAAGAGGTCGAATCCGACGTCCTCAAGATTCTCTATGAATCGTTGATCGACCGCGACGAACGGCACGGTCTCGGCGAATACTATACGCCAGACTGGCTGGCTGCGAAGGTGGTCCGCAACGCCGCCGACCGACCGCTGGAACAACGCGTGCTTGATCCGGCCTGCGGCTCGGGCACCTTCCTGTTCCATGCGATCCGCAATTTCCTTGCTGAGGCCGATGAAGCCGGCACCAAAGCTGACCGGCGTGCGGCCGAGGTCTGCGCCCATGTGGCGGGCATGGATATCCACCCGGTGGCGGTGATCATCGCACGCGTCACCTATCTGCTGGCGCTGGCGCCGGCTCTGGCGTCGCGTGCCGGCACCCTGTCGATTCCGGTCTATCTCGGCGATGCCATGCAGTTATCGATCTCGCAGATGATGGCAGGCCGTGAGCTTTCGATCCGCGTGCCGCCGCCGCCAGCGGGGCAAGGACACAGCGGCGAGGTCGACGGCAACGGCCGCGAACAGCTCGATTTCCCGGAAACCTTCTGCCGCGATCCGGCCCTGTTCGACAAGGCCATCGACCGCATGCGCACCGGCTCGCTGGCGAGTATGACGCGACCGCAGATCGAGGCCGCCCTACACAGGATTACTGAACAGCATTACCGAGCCGATGTGACCGGCGAGCAGAAGCTGGCGATCCAGGATCTAGGCAAGACCTATGTCATTTTCGACCGCCTGCGGCGCGAAGGTCGCGACACCGTCTGGGCGTATGTCGCGCGCAACCTATCGCGGCCCTTGGCGTTCTCTGCTTCGGGTGGGTGGGCCCACGTCGTGGTCGGCAATCCACCATGGGTGGCTTTCCGCCATATGAGTGCCGATCTGCAGAAACGGTTCAAGGAACTGGCAAATGGTGAGCGAGTCTACGTAGCGCGCGTACCGTCGCACAATGATCTCTGTGCACTTTTTACTGTCCGGGCAACCCATCTGTATCTGCGTTCGGGCGGCCGACTAGCCTTTGTATTGCCTATGGCGGCGTTGACCCGCGGGCAATTTGAACGATTGCGGACAGGGTCCTTCGATTCTGCGCGCCTTGCGTGGGATGAAGCGTGGACGATGGATGAATCCGTCCAGCCACTGTTTCCAGTTCCGTCATGCGTTGTGTTTGGCAGAAAACGGGCTACATCGCGACCTTTGCCGGAGACGGTGAGAGCCTATTCCGGCACGTTGCCTTTTCGCGATGCGCCGGAAGCGGTTGCAGACGCACATCTGACGGTAACCGAAGATGCACCGGCACTGCAGGTGGCGCAAAGCGAGGGTGGGTCGGTCTATCGAAACCTTTTCCGTCAGGGGGCAATCCTCGTTCCCCGCATGCTGTGCTTCGTGGAGCGCAAGGCTTCCGGGCGATTGGGGGGCGATCCATCAGCCCCCCTGGTAATTAGCCGCCGTAGTTCACAGGAAAAAAAGCCGTGGAAAGAAGCGGGAGGGATTGAGAATCGCGTTGAGGCTGAGTTCTTGAGACCGGCATTGCTTGGAGAATCCATAGTCCCCTATCGAGTATTCAGGTCTTTCGAAGCGGTGGTTCCGGTTACAGAGCAAGGGCGGATTCTTGATTCAGAGGCGGCAGCAAATCGTGGCTTTAGTGAATTGCACGGATGGCTGCAGAGGGCGGAAGCTGTTTGGAGCGAGCACAACAAATCAGATCGCACTTTTGTTGGGCAGTTGAATTATATCAACCAGTTGTCATCTCAGTTTCCAATAAACACTGTGCGTATTGTTTATGCCAAGGCTGGCACTTTGCCGGCCGCGGCGATTGTAAGAGACCAACGGGCAGTAGTTGATCATATGTTATATTGGATGACGGTTTCTGTAGTTGAGGAAGGGCAGTATTTATCGGCTGTGCTAAACAGCGAGACAGCGCGCAAGCGAGCGGAGCAATTCCAAGCGCGCGGCCAATTTGGAGCGCGGCATTTTGACAAGGTTATGTTTAATTTGCCCATTCCCAAGTTCAATGCAGAGATTGAGCTTCATTCTGCTTTAGTGGTAGCGGCTGAAGAAGCGGAGCGCTTGGTCGCAAATATTGATCTAGAGAAGGGCGTGAAATTCCAGCAGGCCCGGAAATTGGTGCGCAAGGCTTTGCAGGAGGCGGGCATTTCGCAGAAGATCGATGATCTCGTCGCGAAGCTGCTCGATGGCCAGTGACCCTCACCGCCCATCTCGCCGCCGAGGGATTCGAGGAGCAGTTGCGCACCGAGCTGGGCGTGCGGCTGCGCGCAGAGCACGGCCGGCTGATGATCGCGGACGGCGAGGGCGTTTGCGCCTGGGCCGCCAATACCTGGTTCGATGTGCAGGAGACGCAGATCGCCTCCATCGGCGATGCGGCCGCGAAGCTGAAAGCCATCCAGCGCAACTGGGTGGCTTACGCGCCGCTGCATCATGGCCGCGCCAAATTGATCACCGAGAAGCTGCCGCATGTCTCGGCCAAACCGCTGGTCTTTGGCGTGCCGTTGCCGGCGGCACCATTGGGCAGCTTCACGCTGCTGGCGCCGGATCGGATGCTGTTTGCGGCGCGCTGCAGCAGTCCGATGCCGAATGGCGAGTTCATTTTCAACGAGGACCGCGAAGGCCCGCCCAGTCGCGCCTATCTGAAACTCTGGGAGGGGCTGACGCGGCATCGCCTCGAATTCGGCTCTGAGCTGCCGAAGCCGGGCGACATCTGCCTCGATCTCGGTTCCTCGCCCGGTGGCTGGACCTGGGTGCTGGGCTCGCTCGGCGCGACGGTGACGGCGATCGACAAGGCGCCGCTGGCGCCGAATGTCGCGGCGATGAAATCCGTCGGGTGGAAGCAGGGCAGCGCCTTTGCCCTGGAGCCGAAGGAATTTCCGCGCGTCGACTGGCTGTGTTCCGATGTGATCTGCTATCCGGCACGCCTGCTCAAGCTGGTGCAGCGCTGGCTGGCATCCAGCGATGTGCGCAATGCCGTGTGTACGCTGAAATTCCAGGGCGAGACGGATTTCGAAACCGCGCAGGGCTTCGCGGCGATCCCCGGCAGCCGCCTGCTGCATCTGCACCACAACAAGCACGAACTGACGTGGCTGTGGCGACGGCCGGGGTAGGCCCTCACCCCGCAATGGGCGTCCGCGAAAGCTCCCCTGGCGCTTTCGCCGCCCATGCGCCTCTCCCGCCAGCGGGAGAGGGAGGGACCCGCGCGAAGCGTGGGAGGGTGAGGGTGTGTATCAGGCGCGCGGCGTCTGCGTGATCACGCCGTACCAGCCGAGGCCGTCATAGGTTTCGTAGCCGATGGTATGGGCATAGGCGACCAGCGTGCCGTCCGGCCCGTAGTAATAGCCGCGTTCCTTGCCCTCGTTCTGCAACGGAAAGGGCTGGTACAGGCTCTGGCCGTCGGAGGAGGCGATGATGCGGCGCTTGGCATCCAGCAGCAGCACGCGGCTGCGCTGCCATTCCTCGGCCGACAGCGAGGGTTCGTCCTTGACGATGCTCATGCCCTGCTTGTCCCAGTCGAAGATCACGCCCAGCACGCCGAGCGGCGCGCCATGGATCTGGCCACCCTTGCGCACGGCGGCGGCATAGACAGCCACGGCCTTGCCCTCATGGCTGCCGCTCTGGCTGATGTCGTCGACGATATAATCGTCGCCGCTGCGGCTCTGCATCGCGGCCTGGAACCAGTGGGTGCGCGAGACATTGGCGCGCGCGGCCCTCGGGAACTGCTTTGGATTTGAGGTCGCAATCACCTGGCCTCTGGCATCGGCCAGCACGAGGTTGAGATAGACGGTGTAGAAGCGGTTGATCATTTCCAGCCGCTCGCCGGCGCGGGCATGCAATTCGTCAGACGGCGTGTCCAGCGCCTGCCACATGGCATCGTCGGTGGCCCACCAGCGGCAGTCGCAGGTACGCTCATACAGGTTGCGCACGATCAGCTGCACCATGGTCTGCGCCATGTCGGTCAGGCGCGGACCTTCCAGATCCTTCACGATCTGGTCGACGATCTCCTCGGCGGCGCGTTTGGACTCGTTGATCCGGGTCAGCACCACGTCGCGGAAGCGTTTGGAATTCTCCGACGCCTGGTTGGCCAGCGCCTTCACTTCCTGGGCCACCACGGCGAAGCTGCGGCCGACCTCGCCGGCGCGCGCCGCCTCGATCGAGGCATTCAGCGCCAGCAGCGTGGTCTGGAAGGCAATGTCTTCATTGTTGGCGCCGAATTCCTGAACGTCGCGTTCGATGCCGTCGATAAGCTGATGCACCTGCAGATGATGAGTCTGTGCAGACATTGTTTTATGGCTCTGTTTGGCAGTGGCGAGACGCGACATGCAATGCAGGATGCATGCCGCCCCGCAGGGTTATATCGCCTCGTTCCAATGGAGTAGCGACTCGCCCGGTCGCTGGTTTTCCACCGTTGCGGAACCATGTGCCTGCCGGAATATTGTGCAATCTGCCTGCCGTGACTGGGTAATACCTAGGCATATGTATCGTCGGCGCCGAACTGCCCTATCTTGGATGTAGCCATAAAGGAGTATTTGCCATGTCGACCCGTCAGGAACGCGATGCCTTCGGAACCGTCGAGGTTGCCGCCGACCGTTACTGGGGCGCGCAGACCCAGCGGGCATTGATGCTGTTCCGGATCGGCAGCGAGCGCCTGCCGCCGGCATTGGTTCACGCGATTGGTTTGCAGAAGCTGGCCGCCGCGCAGGCCAATGCCGGCCTGAAGGAATTGCCGGCCGAAATCGTCGATGCGTTGCAGCAGGCGGCGCGCGAAGTGGCCGAGGGCAGGTTCGACGATCATTTCCCGCTGCCGGTCTGGCAGATCGGCTCCGGCACGGCGACCAACATGAATGCCAACGAGGTGATCGCCAACCGCGCCAACGAACTGCTGGGCCAGCCGCGCGGCACCAAGACGCCGGTGCATCCGAACGATCATGTCAATCGCGGCCAGTCGTCGAACGACAGCTTTCCCACCGTCATGCATATCGTCACCGTGCTGCAGATTCATCAGCGCCTGATCCCGGCTTTGCAGGGTTTGCATCAGGAACTGGCGAAGAAGGCCGTGGCCTGGAAAGATATCGCCAAGATCGCGCGCACGCATCTGCAGGATGCCACACCGATGACGCTCGGCCAGGGCTTCGGTGCAATGGCACGCCAGGTCGAACTCGGTGTCGACCGCGCGCAGGAGTCACTCAAGCGGCTGTATCCTCTCGCGCAGGGCGGAACGGCAGTGGGCACCGGCCTGAATGCCAAAGCCGGTTTCGATACCGCCTTTGCCGCCGCGCTCGCCAAACTCACCGGCCAGCCCTTCACCGCCAACCCGAACAAGTTCGAAGGCATGGGTGCGCATGATGCGATGGTGGAGGCGAGCGGCATGCTCAACACCGTCGCCGTCTCGCTGGCCAAGATCGCCAACGACATCCGCTTCCTCGGTGCCGGGCCGCGCGCCGGTCTGGCCGAACTGGTGCTGCCGCATGACGGCCTGACCTCATCCATCATGCCGGGCAAGCGCAATCCCACGCTGGCCGAAGCGCTGCTGCAGGTCTGCTATCAGGTGATGGGCAACCATGTGACGGTGACCCATGCGGCGGCGGCCGGCCATTTCGAGCTCAACGTCGCCAAGCCGGTGATCGTGCAGAATGTGCTGAAGTCGATCGAACTGCTGTCGGATGCCGCGTCGGTTTTCGGCAGCGACATGGTGGCCGGGATCGAGCCCAACACCGCTACGCTGCAGCGCAACGTGGAACATTCGATCATGCTCGCCACCGCGCTCAACCCGCATCTGGGCTATGACAAGGTGGCGCAGATCGTCAACAAGGCCTTCGCCGACGGGACCAGTCCGAAACAGGCGGCCATCGACCTCGGCTTCCTGACGGCCGAGGAGTATGACCGGCTGGCCGATCCGCGCAGCATGCTCGGCCCGCGGCCCTGACGGCATTCCGCAGTTATCGAAAGTTAATCCCGGCTCGCTATTCCTGATTGTGCTAGACTGCCCCGGCCGGCAGTCGCCGGTGCGGGTTGGGTGGGAGACCTGTGATGGTGGTGTTGGGCTATGTCCTGGCCGCTGTCGTGCTGCTCGGGTTTGGCACGATGAGCTGGTATTACGTTTATGACCGCTGGATCCAGCGCGATCATGCGATCCGGCGCAACTTCCCGATCTACGGGCGCTTTCGCTATGTGATGGAGAATCTCGGCGAATACTTCCGCCAGTACTGGTTCACGGCCGACTGGGAAGAGCGCCCGTTCAACCGCCTGACGCGCGCCTGGGTCTACCGTTCGGCCAAGGGCGTCTCGAACTACGTGGCCTTCGGCTCCGAAGTCGACGCACAGCAGCCCGGCCATATCTACTTCCTGCACTCAGCCTTCCCGATCAACGACGACGAAGCCGAGATCTACACCGGCAAATGGATCGGCAAGGGTATTGTCAGCAAGCCCTACAAGCCGAAAAGCTTTTTCAACATTTCCGGCATGAGTTACGGCGCATTGTCGTCCGCTGCCGTGCAGGCGCTGTCGGAAGGCGCGGCCATGGCCGGCATCTGGATGGATACCGGCGAGGGCGGTCTGTCATCGCACCACCTCAAGGGCGGCTGCGACATCTGTTTCCAGATCGGCACGGCGAAATACGGCGTGCGCGATGCGGACGGCAACCTGGATGAAGAGCGTCTGCGCAAAATCGCGGCGCTGCCGCAGGTGAAGATGTTCTGCATCAAGCTGAGCCAGGGCGCCAAGCCCGGTCGCGGCGGCATCCTGCCGGGATCGAAAGTCACCGAGGAAATCGCCGGCATCCGCGGCATCGAGGAGGGCAAGGCCTCGATCTCGCCAAGCCGCCATCGCGACGTCACCGATATTCCGTCGCTGGTGGCGCTGATCAACCGCGTGCGCAAAGTCGTCGACAAACCGGTCGGCATCAAGATGGCGGTCGGCAGCTACGACTTCCTCGACGAGTTCTTCGACTACCTGTCACAGCACCAGGACGAGGCACCCGACTTCATGCAGATCGATGGCGGCGAGGGCGGCACCGGTGCCGCGCCGGCACCACTGGCCGATTATGTCGGGCAGTCGATCACGCAGGCGCTGCCGCTGGTGGCGCAGAAGCTGCGCGGCTACGAATTGCGCAACCGCATCCGCCTGATCGCCTCGGGCAAGCTGCTGACGCCCGACAAGGTGGCCTGGGCGATCTGCATGGGCGCCGATTATGTGGTGTCGGCGCGCGGCTATATGTTTGCGCTCGGCTGCATCCAGGCGATGAAATGCAACACCGGCCATTGCCCGACCGGCGTGACCTCGAACGATCCGCGCTTCATGCGCGGCCTCGATCCGACCCGCAAGGCGGTGCGTGTCGCCAACTATGCCAAGGCCGTGCAGCATGACGTGGAAGCCATCGCGCATGCCTGCGGCTGCAAGTCGGTGCGCGACCTGAAATCCCAGCATGTGCGCGTCAATGGCGGCGACATCATGATGTAGGCTTGCAGTATCTGTCGTATTCGGCAAAAGTCGGCAAAAGACCGGAGCGAAACGATGGATCTGAAGATCAAAGGCAAACGCGTTTTGGTGGCTGGCGGCAGCCGCGGAATCGGCCGGGCGATCGCCCTGGCTTTCGCACAGGAAGGCGCGGCGGTCTCGATCTGCGCGCGTGGCGCCGAGGGCGTGACGGATGCCGAGGTCGCGCTCAAGGCCACGGGCGCACAGGTTCATGCCGCCACCTGCGACCTGGGTAACGGCGACGCCGTGCGCGGCTATGTCGAAGCGGCGGCGCAGGCGCTCGGCGGCATTGACGTGCTGGTCAACAATGCTTCGGGCTTCGGCCGCACCGACGACGAAGCCGGCTGGGCCGCCTCGATCAATGTCGATCTCATGGGCACGGTCCGCGCCACACAGACGGCCATCCCGCATCTGCAGAAGGCGGGCGGCGGTGCGATCCTGCATATCTCGTCGATTTCGGGCCTCGCGCCCAGCGTGCGCACGCCGCCCTATGGCGCGGTGAAGGCGGCGCTGATCCAGCTGACCCTGACGCAGGCGGCGGCGCTGGCGAAAGACAGGATCCGCGTCAACTGCATTGCGCCGGGTTCGATCGAGTTTCCCGGCGGCGTCTGGGATCAGGCCAGGACCGGCAATCCGAAACTCTATAACGGGATTCTTGCCGGGATTCCCTTCGGCCGCATGGGCACCGCCGAGGAAGTGGCAAATGCGGCGCTGTTCCTGTGCTCGGCTGCGGCCAGCTGGATCACCGGCCAGACCGTGGCCGTCGATGGCGGGCAGATGCTGGGGTGATCAGGCGACGTTCTTCAGGGCCGGATTGAGCGGCGCGAAACATTCCGGGCCGTCCACTTTCACGCCATTCACCACCGGCGTCACGCGATAGCGCGCCATCGCCGCGGCCGGGTAGCTCTGCATCAGGCGCTGCAGGATCGGGCGCGGCGTGGCGGGATCGAGCCAGAGGCCGAAATGCTCGCGCGGCAGGATCACCGGCATGCGGTCATGCAGGTTGCTGAGATACTCGTTCGCGGCCGTCGTCAGGATGGTGAAGCAGTCCTCATTGCCGAAAACAGCTTCGGACTGCCACAGGCCGGCGAAAGCCATCATCCCGCCGCCTTTCAGGCCGATGCGCCAGGGTTGCTTCTGCTTCTGGCCCTCGATGACCTGCCATTCATAGAAGCTGTCGGCCGGAATGAGGCAGCGGCGCTGCGCGAAGGCTTCCGCAAAAGTCGGCTTCTGCGTCGCCGTTTCCGAGCGCGCATTGATCAGCGGCGCATTATTGGGTCCGGCAAAGCCCCAGCGCAGCAGTGCGATGTCACGCTTGCCGGCGGCGCTGCGCACGACGGCGGCCTTCTGCGTCGGCGCGATATTCCAGCGCGGCGCCAGATTGGGGCGCTGCGCCTGCTCGTAGAGTTGGAAAAAGGCCGCGAGGTCGTCGAGCGGCTTGGTCTGGCTGAAGCGTCCGCACATACCTCCTGCTTAGCGGATCGCCTCCGAGTCGGGCCAGCGCCTAAGCGAGATGAGGTTTGGCTTCCGGGCGGCTTTTCAGCGCCGCACCCTCGCGGGCGAGAATCTTTGCCACCCGCTCGGGCGGGAAGCCGAGGTCCAGCAAGGCCGGACCGGTATTGGCCACTTCGCGATAGTCGGCAATCAGACCGTCGCGCAGCGTGTAGATCGCCACGCCCTCGAACATCACGCGTTTGCCCTGCGCCTCGGGCAGCAGCGATTTGTAGGAGAAGGTGTAGCGGGCATAGAGCGTGGTGCCGTTGCCGACCGGATCATGCAGATGCCAGCGGAACTCTTCCGCCGTGCGATAGAACCAGTCCTCCACCAGTTCGGCAATCTTCTGCCGGCCATGGAACGCGCCGTAGAAAACGTCGTGATAGACCGCATCTTCGGTGAAGAGCGCGGCGAAGGCCTTGCCGTCTCGGCGCTGTACAGCCGCACTGAAGGCCTGCAGCATTGCCTGCGTTTCCATGTTTCCTCCGCTTGTCTGCGAGGATGCTAGCGCGCCACGGCCTGCAGCGGCAAGCAGACACGACGCTTGCGGCCATCCGGTAGCGGCAGTTCGGCGATCTCCACCGTCACGCCATAGAGAGCGTGCAGCGCAGCAGGGGTGATGACCTCTGCCGGCGTGCCGCTCACCAGCGCACCGCTGCGCTGCAGCAGCGCCACGCGATGGGCGCAGAGGAAGGCCTGGTCGGGGTCATGCGTCGACAGCAGGATGCCGATACCATCGGCGGCCAACCGCGAGACTTCATCCAGCACGCGGATCTGGTTGCCGAAATCGAGACTCGCGGTCGGCTCGTCCAGCACCAGCAGTTTTGTTTCCGCCGCCAGCGCGCGGGCGATCAGGGTGAGCTGTCGTTCACCGCCGGAGATTCGCGTATAGATGCTGTCGGCGAGATGGCCGATGCCGAGCCGCTGCAGTGCCGCATTCGCCGCCGTGCGGTCTTTCGCCGTCGGTGCCGAGAAGGGTTTCAGATGCGCGTTGCGGCCCATCAGCACGACGTCGAAGACGGTGAAGGGGAAATAGCCGGCCTGTGCCTGCGGCACATAGGCGATGCGGCGGGCGATCTCGGCTGGCGCCATCGCCGCCATGTCGGTGCCGTCCACCAGCACCTGTCCGCCGAGCGGTTTCTGCAGGCCGAGCAGGCTGCGGAACAGCGTGGTCTTGCCGACGCCGTTGGGCCCGAGCAGGCAGAGGATTTCACCGGGCGGCAATGCCAGCGACAGGCCGCTGGCCAGCATGCGGCTGCCGAAGCCGATGGAGAGACCGCGCACCTCCAGCATCACTGCCAACTCCGGCGCGTGCGGATCAGGATCCACAGGAAAACCGGGGTGCCGATCACGGCGGTGAGGATGCCGAGCGGAATTTCGATCCGCGCTGCCATGCGGCCCAGTGTGTCGATGGCCAGCATATAGCCGGCGCCAAGCAGAAGCGACGCCGGCAGCAGCAGGGCAAACCGCGGTCCCACGAGAAGCCGCGCCAGATGCGGGATCAGCAGTCCGACCCAGCCAATCACGCCGCTGATTGCGACGACAGCCGATGTAACCAGTGTCGCGCCGGCGATCACCGCCAGCCTTACGCGGGTGGGATGGACGCCGAGGCTGCGGGCTTCCTCGTCGCCCAGCGACAGCACGTCGAGCTGCCAGCGCAGCAGCCAGAGCGGCAAGAGCCCGACCAGCACCACGGGGACGGTCGTGTAGATGTCACCGGCCGCTGTGGCAGCCAGGCTGCCAAGCAGCCAGAAGGTGATGGCCGGCAGCTGGTTGTAGGGATCGGCGAGATATTTCATCAGCCCGACACCGGCGCCACCGAGCGCGCCAATCAATACGCCGGCCAGAACCAGCGTGAGGACCGGGTCATGGCCGCGCACCGCGCTGGCGATGACATAGACGATGGCGACGGTGCCAAGCCCCACCACGAACGCCAGCATCTGGATGCCGAGGATATCGAGCGACAGGAAGATGCCGAGCACCGCGCCGAGCGCTGCACCCGATGAGACGCCGAGGATATCGGGCGAGACCAGCGGATTGCGGAACAGCTGCTGATAGGCCGCGCCGGCCGCGGCGAGCGCAGCGCCCACGGTAATGGCAGCGGCGACGCGTGGCAGGCGGATGCGGAACAGCACACCATCAGCGCCAGCCTCAAGCCCGCTGGAATGGCCGAAGGCCGCGCGTGCCAGGCCGAGCAAGGCATCGCTGACCGGCAACGGGAAACGTCCAGCCGTGAGCGCGACCACGATGCAGAGTACCAGCAACATCACCGCGGCAGCGAAGGCAAGCAGCGTCCGTGTCACGGCCGCAGGCCCTTCATGGAGGCGAGCAGGGTATCAAGCTGCGCCTCGCTGGGGCGCTGGTGATAGAGGCGGGTATAGGCATCGGCAGTGAAATCGCGCAGGTCTTCAGGGAACTGCCCCGGATAGAGCAGGGCGCAAAGCCAGCGCAGGCCCAGCATGCGGTTCAGTCCGGGCGGGAAGTCGACCCAGCCGAAAGGCGCATTCGGCGCAAGATAGACTCGGCCGTCCTTTACAGCCGGCACGCCACGCCAGAGCGGATCGCTGCGCAAGGAGGCATGGAAATTCGGATCGATGGTGACAATCACGTCGGGCGCCCAGGCGAGGATTTGCTCGAGCGAGACCTGCGCCAGTCCGCCGCGGCCGAGCGAGGCTGCGACATTCACCGCGCCGGCGCGTTCGATGATCTCGGTGTTGATCGAGCCGGCCAGGCCGGTATCGAGTCCGCGCGGGCCGCGACCGTAATAGACACGCGGTCGCTGCGCGGTGGGAATTTTCGCCAGCCGTTCGTCAACCAGAGCAAGTTGCGCGCGCACCCAGCCGGCCAGCTCGGCAGCTCGCGCTGTTTCATCGAGTGCGGTGCCCAGTTTCTCCAGACTGGCCGGCATGGCGTCGAAGCTGCCATCCAGCAGCAGATAGGGAATGCCGGTCTGCTGCTGCACGCGATCGGCGAGCGATGCGAAAGTGGCATTCACGCTGCCATAGTCAAAGATCAGGTCGGGCCTGGCTGCCAGCAGTGTTTCGATATTTGCGGTATTGCCGCGCCCGGTCAGGCGGCCGAGCGCAGGCAGGTCGGCATAGCGCTGAGCCACATAAGGGCGTTCATGCTCGCGCCAATGGGTCGTCCAGCCCAGCAGCCTGTCCGGACTAACGGCGAAGACGAGTTGCGAGGCCGGCGGACCAGCGGCATAGACACGCGCGATCTTTGCCGGCAATGCGACGCTGCGCCCCGCATCGTCGACAATCGTTCGGGATTGTGCGCGCGCCACGAATGGTGTGGCCAGCGCGGCCCACCAGGCCGTATTGAGCAGGACGCGCCGGGTGAGGCGCATCACTTGCCGACGATGACGTCCGAAGCCTTGATGATGGCGTAGGCCGTCTCGCTCTTTTTGAGCTTCAGTTCCTTCAGCGCGTCCATGGTGATGGAGGCGGTGATAAGGCTGTCGCCGACCGCGATCTTCACCGTCGCGGTGGTCTTGCCCTTGGTGATCTCCTTGACCTTGCCCTTAAGGATATTGCGCGCACTCAGTTTCATGGGGCTGTTCCTTCTAGCGGACGGGCGAGAAGCCCTGCGCCGTCAGGATAGCCTGCCCCTTGGGCGAAAGCACGAAATCCGCAAAGCGTTTGGCTTCGGCTCGCGCAGTTGTGGCCACGCCGAGGCCGTAATCAGCGCCGACGCGAAGATTTTCGGGCAATGTGAGCTGTCGCAGCGCCGGGGTTTCCGCCCGCGCCAGCACCGCGTTGGTGCAATAGGTCAGGAAGATGTCGGCCTGGCCCTGGTCGACCAGCATGCCGTAAACATTCCGACCGGGTGGCGGCGGTGGCGATTGTGGTCCGCCGGTCAGTTGCATGGCCTTGGCCTCCAGTCTGGCAAAGCTGCCGGGCCGGACGACGTCGGCTTTGCGAAATACCTCCCAGGCATAATCACCCGAGGGATCGGCCTTCGGTGTGGAAGTGCCGAGCCGCACGGATACATCCAGCATGCGGATTAGCAGCGTGTCGGCAGTCACCTCAATGGTCGGATTGACCAGCGCGCACATTTCGTTGCGGGTGAACAGCGCGACCGAGCCTAGCCTGCCGCTGCGCGCCAGCATCTGCGGATGGTCCATATTGGCTGAGGCGAATACCTCGGCCGGTTCGCCTTTCTCGATCCGCTCGCGCAGCAGGCCGGACGCGCCGTACGTACCGGCCACGGCGATCCCGGTTTCCGCCTTGAAGGCATTGGCGACGTCGGTGAGGGCTGCGCGCAGCGAGCCGGCTGCATAAAGCCGCACCGGTTCCTGTGCCGAGGCGGCGTTACCCACGGCGGCACCCAGCCCCAGAAGGGCGACCAGCGTGAGTGTGGTTCTGCGCAGGTTCGGTCCTGCATGCGACCAGGTAAGTCTGCGGGTCATGGTTCCCTCTCATGCCGCGAGACTAGCAGGCCGAATGATCCAGCAGGAGGGCAGTCAGAAAAAAGATCGCGATATGCGCGACCGATTTTGGAGACAAAATTTTTTGTAGTTGTCGCCTACACCCGCGCGCCGCAGGTATCCTCGATCATGGCCATCAGGCTGGCCTCGGTGAACTGCTTGCCCAGATTGGGCCAGCGACGCCAGCGGGCGTCGAACGTGTCCTTGCTGCGGCCGGAGCAGAAGAAGAAGGGGATGTTTCGCTGCAGCAGCAGGTCGGCGAGGTCGAAGCTGAGATCGCCGTGGATATTTACATCCAGGATGGCGACGTCGATCTCGGCGGCATGGTCGCGTACGAAATCGGTGGCCTCATCGAGCTCCATGAAGGGGCCCAGCGTAATGAATCCCAGGTCGACCAGCATGTCGTCCAGCGCCATGGCCGGCAGCGGCTCGTCTTCCAGCACCATCACGCGCAGGCGGGCACGGGTTTTGCGTGCGGCAGGACTCCTGTCGCAGGCAGTCTCCGCCTCAGGATCGCTGCCAGCGCGTGTCATGCGAGCGCTTTGCCCGCAGGCGCTGCTTTCTGCCGTTCGAGCCACTTTTCCTCCTGGGCGTTTATTGAGGACAGTCATGGATGGGCGGGGCTGCAAGGTCCAGTGACCAGACTGTGGCAGCAATGTGGCGGGCGGCCCGCAGTGGCGCAATTCCGCCAATACCTCAGCCGAGGGTGGCGAGCCAGGGGAACAGGTCGAGCAGGAAATAACTGAACTGCCCGAGGCTGCTGGTGAAGATCAGGATACCGGTCAGCACCAGCAGGGCACCGGCTGCGATCTCCACCTTGCGCAGATGCCGGCGGAAACGCTGCATGAAGCGCATGAAGGGCCTCACCGCGAGGGCGGCGAGCAGGAAGGGGATGCCGAGACCGAGCGCATAGGTTGCCAGCAGCGAGATGCCATAGCCAAGGTCATCGCGGCTGGCGGCGACGGTGAGGATGGTGGCGAGGATGGGGCCAATGCAGGGCGTCCAGCCGAAGGCAAAGGCCATGCCCAGCACATAGGCCCCGACCAGGCCGGTGGAATTGTCGCGGGTGCGGAAGCGGGCCTCGCGATAGAGCAGCGGGATTTTCAGCAGGCCCATATAGTGCAGGCCGAACAGCACGATCACGCTGCCGGCAATTTTGCCGATGATGTCGATATTCTCGATGATCAGGCGATTGAGCGCCGAGGCACTGGCGCCCATGGCAATAAAGATCGTCGCGAAGCCGATCACGAAAGCCAGCGCCGACACGAAGACGCGACGGGTGAGCGCGGCCTGTGCGTCGGCATCCTCCAGCATGCGGTCCAGCGTGGTGCCGGCCATGTAGCTGAGATACGCCGGCACCAGCGGCAATACGCAGGGGCTCAAAAAGCTGATCAGCCCGGCGCCGGCCGCTCCGGCATAGGAAATATCGAGGCCGCTCATCTGCGGAATATTCTCCGGTGCGGAGGATCAGCCGCGCGCCAGCATCGCGCGCAGCGCAGCCGGAAGGCTGCCTTCCTCAAGATAGCGGACCCCCAGGATACCGCCAATCACGATGCCGCCGACTGCGACAAAGCTGCCCAGAGCCAGCGTGCCGATGCCGGTCAGGCCCTGGCCGACGGTGCAGCCCAGCGCCAGCACGCCGCCTACACCCATCAGCAGCCCGCCCAGAATATGCGACATCATGTCCTGCGGACCGGCGAACCCCTCGATGCGGAAACTGCCGTCGGCCCTGGCCATCAGGAAGGCGCCCAGGATCACGCCGAACACGGTGCTGATGCCGAAGTCGAGCCGGGCACCGGTAAAGGTCATGAGGTATTGCAGCGTGCTGCCGACCGGCGCCACGAAGGTCATCGAGGCCAGCGGCACCGGCTCGAAATCATCGGCACCGAGGATGCCGGTCACGACCCAGCCGCCGACGATGATAAGTCCGACGACCAAGCCGCCGACGATCAGCACAGGCTTTGAGCGGAACCGCGCGTCGCCGAACACCCAGATCAGCAGCAGCGCGGGCAGTGCCAGCGCCAGCAGCCAGCGCAGGATGCGGGCGTCGATGCCGAAGAGATGCGCGAGCAGATCGGGCAGCGCCTGGCTGGCGATGCCCAGGCTTTTCAGGTCGATCGCCGTGGCGGTTTCGAGCCAGAGCCGCGCCGGACCCAGCAGGCCGCGCAGGGTGGCGTAGCCGGCAATGGCGATCATCAGCACCACCAGCAGGGATTTGAGGTTCCCGGCCCCGAGCCGGACCAGGGTCCGGTTGCCGCAGCCGCCGGCCTGCACCATGCCGAAACCGAACAGCAGGCCGCCGATGATGGCGCCGAGCCAGTTCAGGCTGGTGCCGGTGTAGATCGATCCCCTGAGGTCGACCAGGCCGCCCAGATGCAGCAGCTGGCTGCCCAGCATGGCGACCGCGATGGCCAGCATCCAGCTGCGCAGGCGGCTCGTGTCGCCCAGCAAAACCATGTCGCTGATGGCGCCCATGGTGCAGAAGTTGCTGCGCTGGACCACGGCACCGAAAATCAGGCCGAGCAGCAGGCCGCCGAGATTGGCGAGATGGGCCGGGGTGTCGAGGACTGGCATGGCGCGCAGGATACCGGATTTACTTCAGCAGGAGGAAGTATTATATTAATCAACAACTTGCTATGTGAATACGGCGACCGATGAGCGATATCCTCGACCTGAAAGGCCTGAATTGCCCTTTGCCGGTGCTGCGCACCAAAAAGGCGATGAAGGCCGTGCCCAGGGGTGAGACCCTGACGGTGGAGGCGACCGACCCGGCCGCTATGCGCGACATTGCCGCGCTGTGCGAAACTGCGGGCTTTACGCTGCTGTCCGCAGAGGAGCGCGACGGGATATTCGTCTTCGCGATCCGCCAGGCGGGTTGAGTTGCTCCGCCAGTTGGCGCTGCAAGTTGAAATGCGCTAGCTTCACCGCAGCGATTCAAGGTGTTTTCAGATGGCAAAGTTTACCGCCCAGGACATCGTGCCTGGCCAACGTTTCGAGCAGCGTCAGGGGTTTTTCTGGCGCGTGGCGCGATTGATCCAGTTTCCCGGCGAGGACGCGATCCATGTCCAGCTGATCAATGAGCGTGACTCCAGCAACACCAAGACGGTGTCGGTCAGCGCCCTGCTGGACCGGAATCTGTTCAAACTGGTCGAGAAAAAATGAGCCTGCGGCCGGCCGGACTTCTCCTGGTCCTGCTGGCCGGCCCGGCCTTGCTTACAGGCTGCGCCGACGCGCCTGTTCCGGTGATGGCGACCGAACCGGTGGCCGAAGTCCCGTCGCTGCTCCAGCCTGAACCGAAGATGGAAGTGGCGGCGATTCCACCGCCCCCGCCGCCAGCGCGTTTTTCCGGTCAAGTAGCCAGCTACAAGACGCTGGTCGAAGCCGCGG
>JAEYSS010000209.1 GCA_023434425.1 Pseudomonadota bacterium | reverse complement strand
GAGCGAGGATCTGATCGACAGCTGGCTGCAGGGCCAGGGTATCCAGCGCCGCATCGTGCTGTCGGTGCCGGGCTACTTACAGGCATTACATGTCGTGGCGCAGAGCGACCTGGTCGCCTTCGTGCCGGGCCGGCTGATCGCCAGCCTGAGCCGGCAGCTCGATCTCGTGACGGTGACGCCGCCGCTGCAGCCGGAAGCCGACGAGGAATACCTGTTCTGGCCGGTGCGGCACCAGAAGGATCCCGGCTCGCTCTGGCTGCGCCGGCACATCATTGCCGTCGGCCGCGAACTCGATAAACAGAAGCGGAAGACCTAATCCGCCGCGACCAGCGGCGGCATAGCGCGCACGCGGCTGCGCGGGAAGCGGATCGTCACCGTGGTGCCGCTGCCCTCCGCGGAATCGATGGTGATCGAACCGCCATGCAGCCGCATCAGCGCCTGCACCAGCGGCAGGCCAAGCCCGGTGCCGCCATAGGCCTTGTTCATATGGTGGTGCAGCTGCACGAAAGGCTCGAAGGCGCGCGGCACTTCCTCGCGTTTCATGCCGATGCCGGTATCGCTGATCGCAATCGCCAGCCGCCCGTCGCCTTCCAGCCGCGCGATCAGCCGCACGCTGCCGCCGGCCGGGGTGAATTTCACCGCATTGCCCAGCAGGTTGAGCAGCATCTGGCGGAAGGCGCGCTCGTCCGCCATCAGATAGGGCAGCACATCCGGGAAACTCGATTGCAGCGTCACCCGGCCGGTGGCCGCGCGCTCGCGCATCAGGCGCAATGCGGCTTCCGCCTGTTCCTGCACATCCAGCTCCGCCTCGCTGAGTTCGACATGGCCGGCCTCGATGCGGGTATGGTCGAGCAGGTCGTTGACCAGGCTGAGCAGATGACGGCCGCTGGCCAGGATGTCGCTGGCATAGTCGCGGTAGCGCGCATCGCCCAGCTGGCCGAACAGCTCGTTGGTGAGAATCTCGGAAAAGCCGATCACGGCATTCAGCGGCGTGCGCAGTTCATGACTCATATTGGCGAGGAAGGCGGATTTGGCATTGCTCGCCTGTTCCGCCACCTGCTTGGCGCGTTTCAGATCCTCGATGGCGCGGCGCAGCGCATCGGCATCGCGGTTCACCCGCGCAATCACGCGGTTGTATTGCAGCGCGATGGGTTCGACCTCGGAGCCAACCACGACGCGCACCGGCTGGTCGAAACCGCCTTCGCGGCGCTGGCGTTCCATGTCGGCGACCAGATCCAGCATGGCCGAGCCGGCGCCATGTTCGGCCTGGTTCAGACCGATGGCTTCGGCATCGGCGGCGACCCGCAGCGGCACTGCGAGGTTGACCAGCCGCAGCACGATATAGCTGACGCCGAAGCCGAGCAGGCCCGCCGCCGCGCAGCCGAGCAGCTGGATGCCGAACTGCGTGACACGGTCATGCCCGCCGGGCCAGGTGGCGGGATCGCCAAAGATCGCCACCGCCAGCGTGCCCCAGATGCCGGCAAACAGATGCACCGGCACGGCGCCGACGGCGTCGTCGATCTTCCAGCGTTCCAGCAGTTCGGCGCCGAGCAGCGCCACGGCGCCGCCGACCGCACCGATCACCACGGCGCTGAGGCCCGAGACGCTGTGGCAGTTCGCCGTGATGGCGACAAGGCCGGCCAGCGTGCCGTTGAGGAAATCCTCGACGCGGACCTTGTTGTAGATCAGCTGCGACAGGATCAGGGTGGCGACGCCGCCGGCGCAGCCGCCCAGCGTGGTGTTGATCAGGATCGAGGGCACCGCGCCATTCAGCGCCAGCGTCGAGCCGCCGTTGAAGCCGAACCAGCCGAACCACAGCAGCATGACGCCGAGCGTCGACATCACCAGGTCATGGCCGCGCATGCTGTTCTGGCCGGGCAGGAAGCGGCCGGCGCGCGGCCCGATGATCACCACGGCGGCGAGCGAGACCCAGCCGCCGATCGAATGCACCACGCTGGAGCCGGCGAAATCGACGAAGCCGAGATTGGCGAGCCAGCCGCCGGCGCCGCCGAACTGGCCGGCATTCCAGGCCCAGTGGGCATAGACCGGATAGATCAGGCCGGAAATCACGATGGTGATGGCGATATAGCTGGCGAAACTGACGCGCTCGGCCACCGCACCCGAGACGATGGTGGCCGCGGTGCCGCAGAACATCAGCTGGAACAGGAAGAAGGCGCCGACCGCCATGGCGCCGCGGGCGTCGAACAGCCATTCGCTGGCGCCGATCCAGCCGCTGCCGGCACCGAAGGCGAAGGCGAAGCCGAAGGCCCAGAACAGCAGGCCGGCAATGCAGAAGTCGGCGAGGTTTTTCAACGCTACGTTGATGCTGTTCTTGGCGCGGACGAAGCCGCTTTCCAGGCAGCAGAAGCCGGCCTGCATGGTGAAGATCATGCAGGTGGCGATCAGGATCCAGGCGGTATCGATGCGATCAGGCGTCATGCGGGTGCGCTGGTCGTAGCAAGAGCCATACCATGGCAAATCGCCGATTCTCCGGCCCGCTGATGGCTTGTTCCCGGCACCGGCCTGCCTATATTTTCGCCATGGCTGTCGGCATTTGTGGCGCGGAGGTTGGCTTTTGCCCCCCGGGCCCTTATCTGTGATGCCCGACAGCCTGCGACAGCGCAGCACACCATCCCGAGCTTCGATACACGCCATGGACCTTTCGCCCAAATCACCCTCCTCCCTGCCCGGCCTGAGCACAGGCATGGCCCCCGTATCTGCTCCCGGCTCCGCGCCCGGCGCTGCCGCCCCTGCAGCAGTACCCGCAGCGGCTGCAGACCTGATCAAGGATGCCGATGTCAGCACCTTCATGCAGGACGTGATCCAGGCCTCGATGCAGCAGCCGGTGCTGGTCGACTTCTGGGCGCCCTGGTGCGGTCCCTGCAAACAGCTGACCCCGGCGCTGGAAAAGCTGGTCAAGGGCGCCAACGGCAAGCTGCGGCTGGTCAAGATCAATGTCGACGATCCGAAGAACCAGCCGCTCGCCCAGCAGCTGCGCATCCAGTCGATCCCAGCGGTCTATGCCTTCTACCAGGGCCAGCCGGTCGACGGCTTCGTCGGTGCGCTGCCGAAAAGCCAGCTGAAGAAATTCGCCGAGAGCCTGCCCGGCGCGGGCGAGATCAAGGACAGCGCCGCCGACGCCATCGAGGCCGGCAAGGCCGCCCTGGCCGAACAGGCCTGGGAAGATGCCGCCGCCGCCTTCTCCACGGCGCTCGGCGCCGAGCCCGAGAATGTGTCGGCGCTCGGCGGTCTGGCGCGTGCGCTGATCGGCATGGGCGAGATCGAGGGCGCCAGGGAAATCCTCGAACAGATCCCTGCCGACAAGACCGGCCATGCCGATGTGGTGGCGGCGCGTTCGGCGCTGGAACTGCAGGAAGCCGGCAGCCAGGCCGCCGGCAATCTCAAGCCGCTGGAAGCCGCCGTGGCGGCGAACCCGAACGATCACCAGGCGCGGCTGGATTATGCCGTGGCGCTGCATGGCGCCGGCAATGCCGAAGCCGCCATCGACCAGCTGCTGGATATCGTCAAGCGCGACCGCAAATGGAACGAGGAAGCCGCCCGCAAGCAGCTGGTGAAAATCTTTGAGGCGATGGGTCCGATGGACCCGGTGGTGGTGGATGCGCGCCGCCGCCTGTCGTCGATCCTGTTCGCCTGATCGCGATAAGGCCGGCCGCGATGCATGAGTCCCAGTGCCCTTCCAGCATCGACGAACTGGCCGCCACGATCCCGATCTTTCCGCTGACCGGCGTGCTGCTGCTGCCGCGCGGCCTGCTGCCGCTCAATATTTTCGAGCCGCGCTATCTGGCGATGACGCGGGCAGCGCTGAACGGTGCCAAGCTGATCGGCATGCTGCAGCCGACCGAACCCTTCGGGCGCGACGGCCAGTCGCCAACGAAGAACACCGCCGATGTCTATGGCACCGGTTGCGTCGGCAAGATCGTCTCGGCCACCGAAACCGACGACGGCCGCATGCTGCTGACGCTGAAGGGACTCTGCCGCTTCGATGTCGCGCGCGAAATCGAAACGGATGCCCCCTATCGCCAGGTGGAGGCGGATTACGCGCCCTATGCAGGCGACATGACGGTGCTGCCGGACGGCCTGTGCGACCGCAACCGGCTGATCCATGCACTGCGCGGCTATTGTGCGCGGCACAACCTGCCGGCCGACTGGGACTCGATCACGGCCGTGAACGACGACCTGCTGGTGCATTCGCTGGCGATGATCTGTCCCTTCACGCCCGGCGAGAAGCAGGCCCTGCTGGAGGCGAAGGATTTCAAGGCCCGCGCTGCCGTGCTGGTCAGCCTGCTGGAAATGGCCATGCTCGATCACAGCACCCTGCCGCGCGGCGCCAAGCCTAACTGAGAGAGCGATCATGAGCGAACCGACTCAATCTTCCGCCCCGGTCGACCCCAAGCTGCTCGAACTGCTGGTCTGCCCGGTCACCAAAGGCCCGCTCACTTACGACCGCACCCGCAACGAACTGGTCAGCGAAAAGGCCGGGCTGGCATTTCCGATCCGCGACGGCATTCCGATCATGCTGGTGGACGAAGCGCGTCAGATCGACGACACGCATCTGTGATATCGCCCCTGTGATGTCCTCCGGGTCGAAATACGGCGTCGCCAGCGGCCTCAATCCGCAATCCCGCTACCAGCAGGATGACCGTCCGGCCTGCACCGATGTGCGCTACATCTCGGCGGAGAAGCGGCTCGAGGTGGCATTCGAGAATGGCAGGCAGTTCAGCTTCACGGCGGAATTCCTGCGCATCGAGAGCCCGTCGGCCGAGGTCCAGGGCCATGGCCCGAGCCAGAAGACGCTGGTGCCGGGCCGCCGCCATGTCGGCATCATCGGCATCGAGCCGGTCGGCACGTATGCCTTGCGCCTGAAATTCGACGACCTGCACGATACCGGGCTGTATAGCTGGGAATGGTTCTACGACCACGGCCACAGTCAGAACGAACTCTGGCAGGATTACCTGCAGCGCCTGGAGGCGCGCGGACTCAGCAGAGACCCGCGGCGATAAAACCTAGATCGTTTCGCCCCGCAGCAGCCGCGGCAGGCGGCCGAGATCGCCCATGGCGTGGCGCATGAACAGCTTTTTCAGCGGGCCGATACGATTGACCATGCCCAGGCCCAGATCGCGGGCGACCCGCAGCGGCGCGATGTCATTGGAGAACAGCCGCGTCAGGCCATCCGTCACTGCGCCGAGCACCACATTGTCGACGCGGCGCCAGCGTTCGTAGCGTTCCAGCACGTCGCTGCGGCCGATATCGAGGCCGAGCCGGCGCGCCTCGACCACGGCTTCGGTCAGCGTCGCGATATCGCGCAGGCCGAGATTCAGTCCCTGTCCCGCAATGGGATGGATACCGTGCGCCGCGTCGCCGATGAGCGCCAGGCGATGGTCGGTGTATTGCAGCGCGAGCATGAAGCTGAAGGGATAGGACCAGCGCGGCCCGACCACGTCGCAGGCGCCATATCCGCTGCCGAAACGCTGGCGCATCTCGGCAGCGAACGCGGTGTCGTCCAGCGCCATGATCGCGGCGGCGCGCTCGGTCGGTTCGCTCCAGACCAGCGAGGAGCGATGACGGCCCTGCGCATCGTCGGTCATCGGCAGAATGGCGAAAGGTCCGGCCGGCAGGAAGCGCTCCTGTGCCACGCCTTCATGCGGCAGCTCGTGCTGCACCGTGCAGACGATGCCGGTCTGGCGATACGACCAGTCCAGCGTGCGGATGCCGGCCTCGCGTCGGATCGCCGACTGACGACCATCGGCACCGACCACGAGCCGCGCACGGATGCGCCGGCCATTGCCAAGTTCGATCTCGGCCGGCGCACCAGACCCGGCCATGCCGTAATCGATGTTCCGCGCCGTCATCGGCGCAATCAGTTCCAGATTCGGGCATTCCGCCAGGGCCGCCTGCTGGGCCAGCCGAATCACGCGATTCTCGACCAGATAGCCGAACGGGGCCGTGCCGAGTTCGCTATGGTCGTAATGCACGAAGAGCAGCGAGTCGCCGTCGGAGACCCGGATGTCCCACATCGGCTGGGCCTCGCGCACATGGCGCCACAGGCCGATCGCCTCCAGCATGCGCTGCGAGGCCAGCGCGATGGCCGAAACCCGGCCGTCGAAGCCCGCTTCGGTGATGCGGGCGGGGTCTTCGCGGTCGATCACCGCCACCGAAATGCCGTGCCGGGCCAAGGCGATGGCCTGGGTCAGGCCGTTCAGACCACCGCCGATCACGGCGACGTCGAACAGCTCGGCTTGCGGGGCTGCAGCAGGCGATGTCATGCCGGCATCCTCGGCACGGCCCCCGCCCTTGTCCAGTCCCAGCCTTGTCTGATCCGGGGCGTTATGCCGCAATTTCTTTGGACGCGACGGCTGCGCCGTACTAGCCTTGCGCCATGCCGCTCAAGCCGCTGACCGTCCTGGTTCTGGCCTGGCTGGCGGGCCTGCCGCTGCTGTCCCTGCCGTCGCAAGGGCTGGCTGCCGGGCAGATGCCCGTCGATCTCGAATTGCTGCTGGCGGTCGACATATCCGGCAGCATCGATGCCGACGAGGCCCGGCTGCAGCGCGAAGGCTATGCGCGCGCCCTGATCGACAAGGACGTGATCAAGGCGATCCGCGGCGGCATCCACGGCAAGATCGCCATTGCCTATTTCGACTGGTCGGATGCCCATCTCCAGAGCCCGATCATGGACTGGACGCTGGTGCAGGACGAAGCCAGCGCGCGCGCCGTGGCGCAGCATCTGCTGGACAGCCAGACGCGCACCGCACGCCGTACCAGCATCACCGGCGCGATCCATTATGCCATCCCGCGCTTCGGCGCCGGCCCTTACAAGGGCGTGCGGCGCGTGCTCGACGTCTCCGGCGACGGACCGAACAATGACGGTGGACCGATCGATCTTGCCCGCGACAAGGCGGTGTCGTCGGGCATCGTGATCAACGGCCTGGTGATCCTGAACGGCAAACAGAACACCTGGGGCTTCCCGCAGCTCGAGGATCTCGACCGCTATTACGAGGGCTGCGTGATCGGCGGCCCTGGCTCTTTCGTGGTGGTGGCGGAAGGCTTCGACACCTTTCATGAGGCCGTGCGGCGCAAGCTGATCCTGGAGATTGCCACCGCCCCCGCCGTGCCGCCGGCCTGGCAAAGGATCGGACCGCCAGTTTTCCACAAGGCGCAGTCCGGCGACCGCTATCCCAAGGGTTGCGACATCGGCGAAAGGCAGAGCCAGGAATTCTGGCGCCGCCGGTTCGACCAGTAGCCGAAAAATCCCGGCAAAGTCACGCCGGGGCATCTTGGCCTCGCCCGGTTTTTGCCGTATTTCCAAGCAATAA
>JAEYSS010000112.1 GCA_023434425.1 Pseudomonadota bacterium | reverse complement strand
GCAGCCGGAGCCGCGGCCGGCTTCGGCGCGGGCGCGGCAGCCGCCGGCTTGGCAGCAGGCTTCGCGGCCCCGGCGCCAGCGGTCAGCGTGCCGAGCAGGTCGCCGACCTGCACGGTGGCGCCCTCGGCGGCGAGCACTTCGTCCAGCGTGCCGGCTTCCGGCGCATTGACCTCGACGGTCACCTTGTCGGTCTCGAGCTCGACCAGCAGCTGGTCACGGGCGACCGCATCGCCGGCCTTCACCGACCATTTGCCGACGGTGGCTTCGGAGATCGATTCCGCCAGCTGCGGGACGCGAATTTCGACTGCCATGGTAACTTTCCTTCGTTCAAAAAAACCTCAGACACTGCCGGCTTACGCCGTCAGGGCCTCGTCCACCAGCTTGGCCTGCTGCTGGTTATGCTTGCTCATCAGGCCGGTGGCCGGCGACGCCGCCGCCATGCGGCCGACATAGAGCGGCCGCTTCATCTTCAGGCCCAGTTCGGTCAGCACCGCCTCGACGCACGGTTCGACAAAGCTCCAGGCGCCCATATTCTTCGGCTCTTCCTGGCACCAGACCACCGTCCTGGCATTCTTGTAGCGGCTGAGCTCGGTCAGCAGCGCCTTGTGCGGGAAGGGATAGAGCTGCTCGACGCGCAGGATCACGGTGTCCTTGATCTCGCGCTTCTGGCGCTCCTCGAACAGGTCGTAATAGACCTTGCCCGAACACAGGATCACCCGCTTGATCTTGACATCGTCATGCGGCGCATCGTCCCACAGCACGCGATGGAAGGTGGTGCCCGCCGCCATCTCGGTCAGCTTCGACACCGCCAGCTTGTGACGCAGCAGCGACTTCGGCGTCATCAGGATCAGCGGCTTGCGGAACTTGCGATGGATCTGCCGGCGCAGGATGTGGAAGTAGTTGGCCGGCGTGGAGCAGTTCGCCACCTGCATATTGTCTTCGGCGCAGAGCTGCAGATAGCGCTCCAGGCGGGCCGAGCTGTGCTCGGGGCCCTGGCCTTCATAGCCATGCGGCAGCAGCACGGTGAGGCCCGACATGCGCATCCACTTGGCTTCGCCGGACGAGATGAACTGGTCGAACACCACCTGGGCGCCGTTGGCGAAGTCGCCGAACTGGCCTTCCCACATGACGAGCGTGTTCGGCTCGGCCAGGCTGTAGCCGTATTCATAGCCCAGCACGGCTTCTTCCGAGAGCAGGCTATCGATCACTTCGTAATTGGCCTGACCCTCGGCGATATGGTTGAGCGGCACATAGCGCTCTTCCGTCTGCTGGTCATGCCACACGCTGTGACGCTGGCTGAAGGTGCCGCGACCGCAATCCTGGCCCGACAGGCGCACGCCCTTGCCTTCCAGCTGCAGCGAGCCGAAGGCCAGCGCTTCCGCCGTCGCCCAGTCGATCCCCTCGCCCGCCTCGATGGCGGCGCGGCGGTTGCCGGTGTTGCGGGCCAGCGTCTTGTGGATGTTGAAGCCGTCGGGCACCGACGTGATCGCCAGGCCGATCTTCTTCAGCGTTTCCAGCTCGACACCGGTGGTGCCGCGGCGTTCGTCGCCCGAGGCCTCTTCGAGGCCGGCCCACTTGCCTTCCAGCCAGTCGGCCTTGTTCGGCTTGAACGACTTGGACGCTTCCAGTTCGCCTTCCAGCCTGTTCTGGAATTCGGTCACCATCGCCTCGGCATCGGCCTCGGAGATCGTGCCTTCATCCACCAGGCGCTTGGCATAGATCTGGCGCGTCGTCGCATGCGTCGCGATGTTGCGATACATGATCGGCTGCGTGAAAGACGGATCGTCGGTCTCGTTATGGCCATGGCGGCGATAACAGAACAGGTCGATCACCACATCCTTCTTGAACTGCTGGCGGAATTCGATGGCGATCTTGGCCACGTGGGTCACGGCTTCCGGATCGTCGCCGTTGACGTGGAAGATCGGCGCCTGCACCACCTTGGCGCCATCGGAGGGATAGGGCGAGGAGCGCGAATAGGACGGATTGGTGGTGAAACCGATCTGGTTGTTCACGATGATGTGGATGGTGCCGCCGGTGCGGTAGCCGCGCAGTTCAGACAGCGCGAAACATTCCGCCACCACGCCCTGGCCGGCAAAGGCCGCGTCGCCATGCAGCAGCACGGTGAGCACCGAGCCGCGGTCGGTATCGCCCCATTGCGTCTGCTTGGCACGTGCCTTGCCGAGGCAGACCGGATTGACGATTTCGAGATGCGACGGATTGGCGGCCATCGACAGATGCACCTTGTTGCCGTCGAACTCGCGATCCGACGACACGCCGAGATGGTACTTCACGTCGCCCGAACCCTGGAAATCGTCCGGGTGATAGGCCATGCCCTTGAATTCGGAGAAGATGGCGCGATAGGGCTTGGCCATCACGTTGGCCAGCATGTTGAGGCGGCCGCGATGCGGCATGCCCAGTTCGATATCCTTCACGCCGAGCTGGCCGCCGCGCTTGATGATCGCTTCCATCGCCGGGATCAGCGCTTCGCCGCCTTCAAGGCCGAACCGCTTGGTGCCGGTGAACTTCATGTGGCAGAAGCGCTCGAAAATCTCGCCTTCCACCAGCTTGTTCAGGATCGCCTTCTTGCCCTCGGGCGTGAACTGGACTTCCTTGTCGCGGCCTTCGATGCGCTGCTGGATCCAGGCCTTCTGCTCCGGATGGTAGATGTGCATGAACTCGACGCCGATGGTCGAGCAGTAGGTGCGGCGCAGGATCGCGAGAATCTCGCGCAGCGTCGAGGTCTCCAGACCCAGCATGTTGTCGATGAAGATCGGCCGGTCCATGTCGGCTTCGGTGAAGCCGTAGGAGCCCGGTTCCAGCTCCGGATGCGCGCCCGGCGCCTGGATGCCGAGCGGATCCAGATTGGCCATCAGATGGCCGCGGATACGGTAGTTGCGGATCAGCATGGCGGCGCGGATCGTGTCCAGCGCCGCATTGCGCGCATCGGCCGGCGACGCGCCCGACTTGGCGGCACGGTCGGCCGACTTGGCCGCCTTGCCCTGCGGACCGAGCAGACCCTCGTCCTCCATCGGCACCAGCGCGGTGGCCGGCGCCCAGGAGGGACGACTCAGCGCCTGCTTCGGCTGGCTGAAGTCGTCGCCCAGTGCCTCGAAGAACTGCTTCCAGGAAGCATCGACGCTGTCGGGGTTGGCTACGTACTTGGCGTACAGCTCCTCGACGAAGGTGCTGTTGCCACCGTAGAGGAACTGCGTGCGTTCAAGCTGCGCCGTCATCGCTGTCGTGGCGCCGCTTGTTGGCCGGCGCCGCCCTTCTGTTCTGTGCTACTTCCCGTTCAACAGTTCAACCAGGGTGGTGCCAAGCGCTGCCGGGCTCTCCGAAACTCGGATGCCGGCCGAACGCATGGCCTCCAGCTTGGTATTGGCGTCGCCCTTGCCGCCCGAGATGATCGCGCCGGCATGACCCATGCGGCGGCCCGGAGGCGCGGTACGACCGGCGATGAAGCCGACGGTCGGCTTCTTCACCTTCGACTTCATCAGGAACTCGGCGGCTTCTTCCTCGGCGCTGCCGCCGATTTCGCCGATCATGATGATGCACTCGGTTTCCGGGTCGCCCAGGAACAGGTCGAGTGCGTCGATGAAATTGGTGCCGTTGACCGGATCGCCACCGATGCCGATGCAGGTGGTCTGGCCGAGGCCGGCCGCCGTGGTCTGCGCCACCGCCTCATAGGTCAGCGTGCCGGAACGCGACACGATGCCGACCTTGCCGCGGCGATGGATGTGACCCGGCATGATACCGATCTTGCATTCACCCGGCGTGATCACGCCCGGGCAGTTCGGGCCGATCAGGCGGGTCTTCGAGCCGGTGAGGCTGCGCTTGACCTTCACCATGTCGAGCACCGGGATACCTTCGGTGATGCAGACCACCAGCGGGATTTCCGCATCGATGGCTTCCATGATCGAATCCGCCGCGAACGGCGGCGGCACGTAGATCACGGAGGCATTCGCGCCGGTCTTCGACACGGCTTCGGCCACGGTGTTGAACACCGGCAGGCCGATATGCTGCGTGCCGCCCTTACCCGGGGTGACGCCGCCGACCATCTTGGTGCCGTAGGCAATCGCCTGTTCGGAATGGAAGGTACCCTGGCTGCCGGTAATGCCCTGGCAGATGACCTTGGTGTCCTTGTTGACGAGAACAGCCATTTACTTGGCTCCCTTCACGGCCTTCACCACCTTTTCGGCGGCGTCGGCGAGATTGTCGGCAGAGATGATCGGCAGGCCGCTCTCGGCCATGATCTTCTTGCCCAGATCGACATTGGTGCCTTCGAGGCGAACCACCAGCGGCACGCTGAGCTTCACTTCGCGGGCCGCCGCCACCACGCCTTCGGCGATGATGTCGCAGCGCATGATGCCGCCGAAGATGTTGACCAGGATGCCCTTCACGTTCTTGTCGCCAAGAATGATCTTGAAGGCCGCGGTGACGCGTTCCTTGGTGGCGCCGCCGCCGACATCGAGGAAGTTGGCCGGCTCGGAGCCGTACAGCTTGATGATGTCCATGGTCGCCATCGCGAGGCCCGCGCCGTTGACCATGCAGCCGATTTCGCCGTCCAGCTTGACGTAGTTCAGCGACCACTTGGCGGCTTCCAGCTCGGAGGCGTCTTCCTCGTCCGGATCGCGCATGTCTTCCACATCCTTGTGGCGGTACAGCGCGTTGTCGTCGAAGTTCATCTTGGCATCCAGCGCGATCATCTCGCCGGCGCCGGTGACGACCAGCGGATTGATTTCCACGATGGAGGCGTCGAGGGCCGTGAAGGCTTCGTACATCGCCAGCATGAACTTGGTCGCCGACTGTACCTGCTTGCCTTCCAGGCCGAGGCCGAAGGCGATGCTGCGGGCGTGATGTGCCTGCATGCCGGTCGCCGGATCGATGGCGACCTTCAGGATCTTCTCGGGATGCGAAGCTGCAACCTCTTCGATCTCCATGCCGCCCTCGGTCGAGGCCATCACGGTGATGCGCGAGGTGGCGCGGTCGACCAGGAAGCTCAGATAGAGCTCGCGCTTGATGTCGCAGCCTTCCTCGATATACAGGCGCTTGACCAGCTTGCCCTCGGGACCGGTCTGGTGCGTGACCAGGGTCATGCCGAGGATCGCCTTGGACTGCGCCGCCACGTCGTCCATCGACTTGACCACCTTGACGCCGCCGCCCTTGCCGCGCCCGCCGGCATGGATCTGGGCCTTCACCACCCAGACCGGACCGCCGAGCTGCTTGGCAACGGTAACGGCCTCGTCGGCCGTGAAAGCGACGCCGCCGCGCGGCACGGCGACACCGTATTTCGCGAGCAGGCTTTTCGCCTCGTATTCATGGATGTTCATGCTGACCTACGGGTTGGTAAACCCGGGCGAAAAGCCCCGGTTTCTCTGATTGCCGTTCGGGGCCGAGGTTATAGCAACCTTCCGAAAAGCCGCAACCGCTGCGGGATCGGAAAATCAGGGTTTTGGACGAAAGTTCACAGACTTGCGAGCCAAACTACCCAACCGGTTACCGGGTCGCGGACTGTGGAATTCTGTCGCGGATAAAGCCGTCCCGGCGGACAGGTCCGGCCGGAGGTCAGCGGCGCTGCTGCAGGGCGCGGCCGGCGGCCGTCCCGTCGCCATAGTTGTAGAGGCGCGTACTGATCGCGGGTGACGGGTTGAAGTCCATCTGCGACAGCGAGATCGCCGTGTCCTTGCCCTGGGCATCGGTGACGATCCAGCCGGCGAATTCCAGCGGCTTGTCGCCGAATACGATGGTGAGCGAGCCCTCCTTCGGCCGCTCGGGCGCAAACAGTGTCACGCGCAGGATGGCCGCGCCGCGCTCGACCTTTGCGATGCCGACATCCTTGTCCTCGAAACTGACCCGGTCGCGCAGCAGCAGGTCCAGCGGCGTGGCGCCGAGCGGGATACGCTCGACCGATCGCAGTTCCTTGTCTTCCATCACGATATAGGCGCCGTCGGAGACGATCAGCATCGGCACCGGCGGGTCGAATTCGAAGCGGAAGCGACCCGGACGGGTCATGTAGATCTTGCCCTCGGCCGCCGAACCGTCCGGCGCCACCTGCAGGAAACGGCCGCGCATGCTGCGCACCGTGTTGAAGTAGTCGGCGATGCGCTGCAGATCGGCCCGGTCGGCCTCGGTGAGCCTGGCCGCGCCGCTGGGCGCCGCGGCATAGGCGGTGGCAAGCGGCAGTTTGGCGGCGGTGGCGGCAACGGCCATGGCGAGCAGGAAGGCGCGGCGACTGGTCATGGCGCCAAGCGGTAGCCCCGGCAGATGGCGAAATCAAGGCATCCTGCGTAGACTGCCCGGACTGCGACCGAATTCTGACAGGGGGATGCGATGATCCTGACGACGACCGACAGCGTGGAAGGCCGCAAGATTGCCGGCTATCTCGGCATCGTGGCCGGCGAGGCCGTGATGGGCACCAACATCTTCCGCGATTTCTTCGCCGGCATCACCGACATCCTCGGTGGCCGCTCCGGCTCCTACGAAAAAGAGCTGCGCAAGGCCAAGGCGCTGGCGCTGGAGTCGATGATCGAGGAAGCCAAAAGCCTGGGCGCCGATGCCGTGGTGGGCATGGACCTCGATTATCAGCAGATCGGCGGCAGCGAGAAGCAGATGCTGATGGTGGCGGCCAGCGGCACGGCCGTGAAGCTGGGGTCTGCATAAATTCCGGCCATCCACGCCTTTCCAGACGTCGCAAGACGTGGATGCCCGGCACGAGGCCGGGCATGACGGTGAGGTGAGGATCGCATCTCCTTAATCGGCCGAATACGCACCAGCAAACAAGCCAACTGGCTGGAGCTTGTCCGCTGAGCGAACAAAAGTTCGGGCAAGGCCGGGCTTGAAAATCGAACGACCGTTCTATAAAGTCCCGTACACCCTCCTCTAATTTAGGTGCGCCATGACCCGGACAGCAAAAGCCTCTGCCATTAAAAGTACGAATGTTCGTGCATTATTGAACGGCCTGATCCAGCGCGAACTGGTCCGGCTCGGCTTCCGCTTCGCCCCCGCCTGGGCGGCCGACCGCGCCGCCCGGCTGTTCCTGCGGCCCTGGCGTCGGCCGGCCGGCGACCGTTCCCGGTATGTTTCACGTGAAACATGTTTTGCGGC